>JAPLFG010000003.1:1596896-1916276 GCA_026390795.1 Ignavibacteriales bacterium
TTAGTGATTCTAAATATTCTGTTTTGGTAATAAAAAATTGTCATTCTGGACTTTTGCTGTAATGACTTAAAGGAGAAATTGAAAAATGTCTACACCTAAAATGAAACCGATCTGGTTTTTTGTTGGATTGATCTTGCTGGTAATGGGTGCTGTAATATTTCTATCCGGAATCTATCAATTATTGAATCCTCCGGAAGTTAAAACGGTGCTGGCAGAAATACATCCGGCAATTTGGTGGGGTGCAATAATGTTTTTGTTCGGCGGATTTATGTACTGGAAAACAAGAAACCAAACTGTATAATAAAAATCATAGCGGAACCTTTTCAGAAAAAATTTTTTTCGAACCAATATTGATTTTACATCAGTCTTAAACACTTTCCAAATTTATTCTTGCTCTAATTTTTTCTTTTGATATAAACGTGTATTAAGGAGAGCATACATTCTTTTATACACTTTTTTTCCGCCCAGACGGATTCAAATGATCAATGCGAGAAAGGAATTTTTACTTTCTATTTGGCAAATAGAAAAAGAATGTTTTATGAAAAATGAATAATTTGATATTGAAATTAAACTGGGATTGAAATGCCAACCGAAATCGTTCGAAAAAAATTCAAGGAATTATTTAATGAAGAACCTTTGCTTGTTCGCTCTCCCGGCAGAGTTAATTTAATCGGCGAACATACTGATTACAATTCGGGTTTTGTACTTCCTGCTGCAATTGATAAAGCAATCTACTTCGCAATTACTCCGCGCAACGATGGAGAATGCAAACTTTTTGCGGTTGATATGAATGACGGATTCGACTTTTCGATTGATTCTCTTAAGTTTTCTGAAAAACTTTGGCCGAATTATTTGATGGGTGTAGTCGATCAATTAAATAAAGCCGGAAAAAAGTTAACCGGATTCAATTGTGTTTTCGGCGGAGATATTCCTCTCGGTGCCGGTTTATCATCTTCCGCAGCACTTGAAGCGGGCTTGGCATTTTCACTAAACCATATTTTTAATCTCGGTATTGATAAACTATCATTGGTAAAACTAGCACAGAAAGCAGAAAATGAATTCGTTGGTGTGAACTGCGGAATTATGGATCAATACATAAATATTTTTGGAGCGAAGCAAAAAGTTCTAAAAATTGATTGCCGTTCGCTTGAATATAAATACTATCCTTTTATGAATAATGATTTAAGAATTGTTTTATGCAACACGATGGTTACGCATTCGCTTGCTTCATCAGAATATAACATACGCCGATCCCAATGCGAAAGCGGGGTAAACATTATACAAAAATACAATCCGGAAATAAAAAGTTTGCGTGATGTATCGCTCGATCTTCTTTATTCGCATAAATCAAATATAGACGATATAGTTTTCCGCCGGTGTAAATATGTTATTGAAGAAAATGATCGGGTAACAAAGTCATGTGAAGATTTGGAACAAAATAATTTTGAATCGTTCGGACAGCGAATGTATGAATCTCACCGCGGTCTGCGTGATGAATACGAAGTTAGCTGTGAGGAGTTGGATTTTTTGGCAGAAGAGGCATTGTACAGCGACGAGGTAATAGGCGCAAGAATGATGGGCGGCGGGTTCGGCGGATGCACAATTAACTTAGTATATAAAAGTATGGTCAAAAAATTTCAACTATTTATGGAAAAAGCTTATATGAAGAAATACGGCAAGAATCCGCTGATTTATGTCTGCAAGATTGGAAAGGGAACGCATATAATAAGCTAAAGAAGCAAGGAAGTTTATATTTGTTTGCTTATTAAAAATGCTCTTCGCAAAGAAATAAATTTTTAAAAATGGAACAAACGAAAGCGCTGCTTCATCTAAAGACGAAACGGAAAAATGTATGAACGAGTTTAAAGTCAAAGGGAATGAACTGATACAGAAGATTGAAGAGCTTATTCACGAAGGTAACGTAACACGCATAATAGTTAAAGATGAAAAAGGGAATACTTACATTGACATCCCGGTGACGATTGGCATTTTAGGAGCAGTTTTTGCGCCGATTGTTGCTGCAGTTGGAGCCCTTGCCGGCATGGCTGCAAATTATACAGTAGAAGTAATCCGCAAGGAAGATGAAAAAAAAGAGGATGCCGGATAATCAAACAACAGACGCACCGATTACTATCTTATGAAGTGAGGCATCTCAAAAGGAATTTCAATAGATAATTCTACCAGACCCTTCATCTTGCCGTTCTCAAACCATGGAGATTGATATATAAGTTTTTTCTTACCGTTCTTCTCAATAGTATAAATATTCGGTTTCTGTTTATTCATTATTTCTTTGATTTTTTCATTTGATGCATCGCTGTGGCAACCGAACATATTCTTACCAACTAAATCATATCCGCCGTCATCCTCAAATACTTCGGCAGATTTTTCATTCATTTCTGTTACAATTCCATCTAAATCGCATACGGTTATTGCTGCGGGAAATTCCTTAAACCATTTTGAGTTCATTTATTATCCGAAAATTATTTACATCTAAAAGATACTGAAACTTGTCTTAGTGAGCGAGACGAAATTTATCTGACACCGGACTAGGTCATTTTTGGCTTTGCCATAATTGTTCGAAATTATTTCCCAATATTAATAAGCATTTTAAATTCACTGACCATAGCGCGAAATCTATTTTACAAGGGCTTGTAGTAAAGTAAAACATTTCCGGAATTGAAAGTTTTGCTGTTAATAAGTTTTAAATGAAATTTTTGGTTGAATCCTTTAAATAACGGATTGCCGTTACCCAATACAACCGGGTTCACCATAATCCGGTATTCATCAATTAAACTCTTCTGAGTAAATGTTGATACTAATTCAGCGCTACCGAAGATTGCGATATCTTTTCCTGGCTCTTGTTTCAATATTGAAATTTCCTCTTCAACATTCCATCTAATCAGTTTTGTGTTTTCCCATTCGGCTTTTTCCAGAGTTTTTGAAAAAACGATTTTAGAAATACTATTCATCTTATCTGCAACTATCGGATCGTCCCTCATTGCAGTTTCAGTCGGCCAGTAACTTGCCATTAATTCATATGTTACCCGTCCGAATAAAAGGAGATCAAGTGATTTCAGCTGTTCGATGGCTAATTCATTGAACTCCTCGTCAACATTATGCCAATCAATTTCTCTATTTGGTCCTTCAAAGTAACCATCGAGTGTAACTAAGTTAAACCAGAATAGTTTTCTCATCTCTTAATCCTTTCTATAATAAATTATTCTTTCTGAAAGAACATCGTTTTTTTGATTTTAGTTTACAACACTATGGAAGGGAAAAAATGTTCAAAAAAGGAGATCAGTCTACAGTGGAATGTCACGAACTATCTTGCAGCTTTTATTTAAGGGCGACAATTTGACAACGAACTAATTCATGAATAATCAATTTTTCAATAAATCACAGCATTCGTGGGATTTGTGATGAATGATGGTGTAGAATTGGATTAGCTAAGGAAAGATCCAGCACAAAACTGAATCTGGCTTCAAAACTGAGAAGTTCACCCTCAACTGTAAATTGCCAACGGTAAATGCCGGATAATGCATAAACATTTTCAGTTATTTTTTGAGATTTAACGAGATTTTCATGCAGTGAAACGCTAAGTTTTTCACGAGTTTGAAGCTGCTCATAATAATTACGGATTTTTGCCGGAGTATTTAAGATTCTATTTGAGAATGTCGGAATTAATAATGCTTTCTCGTCGTATAGAGCTAAAACATTTTTTATCTCCCCATTATTAACTGCATGTAACCATTCCGAGAGAATAATTTCGGGTTTTTTCATATTAGAATAGGCTTTCTTTATTCATTTAAAAACTTTTCCGCTTCTTCGATTGTTGGAACGTAATATAATTTGTAAGCATCTGTTGCTAATGAATTATTAGCAAACTGAATCAGTCCCGTTTTTGATGTACCAACTATTCTAACAACCCGGTTAACTTTCTTCTGTATCAACAATATCATAATTTCTTTTAAAATCGAGCCGGCTTCATCTGCGCCGTGTATAAATTTTGAAATATCGTTAATCAAATCGAAACCCGGTTTTAGAAGTTCCACCTCTTTTGTAATTAATTCTTTCGCTTTTTCAGCTTCGTCGAATGAAAGCATTCCGCTTATAAAAACATATAGCCTGTTCTTCTCAATATCTTTTTTAACTTTTACCACTTTAATCCCCTAATTAGATTTAGCAATTATACTAAATCTTTCTTAAAAAAATATCTCAAAACTAAATGAATAGTTTCTAATCGGTGCAACATTACCGATGAATTCTACGCAATTGTAGTTAAATATATTTTTTGCATTTATAAATATTTTTGCTGGAATGCTTCCAAATAAAAAATTGTATCCTATATTTAAGTCGGTGACATATACAGGAACACGCTTATCACCGTCTATAACAAGTGCAATTGGAGGTTGTGTAAGATTAAAATCAATCTCTTCAACTTTACTCATGTATCTAAAGTCAATTCCAAATTCAAATGGATATGGAGAGTATTGCAACTGAGCGGAAACGGAATTTCTAGGACGATATTTCATTGCTATATTTTTTTCAAGATCGCGCGCCCACATGTAGTTGTATCCCGCTTTCAATTTTAATTCACCCGGAATGAGAGTCCAATCGCTGTTCAACTCAACGCCTTGAATTCTTGCTCTGCTCAAATTAGTAAATTGAATTTTCGCTTCTTGAGTCAAAACCGGTTCAATAAAATCCTTGTATTCATTTTGATAGAATGCAAGATCGAAAAGAAGGTTTTTAGAATAGTTGTAAACAGCTCCAATCTCAAATGAAATACTTGTTTCGGCTTTTAAATCCGGATTGGATTTAACATCAATGCCTCCACCGATGGCTGCAGTTGTGAATACCTCCGAAGGAGTTGGTGCCCGGAATCCTGTTCCAAGAGATGTCCGCAATATAAAATCTTTTGTGAGTTTGTAGTTAAGTCCAGCTTTTGGTGCCACCGCATTTGCACTTTTGAGTGTATCCAGTTTCATGTAATCAAATCTTAATCCGAGAGTCAAAGAAAGATCCGGATTTATTTTTATAACTCCCTGAGTATATGCACCAAAACCAAAAAAATCCGGGCTTTTAAAAATATTGGAAGATATTTTGGAATAAGAAGTTTCAATACCCGGTGTAAGAACAAAGGAATCTGACAGATTAATATTTGCGAGCAGTTCATTACGGAAAAGATCGGCTTTTGAAGTCGTCAATTCTATTCCATAGCCGTCAAATTTTGTGTGATAAAAACTGGATTTGAATTCTGCAGTAATATCTTTGTTAAAAGTGTGATGATAAATTAACCCGGTAAAAAGCCGGTTGGACTTAACAGTATTGCCGTTATCTTCATCTTTTGGAACGAGAGCATTACGCGAATCTTTCCAATAAAGAAAATTTCCTCGGTTCATGTTCAGAAAATCCGCAAAAAACAATAAATGATTCTGAGATGTGAAATCATAATTCAATTTTAGATAACCAAGATTTCGTTTTGTATAATCGTTTTGCCTATAACCCATATTGTCAAATTTTTTCAAAGAAAGAGTATAGCTCAAATTATTAACTGAATTGGAATGAGTCAGTTCGACACCATAAAAATATCTAGTATTGTTGTTCCATTTCCAAATATCATATGTGGGTTTATCATATGCACCGATATACGAACTGAAATGAGTAACGGGATTTTTTACAGATGATTTGGTTATAATATTTATTACACCTCCAATTGCGGTAGAGCCATAAAGAGAACTTGCCGGACCTTTAATTATTTCAACACGTTCAATATCTGCGACCGGAATTAGTTCCCACACAATATCGCCGGTATCGCCTGAATAGAGCGGAATTCCATTTGCTGCAACTAGGACGCGTGCACCAACACCTTTGCTGTAACCATTAGATCCTCGAATACTGACTTGTTCAAGATTCATTTGTACACCGGGTACAAACCGGAGTGCGTCATCAAATGTCAAGTAATTTTTTTTGGAAATATTATCTGGAGTTAAAATAGCAGTGCTGACGGAAAGATCCTGAACCTTTTGCTGATACTTACCGGCGCTAACTATTATTTGTTCGCTTTGAATAGCTTCTTCTATTAAAATAATTGTGATTGGTTTTGTTTTTGCATCAAATGCTAAAGAGATGGTTTTCTTGCCGTATCCAATTAGAGAGACTTCAAGTGAGTATTCTCCAAATTGAACATTACTAATCTCAAAAAAGCCGTCCGGTGATGTAGCCGCACCTTGTTGAGTTCCAATAATTACCACATTTGCATTTATCAGCGGTTCGTTTTCGCTGGTAATTACCTTTCCTTTAATGCTGCCGGATTGAGCAAATGAAACTAAAAACGGAAGAAGTGTAATAAGAATAAAAATTTTTTTCATTTGAAGACCTTTTTCTTTTGAGAAATAAATTCTCATGTCGTAATACAATTATATTTTACATTGGTGGCTGAGGCGGAGGATTGTTGAAATCAACAATAATATCTACGCCGGAAGTAATTTCTCGATCCAAAATTGTAAGCGTCCTCGGTTTATTTGGATCGTTGCCGATATTATAAATTCCAACAATTAACCAGTCTTTTCTATCAAGTGAAAGAACCGCAGTCTTAGATTGTGCAACAACCAGATAATTATAATCACCGGGCGCCAAAGTAAAAAGCGGAATAAAATTATTATCAACTGAATTATATGTGAACGATGTAGATCGATAGGGTATAGAATCAATTACGAACGCGAGATTGGGCGGAAAAAAATCTGCGCTTGTGTTAATTACATTTTTGAAAAGAACAACGTGTGTGCGTTTAATATCTGCCGGCCAATTGCCAACAAACGTTACTTTACCGCTGAAGCCGGTTACGCCGGATTTTAGGGGCTCAGGCTCGATCCCTTTATCGCACCCGGCTATAAAAGAAAACAATGCAAGAGTAACTATTGCGGCAAACAAATTTTTCATTTATTCTCCATCCAATCTTATAACACGTCTAATATAACAGAACTTGAAGAACAAATCACGCGGCATTTATCAATGTAATTAAGATGAATTTGGCTTTTTATTTGAGTAGATTTTTATGTAGTCAATTTATATTGTGAATTGAAAACTCAATATTTAATTAAGAATTAATGTGAAACCTGGCTTGCAGAAAAATACTTTTATAATTCTTTTAATTTTATCGCTAGTTTCAACAGTTTTACGCGGTCAATCGACCACGCAGCACCTAGAATATCAATTCAATCAAATTAAAGTTGAAGACGGACTTTCTCAGAGTACTGTTTTTTGTATGCTTCAAGACCGTAAAGGATTTTTATGGTTTGGAACGGCCAATGGGTTGAACCGTTATGATGGATATAACTTTACAGTTTTTACTAACGATCCAAATGATACAACAACAATTTCCGATAATGGAATTTTATCTCTCCTGGAAGATAAAGATGGTTTTATATGGGTAGGAACAGTGGGCGGAGTTCTAAATAAATACGACAGAAAAAATGGAACATTTACCCGTTATAATTTCACAGAATATTTAAAAACAGAAAATGACCTGGATGAAAAATATTACGACTTTCCTCTGCCATTTTCGCGGAATAATAATAAATCAATAACAGTTATTGAGCAAGACGATAAAAGTATGTTGTGGATAGGAACATGGGGAAAAGGATTGATAAAATTCGATCCGGTTAAAAATACGTTTGAGCATTTTCATTCCGATAAAAATCAGCATGACGGGCTTCAATCCAATAGAATAAAAGCAATAGTTCCCGTCAGCGATGGAACGGTATGGGTTGGCACACTTGGCGGTGGGCTTTATAAATTAATTACGCGAAGTAATCAAATACGGTTTCAAAAATATGAGCACAATAAAAATTTCTGGAGCTTGAGCGATAACAAAGTCATCTCACTATTTAAAGATGTGGACGGAAATTTATGGATTGGAACCTATGGCGGGGGATTGAACAAACTTACAATGCAATTTCAATCAGCTGAAGCATCTCAAGCAAGATTCGAAAGATTTATGAATGATCCGCAAAAAAATAGTTTATCGAATAATATAGTTACTTCAATAATTCAAAATACAGACAGATCACTTTGGCTTGGTACTATTGGCGGAGGTTTGGATCACTTTGATTTAAACAATAAAAAATTTACAGTTTATAAAAACGATCCTAAAATTCCAACATCGCTTCAAAAAAATGAAATTCTTTCCTTACTCGTTGATAAATCCGGAACACTTTGGATCGGTACCAATCTTGGGAAAGGTCTTAGCCGCCTTGAACCGAGCATAATAAAATTTGGACAAATTAACAGAGATATAAATGGTGTCAATGGTTTAAATGATGATGTGGTGTGGGCTATCAGTGAGGATCAAAATTCCGTTGTGTGGATCGGAACATATAAAGGGGGATTAAACAAATATGATCGCAAAAATGGAAAATTTACATTCTACAAATCCGATAGGAATAATAAATCCACATTAAGCGATAATCACATTCGTTCAATTGTTGATGACGGCAATAGATATTTGTGGATTGGTACATACAGCGGCGGATTAAATAAATTTAATAAATCAACCGGACGCTCAACTAGATATACATTCGGCTCTAACGACTCTTCGAACCGAGGCTCAAATCAAGTTCAAGCTATTCTAATAGATCGTGAGAAGAATCTTTGGGTTGGTACTTTTGGCGGCGGATTGAACAAGGTGGTTGCCGAAGATTTAAAAACTGATAATATCCGGTTTGAAAATTTTGTTCACAATGTTACTGATCCATTTAGTCTCAATGACGATAGAGTCTATTGCATAACCGAAGATCGGGATGGAATATTATGGATTGGAACATTCGGCGGCGGGCTAAATAAATTTGATCCCAAGACAAAAAAATTCATCTCTTACAAAAATATTCCTGGTGATGAATCAAGTTTAGCTGATAACCGTGTAATGACAATTTACGAAGACAATTTTAGTAATTTATGGATAGGATCATACGGAGGCGGACTGCAGAAATTTGATAAACGTACCGAAAAATTTAAAAGGTTCAACAAAAAAAATCGGCTGATTAGTTCGGTGGTATATGGCATACTTGAGGACAACAGCAATAATCTTTGGATGAGTACTGATGATGGCCTATTCAAGTTCAGCATAGCAACTGAAATCTTTACTCAATACGATCTTCACGATGGTTTGCAAAGTTCGGAATTCAGCGGCGGAGCCTATTTTAAATCTAAGCAAGGAGAAATGTTCTTCGGGGGAATTAACGGATTTAATTATTTTTATCCGGATAGCGTTAAAGATAATTTGTTTACTCCCCCAATTGTAATCAGCAACATAAAAATCTTCAGCAATCCGGTTCGGGGAGAAATTGACTCTTTGGAGCTTTCCTACTCGCAAAATTTCTTTTCATTTGAATTTGCAGCGCTTGATTTTACAAATCCGGTTGATAATCAATACGCTTATACCCTGGAAGGATTAGATTCAGACTGGCACTATGTAGATTCACGAAGAAGAATTGTTAATTATTCCAATCTTTCACCCGGAGAATATATCTTCCGTGTGCGTGGTTCGAACAATGACGGTGCATGGAATAATGATGGAGCAAAAATATTTATTAAAATTTTTCCGCCGATTTGGATGAGGTGGTGGTTTATAACGGTTGTTCTTTCGTTTATCGCTTTTTTAATTTTCTATCTAAGTACAGTCCGTTTCAGAAGTCTGCTTGCAATTGAAAAGCTAAAAGGGAAACTTGCCGCCGATCTGCATGACAATGTCGGCTCGGGTCTAACTGAAATTTCTATCCTTAGTGAACTGACATCTCAAAAGATAAATAATGCAGAAGACGGTTCATCACAAAATTTAAGTGCCATAAGCGAGAAAGCTCGTCAATTAATCGACAGCATGAGCGACATTGTCTGGATGGTCAATCCGCAACGCGACTCTTTTCATCATCTAATTATGAGATTGAAAGATACATACAGCGATCTGCTCTATTCTTCCGAAATTTCATTTCGAACCATCAATCTGGAAAAATTGAGCTCTCTTAAATTACCGATGGAATACAAACAGAACATGTATCTGATTTTTAAAGAGGGAATTAACAATGCAATAAAACACAGTAAATGTAAAAAAATTGTTCTTGAAGCGGATCTTAATAAAGATACAATAGTTATGGTTTTAAAAGATGACGGATTAGGCTTTGATGTGGAAAATGCAAAATTAGGCAACGGCTTATTAAACATGAGAAAACGTGCTGATTCAATTGGATGCGAACTGATTATTGATTCGAGCGAAGAAGGGACATCACTCAAATTTATTGGTAAACTCGGAGGAATTAAAAAAGTATTTCTCTCGTTTATGAATTCATAATTATTGTTTTTATTGAATTGTTGTTTCCGCGAAATCATCTTAACCGTATATTCTAAAAAATTGTTATTTTACACTTAAGACAAATCAATGTATTATGATCAAAGTCGCAATCATAGAAGATAACAATAC
The DNA here is from genome assembly GCA_026390795.1 of Ignavibacteriales bacterium. NCBI lineage: Bacteria > Pseudomonadati > Ignavibacteriota > Ignavibacteria > Ignavibacteriales > Ignavibacteriales bacterium. Next base: position 1,607,371 of record JAPLFG010000003.1, read on the forward strand.
AATCCGGGAAGGATTAGCCGCGCTAATTAACGGCACAAGCGGTTACAGTTGCATTGGTTCTTATAGTGATTGTGAATCTTTTCTCCCAAAACTTTCCACAATGGACATAGATGTTGCTTTGATGGATATAGGTCTCCCCGGAATGAGCGGAATTGATGGAATTGCAAAAGCAAAAAAAATAAAGCCTGAACTCAATATTCTTATGCTCACAATTTATGAGGACAGTCAATCTGTATTCAAAGCGTTATGTGCAGGTGCATGTGGATTTCTTGTAAAGAAAACTCCGCCAAGCAGATTACTGGAAGCAATAAAAGATGCTTACGAAGGAGGCGCTCCAATGAGTTCTTTGATTGCCCGGCAGGTTATAAATGTTTTTCGGCAGACTCAAGGCAAATCTCCAGATGAAGAAGAAACAAATTTGTCCTCGCGCGAAATAGAAGTGTTAACATCTCTTTCAGATGGAAATAATTATCAAGAAATAGCCGACCGGCTTTTCATAAGCGTTGATACAGTCCGCCATCATATTAGAAATATTTATCGTAAACTCCACGTGCATTCACAATCGGAAGCCGTCGCTAAAGCAATCCGCAAAGGACTTATCTAGAAATTTAATTCTCATTTTTTGTTACAAGATTTTAAGTAATCCGACGTACCAAATTTTTATTTTTAACCAATATTAAGAATCTAGAATCCAGCATAGACCAACCAGCCGCATAAATATGTAGGTCAATCCCATTTTTTATCTCTTTTCTTGTTAAAACTGCACAATTGTGCTGTTTACAAGCCACTTTCATTTCATTAAATACAGATCAGAAAAAGAGAAAAACGAATCAACCTTAGTTGATAAAATAAAGACAACATCATAACAACAGGAGGAACAATGGAAAATCTAAATAGTAATGATGGTAATAATCCAATCTCGGAATTAATCAATGATGATGTTTACACCCTCCTTACAAGCCGAGGATTAATTGACGAGAAATCTGTGCGGGATTATCTGATCAGAAAAAAATTCAAAGATCTGAGAGCAAAAAAAATAAGTGCAAGCAATGCAATTGAAGTACTTAGAGAAGAATATCCGTATTTGCAATTCGATACAATTCGAAAAATAGTTTATCAACCTCGAAATTAGATAATACCTCCTCATAGAAAAACAACCGGAAAAGGAATTCGTTCTTTCTCCGGTTTTTTTATTTATTGGGAAGAGTAATTCATTTCTTGTTATTTTTGTCATAGCAATCATTGCAATTTGGAATAATCCACAAAACAAATAAATGAGGCAGCTATGAAACTCCGCTCTTTTCTTTTTCTTTTATTAGTATTATCAATACCTCTTATTGCGCAAGAGAAACACGAAGTAAACTCAGAAGTAAAAGAACTTTCCGAATTCCATGATGTGATTTACCAAATTTGGCATACCGCCTGGCCGGAAAAAAATGTTCAGTTACTAAAACAACTTTTACCAGATGTTGAAAAAGCATATGACAAAGTCAAAACCGCCGTACTGCCGGGAATACTACGCGACAAGAAAAGCAAGTGGGATGAAGGATTAAAAAAGTTTGGTGTGTCTGTTGACGCTTATAAAGACGCTGCAGGCAGAGAAAATGCTCAAGCCATTTTGGACGCAGCGGAAAAATTGCATTCAGATTATGAAGGTCTGGTTAGAATTGTAAAACCTGTTCTAAAAGAAGTTGATGCTTTTCACCAGGAACTTTATATGATGTATCATTACTACTCGGCCAATTTTGAATTAGAAAAAATCAAAACTTCAGCAGCAACACTTAAAAATAAAATGGTTGATGTAATGGCGGCAAAATTGACTAAACGCCTGGAACCAAAACAAGAAAAATTTGACAAAGCTAGAAATGAGCTAAACGATGCTGTTCTGAAACTGAATGAGATTGTTGCTAAATCAAACGACAAAAAAGAAATTACAAATGCTGTTGATGGGATGCATTCAAAATATGAAGAATTAGAAAAAGTATTCGATTGATCTCTTTTGGGGCTCGTTATATGCGAGCCCCAAAATTTAATTTTCGCACGACCCGCCCTCACATCCGCATTCTTTTCCTGTCCTTGCCTTTTCGAAAGCTTCTCTTCCTTCTTTAAAGGAATAATAAGCAATTAGTAATGCCCCAATAGAATCAAAGGCACCAAAACCGGTTAATTCATATCCAACACTTGCAACGAGTAATATTACAGAAAGATAAAGACAAGTTTTGGTACAGTTGGCATCTGCTATAATTGCCCGCGACCCGAGAGCTTTTCCAACTTTCATTTTGTGGTATATTAATAAACTCATTGCCACAATAGAAATAAGAGAAATAACCACACCCCAAAAAGTTGTTTCAGGCTTATGATTATTTATAACATTTAAAATGGATGATGCTATTAATCCGATTGTCAAAGTATAGAATGAGGCTCCGGTAATTTTTAGCGCTCTTTTTTCAAAATCATCACGCTCAGACCCCAGTGCTCTAATTCTTGAGAGCATATGCCAAATACCGATTCCGGAAATAACTTCAACAAACGAATCAATCCCAAATCCGAGTAAGGAAAGAGTCTCGTCTTTAACCCCAAAATAAACGGAGATCAATCCCTCTCCAATATTATAGAATACGGTAAACATTGCCAGCGACAATGCCCACCGATATAAACTTTTTTTCTCGTCAGATAAAGTATTTTCTTGAATCATTAAAAACTTTCTATGAAGGGATCGAATACTGTGAGAATAGACTCATGAAATATGCAATAAAAAATATCAGGAAAACAATGCCCAGAATAATCATTACGATTTGAATGATGACGAGGATTTTAAGAATATGAAAAAACTTTCCTTGAAGTTCAAACCCGGCACGCATAGATGCCGCACTGTTTGTTACTCTAAAATTTGAAAATTGATCTGCCGCTTCTCGCATTCGTAAACCGATGAAAATAATCGGAACACCTAGTAATGCGCCAATTATTGATATACACGTGATTGCACCATATATAATGGCGAACATTCCTACGAACTTCATATCGTTCGTCATCTTTTCAAAATTATATTGAAACATTGAAGGCGGATTGACACTTGTCGAATTGGAATCGAGATTTAGATTATCGATGGTATCCATGCTATTCTCCTTAACAAGTTTAATTAATTGTATGAATCTGAATAATGTGGAGCTGAAGGGATTCGAACCCTCGACCCCTTCGTTGCGAACGAAGTGCTCTCCCAACTGAGCTACAGCCCCTAATAAAACATTTCAAATATAAAAACGACAAAAAATTATAAGCGGTAACTTGTCGCGAATCCCTCAATGCGGGACTCTCCCAACTGAGCTACAGCCGCTAATGCCTTAATTATAATTTCGTTGTTTTAAAGTACGATTTCAACTTTTATTGCGACAAAAAATTAATTTTCCTAGAACAAATAAATGAAAGGTAAGGAATTAATCTTAGTAAAATGAATTGAGAAGAATATTTTTTGATCAAAATAGGAAATGATGAAAATCTTCTAAAAGAATAAAATGTATTTGTGTTGAAACGAAGGATTATATCTTACAGATCTCGGTGTATTGGCGCTTAATAAGAACTGTAGTTTTTTGAAGAGAAATCGGAATAACTTTTTTTCTCTTTCCTTGTTTTACTGATAATGTACGTTGAAATTATCAATATAAAACAAAGCGAGAAAAAAATACTAACTGATGTATAAACAATTGCTGATAAAGTCATTTACAAATCCTTTCTCTAAAATTTCAAAAAGGGAAGCCCAGCCGAGTACTTCCCCCTCTGATCAATCAAAAACTACATGACAAATATAATTGCTGAAATAATTAAGTCAATGCTTAAGTTGTTAATATATTATAAACCGTGGGCTGTATCACAATTAAGAATTTTATGAGACGTGAAAGTCTTTGATGGACTTCCTTGAACTACCATTAGGTGACAAAAATAGATTTTGGGAAAAATGAAATTTTAGATCTCGAAAAGTTTCTATATAATTCGCTATTTAACTTTCTGGAACATTCAGCGGTTTCTTTTGTAGATTTAGCTACAAAAAATTTTTAATAGAAAGGAAGAAGAAATGGAGTACACATTTTTAGGAAGAACCGGATTAAAAGTTAGCAAACTTTGTCTTGGAACAATGAACTTCGGTCCGTACACAAACGAATCCGATAGTTTTAAAATTATGAATCGTGCTCTTGAACTCGGAATCAATTTTTTTGATACGGCAAATGTATACGGCGCAATGTGGGATGCCGGCGGTGTTGGCAATACAGAAAAGATAATCGGTAATTGGCTTTCGGAAGATAAAACGCGTCGTGATAAGATAGTTCTTGCCACAAAAGTTTATGGCAATATGGGAAGCGCACCCAATGAATCGAAGCTATCCGCCTATCATATCCGAAAAGCTTGCGAAGAGAGCCTGAAAAGAATGAAGACAGATCATATTGACCTTTACCAGATGCATCATATCGACCGGAGTACACCATGGGAAGAAATATTTCAGGCAATGGAACAATTAGTTAAAGAAGGTAAAATTATATATGTCGGCAGCAGCAACTTCGCAGCTTGGAATATTGCCGAATCATTTTACAAAGCAGAAAAAAGAAATTTTCTAGGAATAGTTTCCGAACAAAGCATCTATAGTTTACGCAACCGTCAAATAGAGCTAGAAGTCATTCCGGCGTGCAAAAATTTTGGAATAGGACTTATTCCATGGAGCCCTTTAGGTGGTGGAATTCTTTGCGGTGTATTGGAAAAAGGAAAAGAAGGAAGACGATTAAGAGAGCCGTTACAGAAATCAGTTGAAAAACTTCGTCCGCAGATTGAAGCTTACGAAAATTTGTGTAAGGAGATTAATCTCAAACCGGCGGACGTTGCCCTCGCATGGGCTCTAAACAATCCGGTTGTAACATCCCCAATCGTAGGTCCTCGAACCATAGATCAGCTAAATGAAAATGCGGCAGCACTTGAAATTAAATTAACCGATGACATAATGAAAAAACTGGATGTAATTTGGCCCGGTCCCGGAAATCAAGCGCCTGAGGCATACGCATGGTAAGCCGGCAACCAGTTTTTTAACATTTATTAAATAGGTTGAGGTAAATTTTTTTTATAATTTTTAATTGATACTCTCAAAACAGAATTTGGAGAACAGATGAATCATCAAAAATTATTTTTAATACTTTTCCTTTTTGCTATTGGATTTGTATTCAGTCTTTCCGAGATATCCGCACAAAACAAGAAACTGACTTATAAACAAGTTTATGAAAGCGGCGGTATGCGCGGCAGAATGGGAATGTTCGGTCGTGGTGAATTGGGCTGGGTAGATGAAGATCATTATCTTGAGATGAAATCGGATCCGGCTAAGACGGATTCAAAACCTGTGTTGATGAAAACAAATGCTGCAGACGGTAAATCGGAAGTTTATATTGATAACAGTTCAGTTCAGCTGCCAGAAGGATTTAGTATTGACCGACCTCTTGGAATGACAAAAGATTATAACAATTATCTTTTCTTTTCTAAAAACAATCTTTATTTCTATTCCCGTTCGGAAAATTCATTTAAGCAATTGACCAAAGATGACGCTGTAGAAAAAGTTGCAAAACTATCTCCTGACGGCAAGAAAGTCGCATATGTTAAGAATAATAATTTATATGTATTCGATATTGATTCTGAAAAAGAAACTCAGCTTACAAATGATGGAACCGACCTAATATATAATGGCTGGGCTTCATGGGTATATATGGAAGAGATTTTAGGAAGAGGCACCGCTTATTCCGCTTTCTGGTGGTCTCCCAAAAGTGATAAAATTGCATTCTTACACACCGATGATAATCCAGTGCCCGATTTTCCAATTTATCATGCAGATGGAGTGCATGGTGAATTAGAGCATCAGCGTTATCCAAAACCTGGCGATCCCAATCCTTATGTAAAATTTGGAATTGCTAATATTGCCGATAGAAAAATCACATGGGCAGATTTTGATGAGAAGGCAGATCAATATATTGCATGGCCGACATGGACCAAAGACAACAAACTAACTGTTCAATGGATGAACCGCGCACAGGACAATATTATTCTTTATTGGATTGACACTAATTCTGGAAAGAAGACCGAGATCTATAACGAAAAACAAAAAGAGTGGGTTGAATGGTTTGAAGATATCTACTTCTTTGAAAATGGAAGCGGATTTTTACTGCGGTCAAACGTTGATGGATGGGATCATCTTTACTACTACGATTTAAATGGAAAATTGATTAAGAGATTAACGCAAGGAGACTGGCAGGTAACAGATATCGCTTATGTTGATGAAGCCAATAAAAAAGTTTATTTCCACAGTCCAATGAAAAATAATACAGATAAATATCTCTGTGTTGTTGGTCTTGACGGGAAAGGATTGAAACAAATAACTACAACTCCCGGGACGCATTCAGCATCAGTTTCTCCAAAAGGAAAATATTATATTGATACTTACACCAATATAACTACTCCTTTTAAAACTGAACTTTTTAAGATGGACGGCAAACTTGTTAGAACGCTTAGCGATACTAAAAGCAACCAATATGATGATTACGCACTGGCAAAAGTTGAGCTGTTCACAATTCCTTCCGGCGATGGATATGACCTGCCGGCAATCTGGTCTTTACCTGCCGATTTTGATCCGAATAAAAAATATGCAGTAATTTTTAATGAATACGGCGGACCAAATTCTCCGTCAGTTAGAAATGCCTTTTCAATGGGACTGGCTCAAAGTTATCTTGCTCAACATGGAATAATTTCGATCTCGGTCGATCATCGTGGCGCGGGACATTTTGGGAAAAAAGGAGTTGCTTTGATGTACCGCAATCTAGGTAAATGGGAAATGCATGATTATATAGCAGCAGCGAAATGGTTGAAAACAAAATCATTTATTGATACAACAAAAATTGGAATTACCGGCGGAAGTTATGGCGGTTACGTCAGCGCGCTTGCCATGACTAAAGCAGCGGATTATTTTAACTACGGAATTGCTGAATATGGCGTGATGGATTGGAAGCTTTATGATAACGTATATACGGAACGTTATATGGATACACCGGCAGAAAATCCGGATGGTTACAAAGACGGTTCCGTATTGAATTATGTTAAAAATTACAAAGGCATGGTATTAATTACGCATGGAACAATTGATGATAATGTTCACATGCAAAATTCAATTCAGTTTATCACCGAATTACAAAAACAGAATAAAGATTTCGAAATGATGCTCTATCCCAACTTCCGTCACGGTGTTGGAATGCCGCATGCAACACGTGAACGTGTTCAATTTTGGTTTAGATATTTATTGGGAAAAGAACTAGATACGAATAAAGATTAGTAATTTAAAATCTTGCTCGTGATCTCAATCTTGATCAAAAGTATGAACACGATCATGAGCAAGACAATTATTTTGAATTCAAAAACATCTATCTAGAATCGAGTATTATTTATGGAATACAACGAAAACCCGAAAGAATATTACCCGCCGATGCATACAGCAGAGCATCTTCTCAACGGGACAATGGATAAAATGTTTGGATGGGGACGTTCTTTTAGTGCGCATATTGAAAAGAAAAAATCAAAATGCGATTATCATTTTGACCGTGATTTAACGCCTCAAGAAATCCAATCTATAGAGGAAAAAATTAATTCTGTAATTTCGGAAGATCTTCCCGTAACCGAGGAATTTATAAAACGTGAAGAAGCCGAAAAAGCTTTTAATCTTTCCCGTTTGCCTGAAGAAGCCGGAGATTCATTACGAGTGATTCGTATCGGCGATTATGATAAATGTTTATGTAGCGGTTCACACATTACCTCAACAAAAGCTATAGGTGGATTTAAGATAATCTCGACTAATTTTGATAATGGTGTGTTGAGAATTCGATTTAAAATTTCGGAATCATCATGAAAAAATATTTTCTATTAGCCATACTTATTTCGGTTATGTCATTAAAAGCACAAATTCTTTCCGATATTGATAGAACCGCTATCTTAAATGTTCTTGAACAACAGCGCATTTGCTGGAATAACGGAGACTTAGCCGGATATATGAGAGGTTATTGGAAATCCGATTCAACCAGATTTATTGGAAAAAGCGGAATTAATTACGGATGGAACGCCACATTCGAATCTTATAAAAAAGGTTATCCGAACAAAGAAGTAATGGGCACACTAATATTTAAAGTGATTTCCCTTGAATCATTGAACAAAAACAGCGTTTTCATGATAGGGAAGTGGGATCTCGATCGAAAAGAAAAAGCCGGGGGATATTTCACCCTTATCTGGAAAAAAATCAACGGCGAGTGGTTCATCACAACCGATCATTCGTCCTAAACAAAAATTCGCAAGCATTAAAAGCTTTTCCAATTTGAAAAATCCAAATTTCAGACCTATTTTTGCATGTCAGAAATTCAAGGATTTATTCATGCCGGAAGATCTTTTAGTAAACATCAAATTTAAGAACCGTAAGACGGGCGAATTAAAAGATGGTTATGTGAGAGTCCCGAATATTGAAAAATATTCAAACGGGTTGAAAAAATATTTTGACATTCATGAATACCGGATTTGCGAAAAAAGAATTGTAAGTAAAGAAGAATTTGAAAAGAAAGGCAAAAGCTGAAAAAAGCTTTATGAAATTGTCCGGTAAAATATTTTCGGGCTGTTTGTTACTCGCTTACATCACGGTCTCATTGAGCACTTTGACTAATTGTGCCGAGAAGAATAACTTTTCCACAAGCGATCAACTTAATTCCTCAAAAAAAGAGATTGCCAATCTCCTGCGCTTTGAATATGCTGCTGAAGACTTTGATATGGCTTCCAACAATATCTACTCATGCCCGGTTCTACTCGATTCAACTCTTATAGGAGTTTCTCAAAAAGAAGGAAATTATTTTTTGAGAGCGAAGGTTAATTTTAAAAGCAGTATAAAATATTTTGCAGAGTTGAAGTGTAGTAAAGAAATAGCGGATTTATATAAGCGGACTAAATCAAATTCTGCCTACATCACTGCAAAAATTACAAGGATAGATAATCTATCGCTCGTTGCTGATGCAGATTCTCTTGATGGTAAATTACATCAAATTAATCTGGGTAAATCAATTTTACTTACCGGAGAATGTTTAGCTCTTGCCGAAATCCCGGCATCAATAAATGCAGACTGATCTTTTCACTTCCGCCGAATTCAATTCATTCATTTCATCTAATAAAGCGGCGGCAATTTATTTCAGCACACCGGACTGCAACGTGTGTAAAGTTCTTAAGCCGAAACTGATTGAAATGCTGGTTCAAAATTTTCCTTTAATGAATTTCGCGTATGTAAATTGCGAAGAGGCAAAAGAGCTGGCAGCTCAACAAAATATCTTTTCCGTTCCAACAATTTTATTCTTCTTTGAAGGAAAAGAATTTATACGGAAAGCGCGTTATGTGAATCTGGATGAACTGAAGAATGAACTCGATAGAATTTACTCGATGATCTTTTAAAAACAAAGAGGCGGCTCAAATTAACCGCCTCTTTTTCAAACTACAACATTTTATTGGATACTAAATATTCTACTTTTTCAACTCCGGCATTCTGCCCGGTGTCCAAGGTACGTTAATTTTTTCCATTTCGGTTTCGAGTGCTTTCAAATCAACTTCGCTGATTTTTTTCAACTGTTCAATAATCGGTTGAATCTCATCATGCAAAGTTTTGTAAGCAACTTCTTGATTCTGTGTGAGATTTGTAGTTGTTCTCATTGAAGTGAAAAGCATTGTCTGCAGTCTTGAACTCAAAGTAACTGGTGCCGGCGGATTTTCTTCGGCACTGGCTCCGCGTCCTTCTCTTCCACGGATTGCAATTAAAATATTATCCAGGTTTTTGGAAATATCCATTGCCCTGTTAAATAAAGCAAATGACGCAGAAGGAGTATTGTTCAATGCTTGTTTGATAGCTTCAGTTCTCTTAACAAGATCTTCTGCAACATGTTGAGCGCCGTATGCAGTGCGTGCAAGTTCAGCCGCTTTCTTCTGAAATGCAACTAACTCGCCTCTGTCTTTTGCGGGTAATGTTGTGTTGTTCAATGGTACAACGTTGAATTCTGTTGGAGGAACAAGTTCTTTCTCTTGACCCTTCGCAACTAAATACAATGATACTTTGTATTTACCCGGCATGGATAAAATTCCTCCACCGCCAAAACCGCCGCCTCTTCTTCCTCCGGCACCAGTCGCAGCAACCGGTTCAAATTTTTCGGTTGTTACTGGAGATGTTCCTTCATAACGAAGATCCCAGTTAACACGATTGATTCCCGCGCTTGCGGACTTTGTTATTTTTCTAACAACATTTCCCGCATCATCAGTAATCTTGAAAATTAGATAAGGAGCAATTTCTAATTCTTCTTCGTGTAATACTTCGAGTGAAGGTTGAGGTATTGGCTTGCCGTCTTTGAATAACGGCTTCTCTTTTTCTTTGCGTTCCGCTTTCATTGTTTTAGCAACGTCTTTAATGTAATAAGTAAAGGTTGCGCCGTAATCCGGATTTGGTGCTCTAAAATAAGTTGAACCTTGCGCACTGTGTCCACCGCTAGGGATATACATCAAAGCATCTTTAACCGGGAAAATGTAAGCGTCTTTTTCAAATAATTCTTTGCTAACGGTTCGGAGTGGAGAGTAATCATCAAGTACATAAAATCCGCGACCGAATGTTGCAACTACTAAATCTTTTTCTCTTTCTTGAATTGTGATATCGGGGATTTTCACTAACGGAATTCCGGCTTTTAATTGAATCCACTTTTCGCCGCTGTCAATTGTGAAGAAAACGCCCCATTCAGTTCCGACAAATAATAATTTCGGATTGACGGGATCTTCAACTATTGTATTGACGGCACCGTTAGCAGGAAGATTCGACGCTATCGATTTCCATGTTTTACCTTTGTCTTCACTCTTAATTAAATACGGTTTAAAATCATCTCGTTTGTGATTATTGAAAGAAGCGTAAACAACATTTTCATCAAAACGGGAAGGACAAATATCACTTACCAAAGTATATGTTGGAACGCCGGGAAAATCTGAAATCTTGTGCCATGTCTTGGCGTCTTCCGTAACTTGAATTAAGCCGTCATCTGTTCCGGCATATAAAAGATTTTCTTTCTTTGCAGATTCAACTAGAGAAACAATCAATCCAAATTGAGAAGTACTAACATCTTTTCCATCGGCATCTATGCTCCAATATTTTCCCATAACCGGAAATGTATTACGGTCTGTTTTTGTTGTAAGGTCATCACTAATTTCTGTCCATGAATCACCCCGGTCATCACTCCTGAAAACTTTTTCCGCTGCGGTGTAAAGCCGTGTGTTTGAATGAGGACTGAGAATGAGCGGAGTATCCCAATACCATTTAAATGTTTTTTCACCTTCGGCAGGTTCCGGTCTGATGTCAATTGCTTCACCGCTCTTCCGGTCAAAACGAACCATTCCGCCATATTGTGATTCTGCATAAACGATATCCGGATTCTTAGGATCAATTGCAGTCCAGAATCCGTCTCCTCCGTTTGTTACAACCCAATCATCACTTATAACGCCAATTCCCCGGATTGAACGTGACGGTCCGCCGAAGCTATTATTATCTTGAGTTCCTGCATAGATATTATAAAACGGCAGATCGTTATCCGTGTTCACACGGTAGAATTGAGTAACAGGTAGATTGCTTTTATAAATAAAATTCTTTCCCATATCGAAAGTTTCATAAACGCCGCCGTCACCGCCGATCATTATATGATCTGTGCTGGTCGGGTCGATCCATAACGCGTGGTCATCAACGTGGCGGTCGTTATTGCCAAATGGTTTCCAAGTTTTGCCTCCGTCTTCTGTGTATTGAGTAACAGTTTCCACAGAAAAAACTTTATCAACATTTTTCGGATCGCAATAGATCTCGTTATAATATTGCCCTTGTGCAAAATGATCGCTCATTTTCTGCCATGAAGCGCCGCGGTTTTCAGAACGGTAAAATCCTCCTCCTTCTGCAGCTTCAACAATAATGTAAACTACATCGGGATTGGCAGGCGAAATAGCAATTCCGGTTCCACCCATATCGGATTTAGGCAAACCGTTCATAATTTTTTCCCATGTAGTGCCGGCATCGGTTGATTTATAAACCGCGGTTTCAGGACCGCCGCCGATTTTTGTATAGATATGTCTGCGTCTTTGTTCTGATGTAGCGTATAAAACATTAGGATCGCGCGGATCCATAACAACATTATTAACGCCTGTATTTTCGCTAATGTTTAAAACTTTGCTCCATGTTTTTCCGCCGTCAATTGTTTTATAAAGACCACGATCGCCTCCGGGTCCCCAAACAGATCCTTCTGCCGCAACGTAAACCGTATTTGGATTTTTTGGATCAACAACAATTCCGCCGATCTGGCGCGATTCCTTTAGACCCATAAATTTCCAGGTTTGTCCGCCATCGGATGATTTGTAAACTCCACAGCCGTAACCAAGCGCACGTTGATGATTATTTTCGCCGGTTCCAAGCCAAACAATATTTGAATTTGTCGGATCGATAACAACAACTCCCATTGAATAAGCTTGAACAGTATCTGCAAGCGCCTGCCATGTTGTTCCGTTATTGATTGTTTTCCACACACCGCCGCTAGCTGTCGCTACATAATATTCACTATGATTGTTTGGGTTAACCGCAAAGTCGGCAATCCTTCCGCTTGTAAAAGCGGGACCAATACCGCGGAATTTTAAACCGCTGAATGTACCGCTGTTTAGTTTGTCTTTTTCCTTTTTCCCTTCCTTTGCTTCATCCTTATTTTGCGCAATCACAGAAGAAATTGCAATTGAAAAGATGAGCAAGAGACGTAAAAATTTCATAACAACTCCATATTTTTATTGTGCGAATTAGTTTGAAACTGACCGTCATTAGACGAAAGTTTTTGATGAGAGTTTTTAATATTTTGCAAAAGCAATCGTAAGTCTTTCTTGATTGAACTATGGTCAAACCTATAAAAAAAATCGGTCTCTTTCTAATATTAATTATTGGTCTTCCAATTATTTTTTTCGCGTTTAGAGAAATTATTTCGTTAAATGCGAACGAAAAAATCATAGGAGATATCTATAAAAATCAGCTTGAATCGATTTTGTTCTCCGTAAATCAATATTCGGAAGACATAGTTCGAAGTTGGACTACAAAAATTCAAGCTGCCGTTGATCAAAGCGACGGATCTAAACTTAAGATGTCAAATCGTTTAAAACGATTTTTTGATGACAACTCCCCGGTGGTATATATATTTCTTTCCGACAGTACATTAATAAAAAACGGTTTGTTGAATCGATCATCCTTTAAAGAAAACGATACAACGGTTCAAGCTATACTAAAACAAAATCTGCAAATAATTTCCCGTCTTTACCGCTATAGAGCAAGCAATTTTTTTAAGATTGAACCTCTTCAAAAAGGATCAGATGATGAAACTCAATTGTTAATTTTCATTCTTAGCGACGGAAGATTATGCGGGCTGGCAATAAATAAACTGAATTTTGTGACGCAGAACCTTGCGTCAAAAATTCAGAGTGCGGCAAGGAGTGAATTTACTTTCGTAGTTTTTGATTCGGTAAAAAACAGAAATATTTACTCGATCGATTATTCTTCCGATCAAAAAATTCAGAGAAGCAATAACCTTTGGCTCATTCCAAATTATTCGCTTGGAATAGCACTGAAAGGAACGACCATTGAAAGTCTGGCACGGAATAGAACATACACAAATTTAGTTATGATTGTTGCTCTATCCGTTCTAATGCTGATTGTTGCCTGGTTCGGTTATAGAAACATCAAACATGAAGTTGAGTTGGCGCAGATTAAAAGTGATTTTGTTTCAAATGTTTCTCATGAATTGCGAACACCGCTTGCGCTAATCAACATGTTTGCAGAAACACTCTCTATGGGACGAATAACAACAGAAGAGAAACGGAACGAATATTACGGTATCATACAACAAGAAACGGAAAGATTAAGTAGAATAGTTAACAAGATTTTAACTTTCTCCAAAATTGAAGCGGGTAAATGGCAATTTAATTTCTCTAAAACAGATTTAAATCTAATCGCCGGGAAAATTTACGACAATTACAAATTTCATTTACAACAGAAAGGTTTTGAGTTTCTATTTGAACCTGCCGGCAGCAGTATAGAGATCAATCTCGACCCCGAAGCTCTTTCTGAATCTGTTATTAATTTGTTAGACAACGCAATAAAATATAGCAACAATAATAAACGCGTTATATTAAGAACCGGACTTGTAGGCGCCAAAGCATTTATTGAAGTCGAAGATTCGGGCGTCGGTATTTCGAATGAGGAGCAGAAAAAAATATTTGATAAATTTTACCGCGCAGGCAATGTAGATCTACATAATACAAAGGGGACAGGACTTGGGCTTACACTTGTTAAACATATGGTTGACGCCCACAAGGGTGAAATAAAATTAAAAAGTGAAATAGGAAAGGGAAGCTCATTCAGATTAATCTTCCCGATAGATCAGACAAAATAGGGAGTAGTTATGCCTCGCTTACTTATCGTTGAAGATGAACCGAATATGCGTCTTGGTTTGAAAGATAATCTGGAATTCGAAGGCTACGAAGTTGACTTTTCCGATAACGGTGAAGACGGTTTGAAAAAAATTCTTGAAAACAAATTTGATCTTGTATTACTTGACGTGATGCTTCCCAAACTTTCAGGATTTGATGTTTGCAGAAGAGCGCGTGAACAGAAAAATTCTACGCCGATCATCCTTCTTACGGCAAAAGGTGAGGAGGTGGATAAAATAGTCGGACTTGAACTTGGTGCTGACGATTACGTTACAAAACCATTCAGCTTGCGAGAATTACTTGCACGTATCAAGGCAATATTACGACGTTCGGAAAGACCGGAAGCAATAAACGAAATAGTAATGATTGGTAAACTTGAAATCCATTTTGCAAGCTACAATGCATTTGAAGACGAAAACTCCGTGCAATTATCCCACAAAGAATTTGAACTTCTGAAATATTTATATGAACGACGGAGCCAAACCGTCAGCCGTGATGATCTTCTAAAAAATGTTTGGGGAGATGTCTATATAACATCACGTACTATTGATAATTTCATTGTTAAGCTGCGACAAAAAATAGAACTCGATCCCAACAATCCTAAAATAATTATTACCGTCCATGGCATTGGCTACAAATTAATCGCATAGAAATACAAGTTTTATACTTCCTATTCCAAATTGAAACCGGTTCTACTTCGTGACAATCGATTACAATTCTTGATGCAACTTTGACAACTCCCCTATGAAACCTTTCGACTAAAGAGGTGAGATTAAAAAAAGCTTAACAACCATAGGAGGTTGAAATGAAAAGTACAAACAACACATTCATTAAAAAAGCCGTATTAACTGTATTGACGGTTCTGGTTCTTGCATCGGTAACCATGGGGCAGAGTACAAAAAGTGCTAATCCATTGTTCAAAGAAAATGCAATTAAAAATTTGATTGTCGGTATCCAATCGGAAAATAACGGTCTGAGAGAAAGCGCTATCTACCTTGCAGGGAAATACGAAATTACAGAAGTAGTCGAAACTTTAGTTGATCAATTCAAGAGAGAAACGGATCCAAAAATGCGTGTTCTGATTGCATTGGCTCTTTACAAAATTGGTGACGAAAAAGGAATGGACGCCATTTATGCTGCAGCGGTAAATGACAGCGATTCAAAAGTAAAAAGAATTTGCAATGCAATTGTTAACGAATACAATACAAGTAAGACCGTGGTTACTCTGCATGCCGGTCAGTAGTTGTGACAATATTTTACATCAAATTACATGGTAATTGCATAACTAACATCAGTAAATGCTAAATTTTACAGAGCAATTGGAAAGGAACAATGAAAACTAAAGTTGGTTTCGTTATAACCGGTTTCATCTTAATAATGTGCGGCTTTTCTTATTCGCAGAATATGGAACGCCTTTTAAATCTAAAAGGCAATTGGAAATTTTCTATCGGCGATGATAAGAATTGGGCCGCACAGAACTATGATGACAATTCATGGGAAACGATTCAAGTTCCTTCTTCATGGGAGAATCAAGGATTTCACGGGTACGACGGTTATGCATGGTACAGAAAACATTTTGTATTTATTTATCCATCACAGGCCAATAACGTAATATTAAAACTCGGCAGAATAGATGATGTTGATGAAGTCTATCTTAATGGCAATCTAATCGGATTTTCCGGGTCATTCCCGCCAGATTATAAAACAGCTTACAATGCGTGGCGCGAATATCATATCCCGGAAAAATATTTTCTTAAAGATAAAGAGAATGTAATTGCTATCCGAGTGTATGATTCTCAATTAGAAGGCGGAATTATTGAAGGAGATATCGGACTTTATGAAAATAAAGATTTGATGAAATTAGATCTGGATCTAAGCGGTGTTTGGGAATTTAAAACCGGTGACGATAATAATTGGAAGGAAGTAAAACTAAATGAAAAGAGTTGGGACAAAATTTTTGTTCCAGGCTTTTGGGAAAACCAAGGCTATCAAGACTATGATGGCTTCGCATGGTACCGGTTATCATTCAAAATAGATGATAAATTCCAAAACAAAAAATTTGTTCTTGTGCTGGGAAAAATTGATGATCTTGATGAAGTATATCTGAACGGGAAATTAATCGGCTCTACTGGAAATATGAACAGACAGCCGATACGTTATAATACAAGAAATGAATATCAGATATTCCGTGGATATTTCATTCCTCAAGATTTGTTACAACTTAACCAAGAAAATGTAATAGCTGTTCGGGTTTATGACGGTTTTAAAGACGGGGGTATTTATCAAGGTCCCATTGGTCTAATCGAACAGAGCAAGTACACAAAATTCTGGCATGATTACAAACCACCGAAACAGAAAAAAAATTTTTGGGATTGGTTCTTTGAATAAAAAAAGTCTCCCTCCCAAAAGAGAAGGGAGACATATAATTAGTGCCAACTATCTTTTTTCGTATGGCGGTTGTTTTGGATTAACCGGCGGATTCATTTCTAAAAGTTTCATCTCTTCTTGAATTGCTCTTTCGAGCTGGGGATCAATTCCTTTTGAAAGTTGCGCCGGGTCATCAATTACTTCAATATCCGGATCTACACCGTGACCTTCTTTAAACCATTTTCCATCAGGGTCGTACATTCTGAATGTTGGAACAGTTACACTTCCTCCATCTATCAGACCAGGTGCGCCGCTTATGCCAATTAATCCGCCCCATGTTCTTGTTCCAACAAGAGGACCCAATTTTGCTTTTCTAAAATAATCGGGGAATGCATCTCCTCCTGAACCGCTCCATCCGTTTATCAACATTACTTTGGGACCGAAATTAGCAAATGGGGGCCATTGCCACGTTTCACCATCTCGTACTGCCCAAAATGCAAGCGGCTTCCGGTCAAGTATTTCAATAAACCGATCGGGTATTTGTCCGCCGTTGTTAAACCGTTCATCAATGATCAATCCTTCTTTTTTAAATTGAGCCGCAAATTGTCTTATCAATTCATTCTGTCCGTCAATACCGGTGCTTGGAACATATATGTAACCGATTTTTCCATTAGTTGCTTCTTCAACCCGTTTTCTGTTCGATTCAATCCACGCAAGATTTCTCAATCGTGTTTCGTCCGGAATTGTTGCAACCGAAATTTTACGTGCACCTTCCATGTTTGGCTTGCTGTTGATCGTTAGTTCAATTGTTTTACCTGACAATCCTCCAAAAGCTGCCCACGGATCTTGTGTAACATCCAACGGTGAGCCATTTACTTCAAGAATGTAATCTCCCTCTTTAACTTTTAATCCCGGCATCATTAAAGGAGAACGAACTTCGGAATCCCAAGGAGCGCCGTTAATTATTTTTTTAATTTTGTATGCATTGTTTGCAATTTCCCAATCGATACCAAGATAACCGACATTTCTCATTGGAGCTTCTTCAAGATCTCCGCCGCCTCTATAAGTGTGAGACGAATTCAATTCTGCAATCAATTCACCGATAACAAAATTCACATCCCAGCGAGTAACGCAATTATCAATTAATTTTCCGTAATTAGTTCGCATTTCGTTCCAATCAACTCCGTGCATGTTCGGATCATAAAAGAAATCGCGTTCAAATCTCCAAACGTCATTAAAGATTTGTTTCCACTCTGCCTTCGGATTAATTGTCATTTCAAGTTGAGAGGTCGGCATCATCTTTTCCATCTTTTGTGTTGGTGCAATATCAACAACAGAAAAGTTGCTGCCTTTGACTAGAAGAATCTTTTTTCCATCTGCGCTTACTTGAAATCCGTCTGCGTCATCAATAATAGTTTTTTCCTCGCGGGCTTCGAGATCAAAATAAACAACTGCTTTGTTTTTATTAGCCGCACCGCTGTTTGGCATTCTGTGATAAATTACTTTACCGGAAACGGCGGCAATATTTCCGTAATTGCCGGGTGCCGCAGGAAGGAGAACAATTCTGTCCTCAAAATTATCAAGAGTGATTTTAACTTCCTTCGGTTTTTCTTTTATATCGGTTTTCTTTTCATCTTTGGATCCTTCTTTCTTTTCATCTTTTCCATCTTTTTTCGCCTCGTCTTTCTTCTCTTCTTTCTTTATAGAAGTTGTATCGTTCTTTGGTGCAAGAGGAGAAAGAATATCTTCATTTAATGTAACGGCTGCAATATTTGTAGTATTCGGGTAAATGAATGTATTGTCAATGTCGCTGTAAACCGGGTTAAGAGTTCTATTGGTTGCGAAATACAAATATTTTCCGTCCGGATCGAAAGCTGGACTTGAATCGCCGTAATAGCCTGAAGTGACCTGATGCGTTTTTTCTTCTTTCACATCAAATAAGAAGAGGGCTGATTTTTGATTATCAAGATCACGTGAGTAAGCCAACCATTTACTATCTGCAGACCAGCTTACACTGAAGTTTTGCAAATTCCCTTGATAGAAGTAGAGCGCCTTGTCAACATCATAGGTTTTGTCCTTTTCCATATCATAAATTTGTATTGCCATTGATTTATCAATGAAAGCCAGCATCTTACTATCCGGCGACCAAAATAATTGATACCGGTAACCGGGTCCGTATGAAGTCAACTTCTTCTCATCATTTGGATTTTTTAAATTTCGAACCGTTAGTTCGTACTCGCCAGATTTATCACTCCAATAAGCTGCATATTTACCATCGGGTGACCATGCAGGAAATCTTTCCGCAACACCGGAACTTTTGGTTAAATTAAATATCGGACCGTTTTCTGCAGGAACAGAAAAAATATCTCCACGGGCTTCAATGAGCGCACGTTTTCCATCGGGAGAAAGCCATCCATTCTGAATTAGTTTTGATACATTTTCAGTCTTAGGCATCAGTGTCAATTCGTCTGTTACAATGTTAACGTTTACTTCTTTGTATTTTTCATCTGCGAGGTTTAACAGATAAAGTTTACCGCCGTTTTCAAAAACAATATCGGATGGACCGATAGAGGGAAAATGAATATCGTATTCGGTGAAATTTGTTAATTGCTTATTTTCTTTTGTGTCAATATTGTAAGACCAAATATTTGCCCGCAAATCTTTACCTCGATCTGACAGATAATAAATTTTATTTCCAGACCACATAGGGAATTCATCATTTGTCAGACTGTTCGAGATATTTTCTGCGGTTTTCTTTTCAAGGTCGAAGATCCAAATATTTGCATGCCAGCCGCCCCGGTACCGTTTCCAGGTTCTGTAAGCCTGGCTAAGAGGAGTGTAAGCAATCTTTTTTCCATCCGGGGAAAGAGATGCCATTTCACCGTAAGGAATCGGCAGTATTTCCGGAGCTCCGCCACTCTTGCCAACTTTGTAAAATTGGTCAAATCGTTGTTTGCCGCTATTCATTGATGAAACATATAATAGATTTTTCCCATCCGGATACCAGTCAATAATTCTATCTTCCATACCATGATGAGTAACTCTTGTTGGTATTCCGCCCATAGAAGGAATTACGTATACATCATAATTGTTGTTGTAAATTCCGCTGAAAGCAATCTGGGAGCCATCGGGAGAAAATTTTGGAGTAAGCTCCTGCCCTTTAGGCGAACTTAGTTTAAATGCTGTGCCTCCTTCTTTGGCAACAATCCAGAGATCGCCAGCATAAGTAAACACAATACTCGTTTTTGAAACATCCGGGTTTTGTACCATGCGTGCGTCAACTTGGGCAAAGAGATTTAGAAAGTTTAGCACGAAAAATAATGAGCAAAGTAGAACCGATACTTTTTTCATATTACCTCATATATAGTGGTTAAATTTTTTTTATGCGGATTTTATATTAATGGAGTAAAATTATAATTCCTTTCAGTGTAAAAAAGTGCAAATAATTTAACGATGCGGAAAATAACGGAGACAGCAGTGTCCAGCTAAGTCCGCCGCTTTGGTCTCTTAAACCATGTCTCCAAATACAACATAACAATTTGAATTGTTAATCAAAAGTTCAATTACACGTTAAATATTGTTAATGATGTGTATTCGTAAAAATATTTTCTTAATTTCCCCCCACTTTAAATCAAATTTCAGTGTTCGAAAAATTGTCAAAACATCAGAAGGGTGAAATGAAAACAAAACTTATCAAGTTGCTAATTATTGCTTTTGTCTGTCTGCTAAATACAACATTTATTTTTTCACAAATTAAATTAGATGAAAAAACTAGTCTCACATATTTGATAAATAATCTTCAAGTCCTGGCATCGGATGAATTTGAAGGAAGAGAGACAACAACACATGGAGAGAAACTTGCTTCTCTTTTTATAGCATCCGAGCTGGGAAAATATAATGTGCAACCTATGGGCGATAACGGGACTTACTTCCAAAACTTTAATCTGCTCTCTTCAGGCTATGGGCTTGATTCAAAAATCACTCTGGTTGATAATTCAGGCGCACTAATTTCTAATTTTTCTATGGGCGATGATTTTATTAGATCGGGGCGCGGATTGGCAGATTCTTCTTTTGCAGAACAAACAACCGGAATTGTATTTGCGGGTTATGGAATTACTGCGAAGGAATTTAATTATGACGACTACGCAAATATTGATGTTAAGGGGAAAACAGTATTGATTTTATCCGGAGAGCCATATAGCGAGAAAGATGATTTTTTTAGTGGAGAAAAACCAACTTCCTATTCTAACTCAGAATCCAAAGTAAAACTCGCTAAAGAAAAAGGTGCCATTGGAGTTTTTATTATCGTTGATGAGAGAATGAAATCTTTTTGGAATCGGTTTAAAGAGTTTGCAACTCAGCCGTCAATTTCATTCATATCCAAAGAACCGCAAGAATTTACTAAGAACATCCCGGTATTTATAATAGGCGAAGTAGCTGCAGAAAAGATGCTTGCCGGTGAAAAATATTCTTATGAAAAAATCAATGAAATTTTAAAAACGAAAAGCACTTTTCAATCTTTTGAATTCAATAAAAAACTGAAGTATAATATTAAGCCATTTTCAAAAATTGTAAATGCGAGAAATGTAATAGGGTTAATAGAGGGAACCGATCCAATACTTAAAAATGAATTTGTTGTATTAAGCGCCCACTATGATCATCTTGGAACAAGAGGATCGGTTGTAAATAATGGTGCCGATGATGACGGTTCCGGAACAGTTGCAGTACTTGAGTCGGCTCGGCTTTTGGAATCTGCAAATCAAAACAAAAGATCGATCATAGTTCTTTTTAATACAGGCGAGGAAAAAGGATTGCTCGGTTCTAGGTATGCAACCGAGAACGGTAGTTTTATGAAAGATGTTGTTGCCGATATTAATATGGATATGGTTGGTCGGGAAAGTATTGATTCGTTGTATTGTATCGGATCAGATAAACTGAGTTCTGAATTTGCTGAAATCGTGAAAGAGGAGAATTCCAAAACTGTAAATTTTGTTTTAAATTATAAATTTGACGAACCCAATGATCCAAACAGATTTTATTACCGGAGCGATCATTATAACTTTGCTAAAAAAGGAATTCCGGTAGTCTTTTTCTTTGATGATATGAGCGCCGATTACCACAGACCGACCGATGATGTAGAGAAAATTAATTTTGAAAAAATTCTTAAGACTTTAATTCTCTCTTCAAATATTGCATTGCATACTGCAAACCTTGATCATAAAGTTATTGTAGATAAAAAAGCCGGCGAGATGCCGTCAAGAAATTGACTTTGTATTTTAGAAAGTAGAGACACAAATCACCGTGTCTCTGCTTTGAGTTGCCCACGCCACTCACACCAATTTATTTAAACAAACAATTCAATAATTAAATTATTTTCTTGCGTTTCGTGATTTCTTTATCGTATATTTACGATGAACGATAAAGGAGCCTAGAATGTCGAAGATGAAACCGGAAGAATTCACTGCTGAAGAGATTGAGCTTGCGGATATTTCAAAAGCACTTTCTCATCCGGCACGAATAAAAATATTGAAGATACTCGCGGAAAAAAACATTTGTATGTGCGGTGATATTGTCAATCTGCTTCCGCTTGCGCAAGCAACGGTTTCCCAACACCTAAAAGAACTTAAACGCGTTGGCCTGGTTCAAGGTGAAATAGAGGGACCAAAAGTATGCTATTGCGTCGATCAAGACATGCTTTTGAACGCATTTATAAAAATTCAAAAACTATTCAAACATTTTGAAGGAGATCTATCATGCAAAACGAAAAAGAAATAAAAGAAAAATCATCATGTTGCGGACCAACATGTTGCAGTGATGAAAAAGAATTACTGAAAGAAGAAGAAATAAAAGAAATGGTAAAAGAAAAGTATGGTCAGATTGCAGTAGATGGTTCGGGATGTGGTTGCGGACCTTCATGCTGCGGATCGGAAAACAAAATTGTGGGCTATACTGTTATGAAAGACGAGTACGACAATCTTGACGGCTATGTGAAAGATGCCGATCTTGGATTAGGTTGCGGGCTTCCAACCGAATTTGCGGGAATTAAAAAAGGGAATACTGTTGTGGATTTAGGCTCAGGAGCCGGCAATGATGTTTTCGTTGCGCGCGCTCTTGTGGGTGATGAGGGAAATGTAATCGGCATTGATATGACACAAGAGATGATCGACTTGGCAAAAAGAAACAAGAAAAAACTTGGTTTTGAAAATGTTGAGTTTTACCTAGGTGAAATTGAGGCATTGCCGATCTATGATTCTTACGCAGATGTTGTTGTAAGTAATTGTGTATTAAATCTTGTCCCTAGTAAAGAAAAAGCATTCTCAGAGATTTATAGAATTCTTAAACCGGAAGGTCATTTTTGTGTATCAGATATTGTAATTAAAGGTGAGCTTCCTGCTAATTTGAAAAAATCTGCTGAAATGTATGCCGGATGTGTTGCTGGAGCTGTTCAATACGACGACTATTTAAACATCATTTCAGAATCCGGGTTTAAAAATGTTGAAGTTAAGAAAACAAAAGTGATTGACTTGCCGGATGAAGTTCTGAGAGATTATTTGAGCGATTCGGAAATTGCATCGTTCAGAAAAAATAATATTGGAATTTTTAGTATAACTGTCACTGCTGATAAAAAGTAAATTAGTTAGCCGGCATTTCATTAAACTGAGATGCCGGCAATTATTAATTACGCAACCTGCTCCATTTCAAGTGTAAGATCGTTATGCTCTATGCTGAAAAGGAATTGAGCTTTTGGATTTTTCTCCTTTGCCCTATCAAGCGAATACTTAGACTCCGCTATGTAAACTAAATTTTTGTTCTTATCAAAAAACAGATTGTTCGACCATAAGCTCGTCAAGCTTGAGATATCATTTTTGTTCTCATATTTAACCCAGCATGCTTTGTAAGACGGGTAATTTATGAACTCACAGTTCGCGCCGAATTCATGAAGAAGCCTAAATTTGATTACATCAAATTGGAGCGGACCAACAACCCCAATGACTTTTCTGTTTCCGTAATTCTGTGTAAACAATTGAGCTAACCCCTCATCTGTTAATTGACTAATTCCTTTCTCAAGCTGTTTCGTTTTAAACGGATCGGTGTTTCTTAGCTCTCTAAATATCTCTGAAGAAAAACTTGGGATTCCTTTAAACATGAAAGCATCGCCATCAGTCAAAGTGTCGCCGATTTTAAATGATCCCGAATCGTATAACCCGATAACATCACCGGCATACGCATCATCAATAACACTTTTGGATTGCCCCATAAAACTAGCGGGGTTAGGAAATTTTATTTGTCTTTTAAGCCGCACATGATGGTAAAATTTATTGCGTTCAAACTTGCCGGAACAGATTCTTAAGAACGCTATTCTGTCGCGGTGTTTCGGATCTAAGTTTGCGTGAATCTTAAAAACAAAGCCGCTAAATCCATTGTTTTCTAAATGAATAGTTCCGTTAGTTGATTCGCGCGGTATTGGAGACGGGGCAATCTCAATAAATGTATCTAATAATTCTTTAACACCAAAATTGTTTAGAGCGCTTCCGAAAAATACGGGCGCTTGTTGCCCGGCTTTGTATTTGTCAATATCAAAATCCTCATAAATTCCATCTACAAGATCAATATCATTTTTCAGTTTTACAGCGCCATCGCCAAAAGTATTCAATAATTCCGGGTCTTCAATTGAATTGAAAACTCTGCTCTCGTCTTCGATCTGCTGTTTGTTGGATTGGAAAAATGTAAAACTATTTTTATAAATATTGTAGACGCCTTTGAATGAAGCTCCGATTCCTAACGGCCAGCTTAAGGGGCGTAAGTTGATTGATAATTTATTTTCGAGTTCATCAAGAAGCGCAATTGGATCTTTTCCTTCTCTATCAAGTTTATTAATAAAAACTATAACGGGAGTATTTCTCATTCTGCAAACTTGCATCAGTTTTTCGGTTTGTTCTTCAACTCCCTTAACACAATCAATTACAAGAATAACGCTGTCAACCGCGGTAAGCGTGCGGTAAGTATCTTCCGCAAAATCCTTATGACCAGGTGTATCTAAAAGATTTACAATTGCATTTTTGTATTCAAAAGATAGAACCGAAGTTGCTACTGAGATTCCTCTCTGCTTTTCAATTTCAAGAAAATCGGAAGCTGCCGTTTTCTTAATCTTATTCGATTTTACAGCACCCGCAATTTGAATTGCGCCGCTATAAAGCAGCAGCTTTTCAGTTAATGTCGTTTTACCTGCATCAGGGTGACTTATGATTGCAAAGGTTTTACGTTTTTGAATATTTTTTAAAACACTCATTTAATTTCCGGTAATATTTTTGATGATTAAATTTTTGGATAATCCACGGCGAGGGCTTCAGATCAGCCGGATACTCTCAAATCGGATTGTAAATATGAAGGTGCTCAAAATTCATGGGTCAAATATAAGGTATTGCGAAATCAGTTTGAAATAAGGAAGAAAATAATCTGTCGTCAGCGGATAATAAGATTTGCAGCTCTACAACAGAGACATGGTAAGAGCCAATCAATGAAGAAGGCTCTAATTCCTAATAACTCCCAAATCATAGTTAAAGCAGACTTAATCTATGTCATTGATCCGCATAATTAAAATTTATCTCAAAGGAAACAACTAATCTTAAGTGACTGTATTCTATTTTTTTTCGGCTCAGCAACTATCAAAATATAATTTTAACTTTGCCAAAGCCAAAATTCAGTCAATTCACAAAAACAATGGGTTAATATGAACCAGCCTGCTGAAATTAAAAAATCGATTTTCCGCTCTTTCTCAAAAAATTTCTGGACAGTAATTGTAATGGAATTTTTTGAACGGGGTTCGTATTACGGTGTTATGTCTGTACTCTCGGTTTATTTGGTAATGAGCACAAGCGAAGGCGGGCTTGGATTTTCCAAACAAAGCGTTGGTGTCATCAAAAGTACAATAACGCCTCTTTTATATTTTCTTCCAATTCTTTCCGGTGCATTAGCCGACCGATTTGGCTACCGCAAAACTCTCATGTTCGCGTTCGCTGTGATGAGTTTTGGTTATTTTCTAACAAGTATGGCAACGGCATACTCACTGGTATTTGCCAGTTTAATATTTATGGTTGTTGGTGCGGGTTTTTTTAAACCTGTTATTTCCGGAACGATTGCTCGTAGTACGGATAAGACAAACTCAACATTAGCGTTTGGAATTTACTATTGGTCAATTAATCTAGGTGCTTTTATTTTTCCTCTGATTCTGATTCCGTGGCTCAAATCAATGTCGTGGTCTTATATTTTTATAATGGCAGCTATTGGAACGGGCTGGCTTCTTATTCTAAACTTTTTTGTTTATAAGGAACCGCCAAAACCGGTTAACACAAAATCTATTCCGCAAGTATTGAAAGAAGCTGTTTTTGTTTTGAAGGATTTCCGCTTTGTTCTGATGATTGTTATCTATTCCGGATTCTGGGTTTTATACTTTCAGCAATTTGATACAGTCCTTTGGTACATGAAAGATTACGTTGATAAAACTCCTGTAAATAATTTTGTGAATTCAATTCTTTCCATTTTTGTATCTAATCCAGATTGGAAATTCGATGTTGAACATGTTACTGTTATTAACGGAGGAACTATAATTCTTCTTCAATTATTTGTTTCAAATATTGTTAAAAATAAAAAAGCACTGCCGACAATGATTTTCGGAATTTCATTAGGAACAATCGGAATTGGAATATTAGCAATATCGAGCCATCCATTTGTTTTTATTGCCGGTATGATAGTGTTCTCAATTGGCGAAATGACGGCTCATCCAAAATTTATAAGTTATGTAGGATTAATTGCACCGGAAGATAAGAAAGCGCTCTATCTAGGGTATTCATTTTTATACGGTGTAATCGGCAGCGGAATAGGCGGCGTGCTTGGTGCAAATTTATACGTTCACTTTGTAGATCAATTAAAAAACCCAACCATGCTCTGGATTATTTTTAGTATGATTGGCGTAGCAACCATTGTTGGCTTGCTTCTATTTAATAAATTTTTAGCACCGAAAAATGTGGAAGCGTAAATAAACTTATGAATAAAATATTCTCCAAAATACTATTCACTTCTTACTTCTTACTTCTTGCTTCTAGCTTAACTGCCCAGCAGGAAAATGTCCCAATTGATAACCAAGTTTACACATTCATTAAGGAGATGAGTGTAAAAAATATTGTTGGTTATATACACGATGATAATCCGGGCATGTCTAGAGCAGAAGTTACACGTGCTCTTGAATTTATTACGAAACGAAGTGACGAACTAAGTGTTACAGAAAAAAAATTACTCAAAAAATTTCAAGATGAGTTTTACGATTATGCAGCTGACAGCACAAACACTTATCAGCTTTTTGGTAATGGTGACGGATTCTCTAAAAATGGAAGTGATTTTTTATCAAATAAATTACGATATGTTTATGCTTACCGTGGAGAAAGCGTTAATTATTTTTTGAATGTAACAGGTCGGGCTATATATGGTCAGAATTTCAAACCATTTGTTAACAATGCTTGGCTGTATGATATCGGTTTTCGTTTTAGAGGAACGCTTTTTGAAAAACTTGGTTACAGTCTTTCTGTTCAAAAAGGCGGTGTAAGCGGTTCTTCGAGTTTTGCGGCAACTCTTGATCCGCGCTTAACTTATAATTTTAAATATGTTGAGAACATCGAAAACATTGGCAACTATGATTTTACCGAGGGATACCTGCGGTATTACTCAGAGCCGGCGAAAGATATGTCACTTTCCTTTCAGCTAGGGCGTGAGAAAATTAAATTTGGCTATGGATACGGAAGCAAATTAGTTTTATCCGGCGATCACCCGATGTTGGATTTCTTGAAAATCGATTTTAATTACGGTGTCTTTAATTTTACTTCTTTGCATGCATCAACTGTGGGTGTTTATAATATTGACCGGGATCTAAACTACACCAAGTTCATATCAATGAATCGTTTTAAACTTCATTTCGATAATATAATTGAGTTTGGACTTGGTGAAAGCATAATTTATTCTGGAAGAGGAATTGATCTTGCATATTTAAATCCATTTGCCTTTTACAAATTCGAAGAGATGTCATTACAGGATAGAGATAATGGCGCACTATGGCTGGATTTTCAGACCCACTTCATAAAAAACCTTGAATTCCAGGGAACATTTTTTTTAGATGATGATCCGCTTGGCAACTTACAAGATTTATCTAACTACATAAACAAAACCGGATATCAATTTGGATTGTATTGGTATTCACCTTTTTCAATAAATGATTTATCTGTAGTATTAGAGTACACCCGAATTCGCCCGTACGTTTACTCACATACGAATCCTAAAAATACTTATACAGCATGGAATCAAATCCTTGGTCATCAAATTGGACCCAATTCGGATGAAATATTTACACGTTTATCATACAATCTAAATGAATGGATCCGTTTCAATTTTGAGTATCAATATGTGCGTCATGGACAAAATATTTATGATTCACAAGGAAACCTCTCATTTAATGCCGGGGGTGACCCATTTGTTGCGCATCGCGACGATCTTGACCCGGTGCGTATTGAATTCCTTGACGGAGAAAGGATTAATACAAATACTTTTACGCTCGATTTAAGATATGAGCCTGTACGAAAGATAATATTCGATTTTATTCTACGGAAGATTATAAAGAAAAATATTACGCGTGATATTCCGGATAATTCAAGCTATGCATATCTGCAGATGATGTTTGAATTATAATGATCAAGTAGACAACGAGTTAATAAATAATTAAGAGATGTGCGCCGTTATTATTTTTTACGGGAAAACTAAAGTAAAAACCGAACCCACTCCCTTTTTGCTTTGTACATCAATCTGAATTTTGTTCAAATCACAGTATTTTTTTACTAGAGCTAATCCAAGTCCGTTGCCTTCATATGAACGTGAGTAACCCCTGTCTTCTTGCGAGAATGGAGAATAAAGATTTTTTAAGTAGTCTTCTCCAATTCCTATCCCTGAATCTTCAATTTTTATTACCGGCTTATCTAATTCGTTCTTATCAACATAAATTTTTATATAACCTTCATCCGTAAATTTAATGGCATTTTCAAGAAGATGATTAAAAATTTGTTCAACCGAATAGTGATCAATAATTGATTGTGTTGGAACAGCGTTTCGTATTAATTCGAACTGCAATTTCTCATCATCAACCAGCTGATGAAATTTATGATAGGTATGATTTAGAATATCATTTAATATATCGGTCGGTTTAGGATCATTCGTATAACTTCCGGTTTGAATTTCGGACATGTTTAATATTAGCTCAATAGTCCTGATTATTCTTGTTCCAGCATTATTAACTTTGGAAAAATATTCTTCCAGTTCATCGGTAATCTGTTTTTTATCTTCAAGTTCCTCTTTAATAAAATTGGAAAAACTAAGAAGTATATTTAACGGCGTACGGATTTCATGCGACATCTGAGCAATAAATTCAGTCTTCAGATTATCCGAATGTTCGGCATGCTCTTTTGCGGCAATTAATTCTTCGGTTAGTTTCTTTTGGTTCGAGATATCTTCTTTTACTGCAAGATAGTTAGTAATAACCCCGGAATTATTTCTAATTGAAGAGATTATTTCAAGTTCCCAGAACAATTTACCGTCTTTGGTTTTATTTAGAAGTTCACCCCGCCATTCATTACCAGCTGCAATAGTCTCCCACATATTTCTATATTCATCTTTTGTTGTTAAGCCGGATTTTAAAATGGAAGGATTTTTACCCAATACTTCTTTGCGGCTATAGCCGGTTGATTCCAAAAACTTTCTGTTTACGTATTGAATGTGACCTTTCAAATCCGTGATAAAAACCGATACGGTGCTTTGTTCTACAGCGCTTGAGAGCATTCTGATCTGTAATTCTTTTGCTTTTTGTTCAGTTATATCTTGATTTAAAACCACAACACCGGTTATTTCTTTTTTTGAATTACGTATTGGAACGGCAGAGTGGTAAATAAATTTATGCTCTTTATTAAAACATTCGATTTCAATTTCCTCATTGATTATAATTTCCCCGTTCGTTAGTGCACGTGCCGCACCCCATTCACGGGCTTCAATTCTTTTGCCTGTATTTGTAAACCAACCGACATATTCACCGTAATCATCTATGCCTACATATTTAATTCCTTCCCAAATCATCCGAGCGGCTTTGTTCCCATGCATAATTTTGCCGTTGCGGTCAATCAGCCAAATTCCAACTGGCATTGTTTCTATTACGGTACTTAGCAGTTTCTGATTTTCCCGTAATTTAGTCTCGGCTTCAATTCTTTCCGATACGTCTCGTACAAATCCTTCGTAGTAAAGAGTACTCCCGGATGAATCTTTAATCGCTTGAGCAGTAAGTTGAATCCAAATTGGCGTACCGTCCTTTTTTTTCCAGCACAAATCAAGATCTGCAACTCTTCCATGAGTTTCATAATTAAAAATGCTCTTGATGCGGTCTTCTCTATTGAAATAAATATCTTTTTCAAGATCGCATTCCATCAATTCATTTTTAGAATTATATCCGAGAATTTGTACCAATCTATCGTTGGCGCTAATCATTTTACCTTCAACTGTTGATTGGTAGATACCTACGGGAGCTTGATTATAAATATTACGATATTTTTCTTCACTTTCTTTTAGTGCAGCTTCAACACGTTTCCGGTCGGTAATATTAAATGCAGTTGTTAAAACGCATGTTTCTCCGGAAATTAAGATTGGCTCAGCCCAAATAATTCCAGTGCCGATTTTACCGAACTTTGTCCTAAAACTAAATTCAAAATTTCGTATAACTCCATCCGCTTGAAATTTTATTTGTGCATTCTCCCGCTCATTATCATCAGCCCACAAGTTTAGGTCATGACCGCGATACCCGATAATATCCTCGCGCTGGTATTCGATCATTTTAAGAAAAGAATCGTTTACATCCATAAATAAATCATCGTCTGATTGAATTGTCATTGCAATAGGAGAAGAATGAAACGATTTATTAAATTTTTCTTCAGATAATTTTACCAATTCTTCAACGCGTTTCGGCTCGGTTTGATCAATCATATATCCCGATATCTCATAGAGCTCGTCATTTTCATTAAAATGACCAACAACATTTTCAATTACGTGAATCATTTTACCGTCATGTCGGCGTAAGGCTATTTCATTATTTATAATTCTTCTCTTAGTCTTTAATAATTGCAAAAATCCAATTCTATCTGCCGGATCTAAATATAGATCCGAACAGTTAATCTTCAGTGCTTCTTCAATTGAATTGTATTTGAACATTTTGACAAAGGCAGAATTGCACATAATAAGATTACCGTCAACTGTGGAAATAAAGTTGGCTGCAAGATCCTCTTCAAAAAGTCTTCGAAAACGCTCCTCGTTTTTTTGCAATGCTGCATCAGTTTTTTTCCGTTCTGTAATATCTCTTGTGACCCCTAATATTTGACAAACACGCCCTTCGTTATTTTTTAATAAAGTTGTAACTACTTCCGTATGAATAATGTGACCATCTTTATGCGGCTGGTCAACTTCGCTGATTAATTCTCTCGCCGAATCATCACCGTTTTCAAAAGCTTTTATTCGATTAGGCAATAAACTCGATACAAAATTGAAAGATTCATTTGTTAGAGCGTCTTTCATCGTTTGTTCGATAATTTCTTCCGGTGTATAACCGCGCAGTTTTTTTACCGAAGGACTAACATAACTAAACTTCTCTTTTTCAAGATTAAAAAGCCAAATTACATCTCCGCTGTTTTCGGATACAAGTTTGTAATGTTCCGCGGTTTCATTTTGTGCTTGCAATTTTTTAGCGGCGGATTTATGTCTATTGAAAGTTGATTCTTGTGAACTAACTTTTTTACGTAAGTCTTGTAATTCTTTAATTAATAAGGATTTCGTTTTTGCTTCATCTCTCATAATAATTCTTTCAGATCTCTAAGATTAACTTTATAGCGGTTATAGATAATGACCGAGTATTGTTTACAATTGATGGTAAATAAAAAAGTATTTACGGTTTTTATAAAAAACAAATTAAACATATATCAGCTTTATAAATAAAAATCAGAATTTATTTCGAAAAAGTTAGAGTGAAAGTTGTTCCAACACCCTTTTCACTTTTTACTTCAAGTGCAATATTATTCAAATCGCAATATTTTTTTATTAGAGCCAGACCTAATCCATTTCCGTCGAACGGACGCGTGTAGCCCTGTTCTTCCTGTGAAAACGGAGTAAAGATTTTTTGTAAATATTCCTTTGACATTCCTATCCCTGTGTCGCTGATTTGAATATACAATTTCTTTTCATTGTTCATGCCGAGCGAAATATTCACGAATCCTTTATCGGTAAACCTGATGGCGTTATCAATGAGGTTTTCAATAATCTGCTGGACAGAATATCTATCTATTAAAATTTGAGTATTGCATTCTTCCTTTGAAAGATTGAAATCTAAATTTGATTTTTTAGCGATGCCCAGATACTCATTATAGACTTTAGAAAGAATCTCATTGTATAGATCAACTTCTTGCGGCTTATAATCGTAAGAGCCGGTTTGTAATTGAGAGATGTTTACAATCAAATCTATAGTACGAATTATTCTTTTTCCGGAGATATCAATTCCTTCAAAGCTGTTATCAATATCAGTGTTTAGACTTTCTTCTCCATAAATTTTATCGCGAATTATCCTAGAAAAACTTAACATTGCATGAAGAGGTGTTCTAATTTCGTGCGACATTTGAGCCAAAAATTCTGATTTAAGTTTATCTGCTTGTTCAGCTTTTTCTTTTGCAATGATCAATTCTTTTTCGGAACGTTTTCTTTCAGTAATATCTTCTTTTACTGCAAGATAGTTTATAATTGTTCCATTGTTGTCTATGATTGGCGATATGGAAGCCGCTTCCCAATAGAGTTCTCCATTTTTTTTCTTGTTATGAAATTCGCCTTTCCATTCATTTCCGGATTTTATTGTTGACCAAAGATTTGCATATTCTTCGTTTATGGTAAAACCGGATTTAAGTATTCTTGGATTTTTTCCTTTCACTTCATCTAATGAAAAACCGGTGAGTGAAACGAACTTGGGGTTAACATATTCGATATTGCCGTTTAAATCAGTAATAATCACGGAAGCGGGGCTTTGTTCAACCGCGCGGGAAAGCTTTATAAGTTTTTCTTCCGAAGTCTTTCTTTGAGTTATATCAATTATTACGCCCCTCAAACCAATGGTTTTTCCTACATTAACAATTGGGCTAGAAAAGATCATTACAGGAAATGTAGTTCCGTCTTTTCTGAGTGCCGTGTATTCATGAGAAGTCGAGTTTTCACTATTCAGAACTCTATAAATATTCTCGGCTCCAATCTGTCGTTCGCTTGGAATTATCATTTCCAAAGCAGGCAAACCATTTGAATAATCTTCTTGTGAGTAGCCAAAAGCTTGAAATGCTAAATCATTTGCAAAAGTTATAATTCCGTTTAGATCTGTTTCGAAAACTACTTGGGGTAAAAGATTAGCCAATTCCTTAAATCTTTTTTCACTTTCACGTAAAGCCGATTCATTCTTTTTCCGTTCGATAGAATAAAGCATAGATCTTCTAATTGTCTCGCTGTTCATTTTATCTTTCAGGAGATAATCTTGCGCACCTGTCTTTATTGATTGAACTGCAAAACCGTTTGCATTCGAATCGGTTAAGACTACAATCGGCAGCGAGGGTGCAATGTCAATCATCTTTCTTATATAATCCAATCCGGCGGAACTTTGAAAATTTACCGCGAGAAAAATTATGGTAGCAGAATTTTTTGAAAGAAAATCTTTAACATCTTCAACATATTCCACTACCGATACGCTTACAGAAATCTCGTTAATCTTTGCGAGATAATCTTTGGTAAGATTGGCATCGTTAGCATTCTCTTCTATCAGTAACACTTCGATTATTTCTTGCATATACTTTCTAAATTGTATTATTGATGGAAATTGAATCGGCTGTAAGAGATTTAAGTGTATCAATCATCTGCTCAAATTCATTTGATTTATCGAAAAAGTAACTTGCTCCAGCGTTAAGGCATACTTGTCTGTAGTGTTCAAAAGGAAAATTTGTCAGCATTACAACAGTTATTAACGGATATTTTTTTTTGATTTTATGCAAAATTAATAGCCCGCTCATGCCGGGCATCTTTATATCAAGTGTGACAAAATCCGGCTTTAGTCTATCAACCATTTCTAATGCACTTATCCCGTCTCCCGCTTCACCGACAAGTTCAATAGAATTTAGCCCGGCAACAAATCTCTTTAATCCTTCCCGTATTTCAACTGAGTCGTCAACGATCAAAAGTTTTTTACGGTTTATATTTGCATTTTCAGTAATCATAAAATTATTTATCATTTTTTTATATTGTTGAATATTGATAGGAGTCTTCTAAAAACTGGTTAGCGACTTTCTTAATTGTGTCTATAAATTCTTCAAAGAGAAAATATCTGCCAAAGCTATAATCAATTCCATCCCTTAATAAATTTACTTCAACGCCATTATTGTTTACTAATGTTAAGAAAAGAATCGAAGCATCGGGAGATAAATTTTTTGCCCGGATAATTAATTTATTGAATCCGCCTTCAAATTGACCAACATCAATAATTATTAAATCGAACGAATATGCTCCAAGAGTAAAGAAAGCTTGAGAAATATTATCAACGGAAACAATGTTTATAGACTCGCTAAGTTGAGTAATACTTTTTTTAATTAAAAATCTTGATTCAGTTAATTTGCTATAAATTAATACGTCCATTCTTTCGTCCTCAAAATTTCTAGAGACAATATAATTTTGTAATTGAATTATGAGTATAGTATTAGAGATGATTATCTTGTAGTAAACAGCAGATTTTACGGTAGTGTTATTTACCACTTGTTGTGATGTTATTATTAAGCAGAAAGATTTTTCAATACTTCAATAAGATCATTTATATCATCGCTCTTGTCAAAAAAATAGCTAGCACCAAGTTTTGCAGTTGCCTTTCTAAATGCATTATCGGCATAATTTGTAAACATTATTATTGTAGGCAAATGGGCCTCATTTTTAATGCTGGTTAAGACATTAATTCCGCTTCCTTTCAAAAGGTCAATATCAAGAATAATAATATCCGGTTTTTGTTCGATATTCAATCTAATGGCTGAATCGGAATCAACCGCTTCTCCAACAAGCTGCAATGTCGGGATCGAAACAAGAATCTTTTTAAGATTATTTCGAAGCAAACTAGAATCATCAACAAGCAATATTTTCTTCAAAGTGCTATCATTTGTTAAGTAAAAGTATGAATCGAAATGGAAAATGCATGTAGCAGTCAACCGTAAATTTTTGTAGCGGTTATACTACATAACGTGGTTACATAATTAATTTATTCTGGTAGGCAAAATGGATCAAGTCTGCCGTGGTTTGAAGGTCTAACTTCTCTAAAATTCTGCTTCGGTAAGTATTCACAGTACTGGCACTGATAGAAAGTTCTTCGGCAATATCAGTTTGTGATTTACCTGAACCAAGCATTTTTAAAATTTGAAATTCTCTATCCGAAAGAAGATCTTGAACTGGTTTATCTAAAGTATCGTCAAGATCCTGAGCAAGTTTTTCGGCCAAATTTTGGCTTACATATTTTCTTCCCGACGCAATTCTTCTAATTGCAATAATTAATTCATCAGGAGCGCTTTCTTTAGTTAGAAAACCGGAAGCGCCGGCTTTAAGAGTCCGTTTGGCAAATTGGTTTTCCGGCATCATCGTCATTATCAAAATTTTTGTTTCCGGGAAAAAGCTTTTTATTTCTTTAAGGACATCGAGCCCATCCTTTCCTGGCATGGAAAGATCGAGAATCAAAATATCACACTTCACTTTTTTAAGTTGTCCGGAAATTTCGCGGGGATCAGCGGTTTCGCCAACTAATGTTATATCGCTAATATTGCTTAGTAGTTTCTTTATACCCTCACGGATAAGTCCGTGATCGTCGGCAATAAAGATATTTATCATAACAGTACTCTACAATGAGTTTCAATATACAATTATTTTTATTGCCTGTCAGTAACTGATTATATGTAAAAATGAATGGAAACTTTTTTAAATCAATTCTATACTGATTTTTAACATGAGAATGTGGTATAGATCACTTTTTCTATAAAACTAACCTTACAATCGTTCCTTTTTCTTTACCACGGTAAATTTCAAGACTGCCCCCAATTAAAGAAGCTCGTTCCCGCATCCCCATCAATCCGAATGATTTTTTCCCTTCCAATTCCTCATCTAAAATTCCCTTGCCATCATCGGTGATTTCTAATGAAAGTTGACTCTCTGTTTTTTCAAGAAAAATTTTGACTGACTTTGCCCCCGAATGCTTGGCTGCATTTGTTAATGTTTCTTGAACAATTCTAAAAATTGCAAGATCAGTCTCCTGATTTAATGAGAGTTCTTCTTGATTGCTCTCGAACCTACATTTAATTTTAGTCGTTTTTTCATACTCGTCAGAATACCATTCCAAAGCTGCTATTAAACCAAGTTTATCAATTAACTCGGGGCGAAGTTGTGTTATCAACTTTCTAACTTGAGTTACGGCTTTATCAACCGTCTGGTTCATCGATGCGAGTTCAACCAAAAGTTTTTTTTCATTCGAGTCACTTTCCTCTAATTCTCTTTTTGCAAAAGTAATGTTCATTTTTAAAGATGTAAGAATTTGGCCGAGTTCGTCGTGCATCTCCCTTGCAATTGAAGCTCTCTCTTCCTCTCTTACGGTTTGAAGATGTGCTGCAAGCGATCTCATTTGCTCGGTGGATGCTATTAATTGTGCTTCTGTTTTCTTTCGTTCTGTGATATCAATTGCCGTCCCAATTCCGGAGGGCACTCCCTCAAAATTAATTAGACCTGCGGTAAAATCAAGCCACCTCTCTTCGCCTGATTTAGCCAAGATCTTAAATTCATAACGAGGTGGAACTAATTCTTCACGAATCCGGGAGAGTCCGCGTTCTATTATAAGATCGCGATATTCCGGGTGTACAATTTCCCAGAATTTTGTATTAAGAAGTTCTTCTTTTTTATATCCTGTGATTTTTTCCGCACATGTATTCATGTAACCGAATAATTCTCCCTTAAAGATAAAGATGGCCGCGGAAGTCGTTTCTGCAAGTGTGCGAAACTTTTCTTCGCTTTCTCTTAGTGCTTCCTCGGTACGCTTGCGTTCGGTAATATCACGGGCAATTCCGAGTGTTGCCACAGCTTTATTACCTATGATTAAAGGCGATGGTGTAAATTCGCCGATCAAGTACTTTCCAGATTTGGAGAGAATTCGTATCTCATATGCTTCAATTTTTTCGCCGGCGATCACTTTCTGAAAAGCACCGTACGCTTTGGGTAAATCTTCTGGATGCACAAGACTTCCAAATGGTTTATTTATCCATTCATCAATCGACCATCCTGATAAAGTTTCAAACGCAGGATTAATTGAGGTTATTATTCCTTCGGTAGAGATCGTGTAGATAACATCGCGCGCGCTTTCAAAAATTGTACGGTATCTTTCTTCACTGACTCGAAGAGCATCCTCCACCTCTTTACGGATTGTAATATCAACACTCAAAGCAGTAGCACCGGTTATTTTGCCATCAGAAATTATCGGGTTCAGAAAAACTTCATAAAAATGAATTTTGTCTCCTACTCGAGCGGAAAATTCAAAAATGATTCGTTGACCGGAGAGCACAGTCTCATATTTTGGTTTCCATAAATCCCGTAATTCCGGTGTTAATAGTTCAATGGCATTCATCCCCTTTTTTAATACTATTTTAAATACATCATAATATGCCTTACTAAAAAAATTATTGAATGTGACGTAATTATATTCATTGTCTATTGACCAAATTGATTCTTCCCTATTGTTAATAAGTGAATTCAGATTGGCTTCGGACTCTTTGATGGTTTCTTCGGCACGTTTACGTTTAGAAATATCTGTATGCGTTCCAGTCATCCGCAGTGGATTTCCTTTGTCATCGCGAGCAACTACTTTTCCGCGTGTAAGAATCCACAGCCAATCACCGGATTTCATTTTCAAACGCTGCTCAACGTCAAATATATCCGAACGTCCTTCCAGATGATCATTGAGCCGTTCAGTTGTAATTAAAATATCGTCAGGATGCACAAGTTCATTCCATACTTTCACGACTTCCGACAATTCATCGGGACGATATCCAAGAATTTCACAACCGCGCGGACTAATATATACTTCACCGGTTTTCATTTGAACATCCCACAAACCATCATTTGTACTCTCTAAAGCAAAACGCAGCCGGTTATCACTCTCGCGCAACTTTTGCTGAGTGCTCATTACTTCCGTTATAGCATTTTTTATCAATTTGTATAAAAGAAGAGCCGTCACAATAACAAATAGGGATCCTTTAAAAATTGAAATTAATCTTTGTGCTGCAACATTCGAAAGGATCCTAAATACTAATTCATCGGAAAAGAAAATCCAGAGAAGGCTAATAATAGAATAGATTAAAATAATTCTTAAAGCTTTATTCGAACGGAGATGGCTTAGCGATGAAATTGTAATCTTATTCACAATTTACCTCAATAAATAATAGGATGATTAAGATGCCGGCGGTAGAATTGAAACGAAAAAAATGTTTTTTGTTTTACAATTAATAGACTAAGAAAATATTTTTATTAATTAGCTGGATCTTGGAAGGGTAATGCAGAATTTACTTCCTTTTCCAACTTCGCTCTCAACAGAAATTGTGCCGCCATGTTTTTCTACAAATTCTTTGCACAATATCAATCCTACTCCTGTCCCGGCCTCGTTCTCTGTACCGAAAGTTGATTGAGTGGTATCTAACCGGAAAAGATTGGCTTTTACTTTTTCACTCATACCTACGCCGTCATCTGAAATATAAATTTGAAGGCTATCGTCTTGTTGAGTGCAATAAATTTCAATTTTGCCATCTTTGTTTGTGAACTTTAACGAATTTGTAAGAAGGTTTCTTATGATGGTATTTAACATATCTTCATCAGCAGAAACATAAGTCGGATGAGGAATAGTGCACAAAATCTTGATTCTTTTCCTTTCAGCAGATGCCTTTAGGAGTTCAACATTACTCGAAATAACATCGTGCAAGTCAAGTTTTTGCGGATTAAATTCGATGCGGCCAGTTTGTGATCGTGACCAATGTAATAAATTCTGCAAAAGACTATGAGATACCTCTGCAGTTTTTTTCATCTCGGTGATGTAATAGATTTTCTCTTCGTCTGTAAACTCTCCAAAATCCGAAATGAGCAAATCGGAAAATCCTAGAAGTGTTATAAAAGGGTTTTTAAGGTCATGCGCTATGATTGAAAAAAATTTATCTTTTGTTGCATTAAGTTGTTTTAGCTCCTCTGTGTATTTCTTTACAGCATCGGAATTTCTTTTCCGTTCGATAACCTGCGCAATCTGTTCGGAAACGAAATTCAATACTTGCATTTCTTCTTCACCGTAAGCCCGTTCATTCTCATAATCCTGGACAACTATAACGCCGATAGCTTTACCGCCGACTTTAAGTGGAACACCGAGCCAAATTGAAGTTGGTGTTCCAATCAATTCAACTTCACCAGTTCTTCTCAATTCCAAGTCAATTTCAGCCGTAATTAAAGTTGACTCTCCTTTTCTTAAGACATATTCAGTTAAACCTTTTCCAAATTTTTTAGGTTCGTATGGAGGATCGTATTCATCAATCATGTATGGAAAGGAAATCATTTCGGTTTTTTCATCGTAAAGAGCTATATAGAAATTCTTGGCAATCATTAAATTGCCAACTACCTCATGAATTTTTTTGTATAATGTTGTCATATCAGAAGCTGTGTAGGCTGCTTCAGATATTTCAAAAAGGACTTCTCTAATTTTCTCCGATTTTTTTCTATTGGTTATATCCCGCATTGTAGCTTGTATAAGTTTTTTCCCCTCAATTGTAATTGACTTAAGTGACATTTCACAATCAATCAATACTCCGTCTGGTCTTTTGTGCTGCCATTCGAATTTTTGGTGCGATCCATCATATGCTAAATTTATTTTTTCATTTGCCAAACTAAAAGAATCACTGCCATCCGGTTGAACTTGGGGTGAGAAGTCGGCTGGTGAACGGCCAATTACATACTCGCGGTTGCATTTAAAAATTTGTAGTACAGCCGGATTACAGTCAATGATTATTCCTTCAGAGGTTAAAAATATTCCGTCGTCGGAACTTTCAAAAAGTGACCGGTAGACTCTTTCACTCTCTTTAATTTTATCATGGACCAGCTTACTTTCTGTTATATCGCGAGTGATTCCGAAAATTCCGTATACTTTTCCATTATTATCATACAATGGCATTTTAGATGTTAAAGCCCAAGTTGTCCTTCCATCCGGCCAATCTTCTTTTTCTTCTTTCCCGATTATTGGAATTCCGGTTTTAATAATAATTTGTTCATCCAGATACGACTCGGTAGAATGTTCTTTGCCAAAGGAGTCTGAGTCGGTCTTTCCAACAGTCAATTCCGGAGAGGCGAATCCATGTTTTAATGCAAGAGCTTTGTTTACTTTGACGAATCTGCTATTCAAGTCTTTGAAATAGATATAATCCGGCGCCATATCTAAAAATACCTTAAACATTCTCTGCTCTGCCGCCAAGGTATCTAAAGTTTGCTTCTGCTCGGTTATATCTTCAATGAAAGCGATAAGTTTTTCATCTTTTTTCTTATCGCCATAACTTGAGACCGTAAGTCGTCCATGAATAATTCTGCCATCTTTGTGAAGATATCTTTTTTCAATTTGGTAACGGTTTCTTTTTCCTTGGGCTAGCTCTTTAATGAATTTGGCGTCGGATTTTAAATCATGCGGATGAACAATTTGTTCCAGCGACAATTTCATAAATTCTTTTTCAGAGTATCCCAGCATTTTTTGAAGAGTGGAGTTAACATGCATCATCTTACCGTTGGATAAAAGGATAATTCCAACGTCGACATTCTCAAAGATGGCATTTAAATTTGCTTCATTATCTTCAAGTATTTCTTTTGTAGGAAGTTTTTCAAACTCTTTATTTAGAAGTGAGTTTTCTTTGGTGAGGCGCTTAACTTCTTTTATTAATTCAGCTTTTGTTTTCTCAGTCATAGTCCGCAGTCGTAGTTTATATCTAACACTCACATACGGATATAAATATAAGGAATTCTCGATTAAACTTTATATTGCATTTTTGTTCTTAACAAGTTCAACTTATAATAAAAGTAAACCTTTAATTTTCTCCTTAATCGAGTTTAACATGTTCATATTCATGAGTGTGCTGAAGATTGAAAATAATCTTTCCCTGTTCATCAGTTGAATACGCTTTTATAAATCGTGCACCCCAAACGATTTCGTTATAACGGTAAGAATAGCGAGAATGAACAACCTGGCTAAATGTATCATCAAAACCTTTTACGAGAATCAAGAACTCCGCATGCATTGATTCTAACTCTGTTTGGGTTTTGCCAAAAAGAGGACTGTTTTCGTCAATAGCATGTACAACCGTCCAATTAAGGGGGAAAAAATAGACAGATGTGCGCTCAAGTTTAAGATCAAGATAACGCCGCGGCTGATCCTTTGCATTAAAATCTACATATGAAAAAAGAATTTTAGCTTCAATTTCCATCAAATTAGTATTACGCTGATTTGCAATCCGAAACATCAATGCATTTATCTTCTGATAAGGAGCAACGATTATATTCTTGCTGTAAAGTATTCTTGCCGAAGGTTTCGAAAATCTTCCATAGAGCAAACCGGTTATTATTGCAAATGCAAGTAAACCTGTCATTGCCTCAAGTGCAGCAATAATATTTGTTGTAAAGCCGATTGGAATAATTCCGCCGTATCCAACGGTTGTAAATGTTTGCACACTGAAGAAAAATGTGTCAAAAAAAGAATCTACACCTAATCTTCCATGCGTTCCTTGTATTTGACCCGGTCCAATGAAATAATAGATAAGAGCAAAAACCAAATTCATCGAGAGATAGAAAAGAAGAATTAATAAAAAGAATCTTGGCCATGAAAGATTGATTAATTTTTGATAAATGTCCTTGTGATGAAAACCGGCACCTGTACGCTTCATATTGAACGTGCCGTCATGATTTATTAATCGTCCGGCATTGCTTAAATATTTTTCACCAAGCCCCGGGTCCATAGATTTATGATTCATGGATAATTTACTTTCTTAATTTTTTGAAATGAATTTTGATCTCATCGAGCAAGCCGGCAAAATCACTTTTGTCTGTAAAAGGATTCATAATTGTTGTTCTTAAATAGACACGTCCTTTTGCAATTGTTTGAACGATATAAAATTTTCCATCTTCGAGCATGCTTTGCCTTATCTCTCGGTTAATATCGTCCAATTTTTCATCATTCGTTTCGCCGTTGTTAAATCTAAAACAAACAATATTACTCTGAGGTTCAGTTAGAAGTTCAAAGTCGTTGTTGATTTTTATGAGATCTGCGAATTCTTTAGCTGCGTCATAACGGGATTCGATATATTCTCTAAGAAGTTCTTCGCCATGTATTTTCAGTTGAACAAATATTTTCAAACTCATCATTTTTTTCGTGCATTCTATTGTTCGTTTTCCAATGTTGAACCATTCTTGCTCGGTATCTTTATTCCATAAGTAAGAGGCTTTTTGCGCAAAGGATTCGTAAGAATCATTATTGTTTTTGAAACTGACTCCGGTGACTAATCCGGGCGAAAGAAGCATTTTGTGAAAATCAATTACTACCGAGTCCGCTTT
Organism: Ignavibacteriales bacterium; assembly: GCA_026390795.1. Lineage (NCBI taxonomy): Bacteria > Pseudomonadati > Ignavibacteriota > Ignavibacteria > Ignavibacteriales > Ignavibacteriales bacterium. The sequence continues at coordinate 1,650,079 of JAPLFG010000003.1, forward strand.
TTCTACACCGGCGATCAAATGTTTGTATTTATTGCTTAGCATCACTCCGCCGCCATGAGCCGCATCGATATGAAACCATAATTTTTTTTCGATGCAGAAGTTCGCAATCTCATTTATCTTATCATAAGTTCCGGTTGAAGTTGTGCAGGCGCTTGCGACAACAGCAATAACCTTTTTGTTTTCATTAATAAATTTGTTGTAAAGGTTATTCAGTTCGGTCATATCCATCTGAAAATCTTTATCAGCGGGAACCTTTACCACACCGTTTCCTAAGCCCAGTATTTTGCCGGCTCTTGAAATACTGTAATGCGCTTCTTCGGAAACAAGAATTATGAAATCTTGACCGTTTTTTAATCCTTCTTCCCAAACATCATAGTCAATAATTTTTTGACGTGCCGCAAGCAATGCAGTCAAGTTGCCAAGAGAACCGCCAGATGTTAATACACCGCCGCTCTTTTCTCCATAACCGATCTTTTTACAAAGCCAATCGGTTACAATTTTTTCCATCGCGGTTGAAGTCTCTCCGGTTTCATAAATAACCATTCCGGCATTTAACAATGCAGAAACCATTTCACTTAGTATAGTATATGGTATCGGAACCGCTACCTGATGGCCGATATAACGAGGATGATGAAGATGGACCGAATTGTTCAACGTTTCCGCAATTATTTCCTCAAAACTTAAGTTTTCGGCAGACATTTTTTCTTGCCAGAATCGAAGCATTTCATCCGGATTTTTCCATGGAATCGCTTTGTCAATTTTCCGGCTGTAACAATTAGAAAGATAATCCGCTATTTGGTCAATAAGCTTGTGACCCTCATTTCTAAACAGTTCGGAGCTGAAGGCATCATTAAGTTTTGAACTCATATTGTTTCCATATAATTAAGGTGACTGTTTTAGTATTTATGTAATTTATGAATGACAAATTACAAATCTTTGTTTTACTATATAAACGATTAATTGGAAAGAATTGTCATATGAAAAAATACTTTATCAGTTTTTTATTTATTCTTTTTGCGGCAATATTTATTAGCTGCAGCTCAGATCTTAAAGAAAAGGGAAGCGCCAAATATATTTCTGGAATAAATGAATGGCATGCAAAACGGGTAAGTAATCTTAAGAAAGAAAACGGGTGGTTAAATCTCGCCGGTCTTTATTGGCTGAAACCCGGGGAGAACAAATTCGGAACCGACAAAACAAACGATGTCATTTTCCCTAAAGGAAGAGCACCCGCTTTTATTGGCTCTCTGTTTCTTAAAGATTCAATTGTGACATTAAAAGTGAATGAGGGTGTAGAAGTAAAAAATAACGGCGAAAGAGTTGCAAAACTTGAATTGAAAAATGATACTCAGGGCGAAACAGTTTTAGCTCTTGGTTCTTTAAGATGGTTTATTATCAAACGCGGTGATAAATATGGTGTACGCTTGCGAGATTTAGAAAGTGAACTACTGAAAACTTTTCAAGGAATTGAAACTTACCCGATAAATTCAGACTGGAAGCTCGAAGCAAAATTGGAATCATATAATCCACCCCAAAAAGTTGCTGTACCGAATGTTCTTGGTATGGTTGATACTTCACTAGTTGCCGCAGCGCTTGTATTTGAAAAAGACGGAGTTGTATATAAACTCGATCCAATAGATGAAGGGAAACAATACTTTGTAATTTTTGCCGATGAAACAAGCGGCGGCGAAACTTATGGCGCGGGAAGATTTTTATATGTTGATAAAGCGGATTCTACCGGAAAAATATATATTGATTTCAATAAAGCATATAATCCGCCGTGTGCTTTCACAAAATATGCTACTTGTCCATTACCGCCTAAACAAAATCATCTGCAATTGAAAATTACAGCCGGAGAAAAAATGTTTCATGGCGAAGAGCATTAAACGCTTTTTTGATACCTCTCCGTTATGAATATCTTCCGGTAAAGAACAACATTATTAATTGATGATCTTAAAAATTTCCGCTCGCGAGCCATCAATCGCGAGCTTCATATCAGAATCGAGTTGAACTTCTTTTTGAGTTATTACATTGATCAATTTAGATTTCTCGGAAATAAAATCTTTCATCATCTTCAGATCTGCGTAACTATTGGATTTATTGTTGTTCACAACAACCATCATCTTTTCCTTTTCAAGCGTTCTAAAATAAATATATACATCATGCTCGGGTGGAAAGTGGGTTAGTTTTCCAGTAGAAAGTGCCGGATAATTATTTCTGATATGAAGCAAGTTTCGTAGAAAATTAAAAATATCATTTTCTTCCATGGTTCTTCCACCTTGCGTGAAAGCATCGCGTTTATCATTCGGGAATCCGCCGGGAAACGGCTCGCGTATTTTACCATGATCGTCGGTTCCGACAATTCCAATTTCGGAACCGTAAAAGATTTGCGGAATTCCTCGTGTGGTCAACAAAAGTGTATAGATGATCTTAGCTTTATCAACATTGCCTTTTGCAAAGTACATTACACGTGGTAGATCGTGATTATCTGCAAATGTTACTAAGTTATTTGGGTTTTTATATAAGTAATCTTCCGAGAGAACTTCAAAAATTTTGTAAAGATTATTATCGCCGGTTAAATATTTAATTAGAACATCACGCAAACCGAAATCGGTTATTGCCGGAAGGTTGGTGTTAAAGTCGCGCGGCAAAAAAGTATTCTTTTGATATCCGGCTAAAAATGCCGGAGTACCGCTCCATACCTCGCCGACAATATTTGTTGTTGGATATTCATCCGTTACGGTTTTGGCCCAGCGAGCCATAAATTTTTGATTGTTGTAAGGATAAGTATCTTCCCGGATCGCGTCGATACCGGCATACTCCATCCACCAAATTGTATTTTGAATTATATAATTAGCTACAAATGGATTTTCCTGGTTGATGTCCGGCATTGAATTTACAAACCAGCCGCGTTCAATATGTTTTATTGTTGAACTGTCTGCATGCGGATCTGTAAAAACCATTTTGTTATGGTCCGCATCAAGGTGATTTTCTTTCGTCCCGTTTGTCCAATTAGGTGTTGGCGGATTTTTCAGCCACGGATGATCGTCGCTGAAATGATTTGAAACGTGATCAAGAATAATTTTAAGATTACGCTTATGCGCCTCATCAACAAATTTCTTATAGAGTGCATTCGTACCAAGCCGAGGATCGACATTATAGAAATCGGTTGTTGCATAACCGTGGTAAGACCGGAAAGTGTTGTTCTCGGTAAGCGGTGTAGACCAAATAGCCGTGATTCCCAAGTCTTTGATGTAATCAAGTTTGTTAATCATTCCTTGTATATCGCCGCCGGCACGGTTTTGTCCCGGAATCTTATTCATATAATCTGAATATCCAGGGATTGAATCGTTTGAAGTATCGCCGTTGCAAAAGCGATCCGGCATAATCAAATAAATAATATCTTTACCCGAGAAACCTTGAAAACGATTTATGAGGTTTTCCCTTTTGAGAATCGGAAATGTTACATCAGTTTTTTCTGTGCCTCTTGTTAATGTAAGACGGTAATTATCAGGTTTAATGTTGCCGGGAATTTCAATATCAATAAAGGCATAAGATGGATTTGTAGTTTTATTTACTCTTACAACTTTCACTCTAGCATCGTTGAATTTTGCAGAAACGTCTTTAAGGTTCTCACCGTAAACCATTAATTGAATTTTGTTCAATTTCATACCGGCCCACCAATTCGGCGGTTCAATTTTGTTAACATTTATCTTTTGACAATAGAGTGTTATAGAAAAAAATAAAATGAGTAGGATTGAAAAAACAGTTTTCATTTTTGTCTCAAATAATTAAAGTATAGGTGTGTTTATTCCAAACGAGAAATTCTCTCTGCCTAGATAATTAAGTTTCCATGTAAATTCCAGGCGGAACGGAAACAGCGCATGACCAATTCCAAAACCAATTTCGTAAAACGGACTTTTATATTCAGTAAAGAATTGCGGAATAGTGCTTAACGGATCCGGGAAGATCTGCTTGCTTTTTGGAGAAATCGTTGATAGAACCGCGTTGAAATGGAGGCTTAAATTTAATTGAAGATCAGTGATAAATGTTAAACCGAACAATCTGAATATCTCATCATTAAAATTGTTCTCTAGAGAGAAAATCAAAACACGGTCTCCAAAAACTTCTCCGGTTCTAATTGTACGCAGTGTAAACGATTGACTTGAACTTTCAATGTTGCCGGGCAAAGCATACATCATTTGAAAAGGAACAGGTCCGTCTGAATAGACTCCGTTCAAAACAAAATTCATACTGGCTGATTTAAATGTTGGTAAGTAGCCGTTAAGAGAAAACCGGTACAGTTGAAAATCAAGACCGCTCTTAAGTGTGCTTGCGTCGCTTAGTAATGCGTCTCCGGAAAGAAGAAAATTAAATTTGTTTTGTTGCCCCATTCTTCTTCTAAAATATCCGTCTTCTATATATTTGCGGAAATCTAATTGAAATCCAGTAGTAAATGCATTTGTCTTGGTTTCATAAATCATCCGGTTCTTCTCATACGATTTGCCTGTGTTGAGAATAGAAAAGTCGGAATTGTTATAAGCGTTATTATCGGTTCTATTAAAAAATCCGGCGCTGAGACGTAGAATTGGAAAAACTTCACTCCACAGTTTTACAGAAAATCCTTTTGTATAGTAGTAATCTCTAAAATCGTACTTACCTAAAAGATTTGTGAGAGTTGAAGTAAGTTTGTTAAATCTTATTGATTCCTTGAAGAGGTCAATGATCTTATCATATGCAGTAATGGAAATGGAATGAGTTCTGTATTCGCCTAAATAATATGTTGAAGAAAAATCTGTTTTAAATATTTTATCTGAAAATCCGTATGAAAAATCCAAGCTTGAATTGAGACGTTTATCATCTGCTTGAGATATATTCGCGCCGAAGTTAAGAGTGTGCCCCTCAACCTTATTAAATGAATAAATCGATAGGGGTCCGGTGACCGACAGATTATCATTTATATAGACGGAGGTAGAAAGAAATGAAAACCGGTCCCAAAAAGTTTTTGGGACGGTTTCGAGACTATCAATTCTTTTATATGCGTTAATTTCTTCCATAGAATTGGGAATGGTCTGCGTTGATTTCCAATAAGTGGAATCTTTTTTATCTGCATCGGACAGAACTTTTATTATTGCCATTCCGAAGAAATCATCACTGATTGGCTCGTTGATTTTATAATCGTAAAAAATGGTGTTTAGTTCAAATCCAAATTTTGCAATACCAAGAAAATTACCTTCTGCAAAAATGCGGTAGTCAATCGGCATGAAAATGTTGTCTTCAAAGGGCGCGAACTGTTGAATGATATTTATTCTGTCGAATATTTTACCCGGATTTGCAGCGTTGTTCAGATTGACGTCTAGTTTTACAAGTGAGTAGATATTATCCGCAATAAATATTTTACCAACAAAACCCGGATCGGATTTTTTCAGCGGTTCAACATGAATTTGAAAAACATTCTGTTTATCCAAAGCCAAAGTATCTTCTATAATGTAATCGTAATAATCTAATGCGTCATCGGAGATGGGGCTGGGCAATGGTCTGCCAATAAATTGAATGTCGTCCGTATAAAAATTTTGAATTATCCTGCCTCCGGTTAAGATGTTTACGGATGAAGGTGTGTTTGCGCTTTGTTTCCTCGCAATTATTTCATCTTTGTATTGATTCGGTTTTTTAAAATATCCTCTACTTTCATTTTCTATAATTCCGCTGATCTTAAGATCTGCTGTATCTTTAGTGCCAATTGAAAATCCAACGCTGTTATTTGTTCTAGAGAAATCTCTTGTGGTTTTAACCAATCCTTTTGTGTAAGCCGCGAAAATATATGAATTCAGTTTAGCATTCCTTTCGTGTTTTGCTTCGATTGCTCTACGAATTATCTCGAGTGCGGGGTTTTCTCCAGGGAATACAGTGATCTCTGAAAGATGGACTGGAATTGGTTCGAGGGCGAAGTTTACAATTTTATTTGAGTTTAGAATTACTGCGATCGTATCGGATTTGTAGCCGATAAAGGAAGCAATCAATTTATAATTGCCAGGTTTCAAACGCAGTTCAAAATTCCCCTCAAAGTTTGTAGTAGTTCCGGAAGTTGTTCCGCTTATTCGTAAACTTGCAAAACTTAACGGTGAAGATGTTGGTTTATCTGTTACTTTCCCTTTAAGAATAAATTGCTGTGAAAAAGTTAGGGAAGAAAAAGTGAAAAGTATTAATGCAAAAAAAACATTTTTGTACAATTGAACCTCGGAGTGGTTGTGCAAATAAATTCGAATATTAAAACTTTCTTTTGTTTGCTTTCCATTTCTTGGACAAAGATAAAACATAAACTTCATTCAAAAAAGATAGAAAAGAAGCATATTTTCATTCACCGCAAAAACTTATTTTGTAATTGAGTTGTTTAGAAGATTAAAAGGAAGAGTATGAAAAAAGTTCTATTGACAGGCGCGACTGGATTAATTGGTAAAAGTATTGCTGCTAAGTTAATTCAGCGCGGAGATGAAGTTACAATTTTCACCCGCTCTGTTAATAAAGCCAAAACGATTATTCCCATTGCTGCGGAATATGTTGCATGGAATCTTGAACGGGATGATTGGCAAGTTAAACTCGAAGGAAAGGATGCTGTAATTCATCTTGCCGGTGAAAGTGTAATGGCAAAGCGATGGAACAATGAGCACAAGAAAAATATTTATAATAGCCGCATCGACTCAACTCGAATTCTGATTGAAGCAATCGGGAAAACGGTGGATAAACCAAAAGTTTTTATATCTGCATCCGCTATTGGTTATTATGGAAATTCTGACGAGCCGGTTACGGAAAAATCAAATCCAGGCAAAGATTTTCTTGCTAATGTTGTCCGGGATTGGGAAAAGGAAACGGAAGAAGTTGAAAGACTGAGAGTTCGCAAAGTGAATATCCGCATTGGAATTGTACTTGATAAACACGAAGGTGCTCTGGCAAGGATGATCACACCGTATAAATTTTTTATCGGCGGACCTCTTGGATCCGGTAGGCAATGGTTTCCGTGGATTCACATTAATGATGTCGCGGGGATCTTTTTATTTGCTCTCGATAATGAAAATGTTCGCGGAGTTCTAAATGCCGTTTCTCCAAATCCATTGCGAATGAACGAATTTTGCAAAACACTTGGCGGTGTAATGCATAGACCCTCTTTATTCAAAGTGCCGGCGTTTGTATTGAAAATAATTTTTGGAGAAGCTGCAGAAGTTCTATTAGGTGGTGCGAAAGTGATACCGAAAAGAACCATTGAACTTGGTTACATCTTTAATTTTGTAAAAGCAGAAGATGCATTAAAAAATTTGTTGAAAAAATAAATTATTCGAACCAAGATATAATTTCAAATGAACCGCAGCCAGGATACGCAGGCGGGTAAGAAGTAAGAAGCCTGTCATCGTAACGATACCGTTTGCTGAATCCATGATTTATTGTACTGCCACTTATTGTTCCGACGGCTCCTCTAATCTTTTGTGTAATACCGCCTAATAGATCAATAAATCCGGCACTAGGTCTGCTGTCGTAATCCTCTGCACCGAAAGAACCGTTTTGACAATAGATAGAAGCGTTGATGGTAATTCCATTAGTATTGTTTGCAGTATTATTTGTAACCATTACATCTTGTTCGGCCACAATTCCCAGCATATCTGTTGAACTTGGATTAGTCCGCGGATTTGTATTATAAACAATATTATCATCAAGAAAAACACTCCCTTGATTTCCGCTCGAACCGGATGTCGAAATTGTATACCTCCCTTTAACTGTTCCTTTCAAACGAACTTCGGCGTTCACAAAATTTATTGCTCCGTTTGGAGCGAATGTAGATGCAAGTTTATAAGTATAAGCGCCGCTACTGCTAAATTTGTATCTGACACTATCGCCTCTAAATTCGAAATAAACCAGACTATGACCGGAGATAACAGCTCCTCCAGTTGTTGCCGAAGTTGCAACAGATGAAACTCCGGTCGGTGGAATTGCAATCTGAACCCCTTTTTGAAACCCTCCCAAAAATTTAGGCTGTGAGCTGGATGGATTTTTGACTACATTTTTTGCAATCGTTACTTTTCCAAAAAACACCGGATTATTTTGAACATTAAGATTATCATTTGTATGAAAAGGTCCCCAAACAGTATCCTTGGTAGTCCAATAAATTGTTGTTCCTGATGGCGCTTCTGCATCGGAGAAGTAAGCAAATTTAGAAAACAAACTAGGCTGAAGAATTATTTTGATAGTATTGGTTACTGTTAAAGACGCGGTAACGTATGTGCCGGTAGAAAGGAGCTGTTTGATATTTCTAACTGCGTCTGTAGTTGTAAGTACAGCAGAGATTGTCCCTCCATCAAAATTCCATGTAAATGTCTGATCTCCAATGGTTGCATCCTGGAATAACCTGCTTACAACTAAATTAACGCCGCTATTAGCAATGTAATGTGCTTTTGCCTGAACATAGTAATTTGAGACGTTGTCGTAGGTTGCTAATCCCATGTCGTTGAAATTTTTTCCAGCAATCATAAAGATTAAACTAAACCCGATTACTAAAAATAAAATTGCTTTACCGCCCATAAATTACTCCATCATCTTAGCGTAAAATTTCTTGATGCTAATCGTACTTGTCTCCAGATAGCTCTATTATCAGTACTATAATTATTTCCATAAGCCGCGGGATTTTCAACAGCAACATCAATCTGAATAGTATTAATTCCAAAAGGAGGAGTTGACGGCATATTAGTAATTTGAACTCCGGATGCATCAAAATAAGTTAACTTGAATTGAGTAACACCCAAATTAGACCCAGCCGGCGTACTATTATTAATTACTCTATAAAGCATTCTATCGTTTGGATTTGGAGTCGCCAGCAAATCAGAAGTAGGTCCCACGTAATATTTAATATTATCAACAGTTCCATCTCCGTAAGGGTTATTAGGTGTAACGATATCGGTTAAAAAAGTTATACTGGTTGAATCGGCTTGAATAATTGCAACTGCCGGATCCGGGATAGGATTTGTAATATTCGGTTGATAATTCCAATAACCAATTTTGCGAAAGTCGTTTTCGATAAGAGTTACAACTTCAACAAGATTTTGCTGAACTATTCTTTCACCGCTATATTCATAATTATTTTGGATCGCCGTCGCGTTCATTCTCATAAGAATAACGAGCAAAAAACCACCGCCTAATACAGAACCTATTATGTCTAAAAGTGTACTAAATCCCATTTTCTTTTCTCACCTAAAATACCAGTAACTGTAAACTGTAGAAATTTTGATAGTATCGCTCATTCCCGGAGTGAATACCCGCAACTTAATTCTTTTGTGAAAAGTTTTAATAGCAGAAACATTGTCCGGGTTATTTGGATCAACATAATCAACTGAGCAATATGTGTTAAAAGTAAAAGACCTATTTGTACCTGGAACAGGTACTACATCAACTTTTGCAATTGTTCTATAACAATTATAGTCGTCAAAATCGTCAAATCCTGCCGGATTACTACGGCTTTCAGTTCCGTCTACTCCTAATGATGCAATAGCTGTAAGAGGAGTAGTTGTAGTTATAGCACCGGAAGAGGTACTTTCATCGAATGCAAGGCTTGTAGCATCTTCCATAATCGAATTACCCAATGAAATAGCCATTATATCAACACGGCTGTTATTCATCGTGGTATTAACCTGCATTAAACCGGTATTGACGGTCAATATCACTGTGCCTAATAGCATTATTGCGGCAAGCGTAAGTAACATTTGACCAGTACCCATTTTTCACCAGTTTGATTCTGTAAAAAAATATGAAAAATCTAAGACTATTACTAATCAAATATCGTGCTTAAAATTGGACTGTGTTTTCAATCATAATATAAATTTTCCTTACATGGTTGTAAAAGTTACTCGTACAAATGCATATGACGGGATTCTCAAAATTTCTACCAATGTTGTATATTTAAGCAAAAGATTAAGAAATATTTAAAATATGGATTCACAGAACGCAATTAATATACTAGTGGCAATAAATTTGCTTGTTTCGATGAGCGCGAACTTTTCCGGCGCACGGAAAGGATTAAAAATTTCTATAACAAAGGTTATTGAGCGACCTGTCACATTTCTCCAAGCATTTCCGCCGAATGTTGCGGCTTTGGTTTTAGTTCTGACTATTCTTTCAATTTTTGATATTGGAACTTTGCCAGCAGAATATGAAACTAAATTTTACACTTTACGGATTGCCGGTTTGATAATGTTTTTTGTCTTTTCATGGCTGCAAGTGGTTTCATATAAGTCCTTGAAAAACTCGTATGCCCAGGAAGTTGTAATAATGAAAGACCATAAATTAATTACAAGCGGAATTTATAAATTCATACGCCACCCTCAATATATAAGTCAACTTCTCAGCGATCTAGGTGCCGGACTTGCATTATTAAGTTTTATTGTTGTTCCGGTTGTTGTTCTAATAGAACTTCCACTATTTATTATGCGGGCAGTTTTAGAAGATAAACTTTTGCAAAAACATTTTGGCGAGGAATATTCCTCATACAAAAAACGAAGCGGTTTTATAATTCCGTTCATCGGGTAAGCGGTTATGAAAATCAAATTCGTTTTTATCTTCTTTATTATATTCTTTTCGATCTCGACCGCACAACGCTTATATAAAATCACTGTTCAAATTGAAGGAAGGGAAGAAACGCTTTCATACATTGCCCGGAGTGGAATTGATTTTGCTTCTGCAAAAGAAATTGCAGCACTGTTATCGGCAAATCAATTTTACAATTCCGAAGTGGCAAAAATCGATATAAAGTTTAAAGATTATACTCTCAAGTTCACTGCAAGAAATCAATTTGTTATTCTCAATCGAAAATCCGACGGTGCGCAGAAAATATTTCAAATTCCAATTTCTACAATTCTTATAAAAGATGATATTTTCATTCCGCTGATATTTTGTTTGGACTATTTCAATCTTGCATACGGTAAGAGAATTTCATTTGATGACCGCACAAAGAATTTAAAGATAACGGATGAATCCGTTACGTCGGAAAATTTTGTGTTTCCAAAAGAAACAATTGCCAAAGAAGATAAACCGGCTGAGCCGGAACGAACAATCGGAAAAGATGAAGGCGGCAAATATGATATCAGTTCCATTGCTGTTGAAGAGAAATCAAATGGAACTCTGATTCGACTTAAAGCCGCCAGAAAGATTTCTATTCCCCGTTATTCTATCGGAAACGGAAATCTATTTGTCTTCTTTTCAGGCGTCAGCATTGCACCGGATATTGTAAATCAAGTGAAACCTGCCGGACTAGTTAAGAGAATAAAACGAACAGTTGCATCATCAAAAAATATTCAACTTGAGTTTGCTCTTGAAGATGGATATTCAACCACCGAAGCATTCCAAGATGTTGAAAGCAACGACATTCTAATTACGATTCATAACAAGTTATTTACGCAAGCGTCTCCAAATCTTGATGATGCAAAATCAAAATGGGTTTTTGATTCGGTTGTAATTGATGCGGGACACGGCGGTAAAGACCCGGGTGCAATTGGAGTTACCGGTGTCAGAGAAAAAGATGTGAATCTTGCCATTGCGCTTAAACTTGGAAAATTAATTTCTAATAATCTTCCCGGCATTCGTGTTATTTACACAAGAAACAAAGATGAGTTCATTGAATTGTATAAACGTGGAAAAATTGCAAATGAAAACGAAGGCAAACTTTTTCTTTCAATTCACTGTAATTCCACTGAGCAGAAAGACATAAGTTACCGCGGATTTGAAGTATATCTATTGCGACCAGGAAGGACTCAAAAGGCGATTGCTATAGCAGAGTTTGAAAATAGTGTTATCAAGTATGAAGATAATCCCCAGCGTTATCAAAAACTTACAGATGAAAATTTTATTTTAGTCAGCATGGCACATTCACAATATATGCGGTATTCAGAATCGTTTTCGGATATTCTTAACCAGGAATGGAAACATGTTGTTAAAATACCTTCGCTTGGAATAAAACAAGCCGGTTTTTATGTGTTGGTCGGGGCATCAATGCCGGGAGTTTTAATAGAGACGGGATTTCTATCTAACCGAAAAGACGAAGCTTTCCTGGCGAGCGCTGAAGGGCAAGCGGAAATTGCACAGGCAATTTTCGGCTCAGTAAAAAAATATAAAGAGAATTACGAAAAAGAATTTGGAAATTAGCTTTTCGGCCATATAATTTGTTATTCAGTTATCATGGCGCTAACTTTACACCACAAAATTTTAATAGAAAGGTTTTTAAATGACTAATGCTCAAAAATGGGTTGCTTCTTTTCTTGGTTTATTCCTTGTTCTATTTCTGCTAGGGAGATTCACCCGTAAAGAAGAAATGCAAATTCCCCAGCAGATGGGTGAACAGCCAACCCAATCCTCCGGAAATGTTGACGGATTAACGATGATTAAACAGATCGGCTGCATTTCTTGCCATGGCGAGAATCTTAAAGGAACCCAGCTAGCCCCCGAACTAGTAAATCTTAAACAGTTCTGGACCCGTGACGCATTAATCAATTACTTGCGTAATCCACAGTCATATAGCCGTGATATACGATTTGATGATTACCGGGCTAAATATAAAAATGTGATGATGCCTTCCTATGGGAATATTGATGTTAAAGAACTTGGTAAGATTGCAGATTATCTTTTAACAAGATAGATTTTAAAATAAGATTTAATCTAAAACCCCGTTTATGCGGGGTTTTGTTTTTTAAAGAATTATTTCCTTTAGAGTTTTAATTCTGCTGTTATCAAAAGAAATTACATGAAGTTTGTTTATCGAGCCAAAAATTTCAGGATTCGTGGCATTAATTTCATCTGCTAACTTTTTACACTTGCCCGCATCAACATTGTTGGCAATTCCAATATGAGGTATAAATGCAATATCAAGGCGCAGCTCTTTTTCAAGAATTCCCGTGTACAATGCATCATGAAATTTAACAAATATTCTGTATCCCTCTTCCGGAATGAGAAATAAATCGGTGTAATCGCTGAATGAATCTTTAACGATCTGTGCACATCGCAAAACAAAATAAAACTCTTTGAATTTCTTTGCAGTCTTAGCAATGTGAGAAATAAATTGTTTTTCTGGTATATCTAAAGTCGGAAAAACTAGAGTGAAATGAGGTTCAACCAGATTGTAATATCTTTCATCATAATTAGATCTAAAGGATTGGATCCAATCATAATCCTTTTTTTCGAGATGAGGGTAAGCCAGAACCAATAGAGACATTTTATTTCAGATATCGTTCTTTCAAAACGTGCATATGATGATTTACGTGGCCTGCCATAATGTATGCCATGGCACGGACTGTAAACGAATTTCCATTTGCCGTTCCTTTTCTTAGTCCAACCTCATCCGAAAATTTTTTAAACATAAGAATGTTTGATTTACGAAGTGCGCAGAATTCTTCGACTAATTCTTTCAGTTTGACATCGTTATAGTTTGATTGCCGTATATACTCGTTTTCATCAAACCCTGGAAGATCGTTTTTATCGTTTCTCGCAAATCGTAAAGTCCTGTATGCAAACACCCGCTCTGTATCAATTATGTGTCCTACCAGTTCTCTCACGCTCCATTTATCCGGTTCGTAGCGGAAGAGAGATTTTTTCTTAGAAACATTCTTTAAAATTTTTTGAATTGAACCGGTTTGCTTCTTCAATATTTTAATGACTTCTCCTTCGGGCACTTTATCAACGTAAGTATGATAATATGCCGCGTACTCGTCTTTGTTCGGCCGTTTCATAATTCTCCTTTTGATATGTCTCTGTTTTGATAATCATTATAATCTAAAATAATGCGCAGATATTCTTCTTTCATAAGGTGAGATGAAAAAATAAAATCGGCAGATGCACGGTTACATGCTATTGGAATATTCCATACAACGGCAATGCGCAATAATGCTTTTACATCCGGATCGTGCGGCTGCGGTTCCAGCGGATCCCAGAAGAAAATTAATATATCAATTTCATTTTCAGAAATTTTTGCACCGACTTGCTGATCTCCGCCAAGCGGACCGCTCTTGAGTTTATTTACTTTTAATCCCAAATCTTTTTCGAGCATTTTGCCGGTGGTGCCAGTTGCATAAATTTCATGATCGCCAAGATTTCCACGGTTATATTTTGCCCACTCTATTAAATCTTGTTTCTTGTTGTCGTGAGCAACCAGGGCAATTCGTTTCTTGCTTTGCATCTCTATGTTAACAAATTTTTTCATTTTGATTCGCAGATTTTTTTAGGACTAATTTGCCATTCACCTCTCAAAATTACCAATCCCATTATTTAGTTTATGTAAAATTTATGAAAGATAGATGTGATTATCTAACCAAATTTATCAACAAAAGATAGACTCTACTTTGGAAGTTTCTCGTTGCTTTTGACCATTGAAATGCAAAAATTGCAGCTAAATTAGAACGGGAATAATTATGTATTCACGTCGTCAATTCTTAAATCGATTTATCGTTTCAACAGGCGGTGCTTTTATTATTATGAAAACAGATGCACTGGCAAGAGTAACGCAAGCCGTCGGAAATTTAGATAAGTCATTAAGCTCATCCGCAGCTGCGGGGGATGAAAATTTCTGGGCTGGAATTCAATCTGCTTTTGATGTTGACCGCACACTTATCAATTTGAATAACGGCGGCGTATCACCTTCACCCACAGATGTAATGAACGCTATGAAACGCAATCTTGATTATTCAAATCAAGCGCCGTCATATTTTATGTGGCAGCATGTTGAACCTAAAATTGAAACTGTGCGCGAAAAACTTTCACTCGTCTTCGGTTGCGATATTGAAGAGATTGCGATAACACGAAACGCCAGCGAGTCGCTTCAAAATATTCAACAAGGATTAAATTACAAACCAGGCGATGAAATTTTGACTACAACTCAAGATTATCCCCGTATGCTCACAACATTTAACCAATTGGAACGCAGGTTTGGTGTAAAAGTTACAAAAGTCAAATATCCGGTACCGCTAGTAGATAAAAATGATTACGTTAACGCGCTCGCAAATGGAATCACATCAAGCACAAAAATTATTTTAATCAGTCACGTTTGTTTTCTTACCGGTCAAATTCTTCCGGTGCGCGATGTATGCCGCATAGCACATGAAAAGGGAATTCGAGTAATTGTTGACGGCGCTCATTCATTCAATCATTTTCCGTATAAACTTTCCGATCTTGAATGTGATTTCTTTGGTACATCTCTTCATAAATGGACTTATGCGCCGGTCGGGACCGGGATGTTATATGTAAAAAAAAATCTCATCAAAGAAGTTTGGCCGCTAATGGCAGCACCAAAAGAGATGGATGAAAATATTCGTAAGTTTGAAGAAATTGGAACCCATCCGGCTGCAAATCATAATGCAATTGCAGAGGCGCTGGCATTTAATGAGATTATCGGAATAGAAAGGAAAGCAGAACGGCTTAGGTATCTTCATAAGCGCTGGATTAAACGACTCCAAAAATATGATAATGTAAAGTTCATGCTTAATATTGATGATGAATCCAATTGGGCGGGTATTGTAAATTTTACTATTGAAGGCGTTGATGTTGGGAAACTTACAAGCTATCTGTTCAATAGCCATAGAATCTTTACTGTAGCAATTGTATTTGAGGAGTATAATGGAATACGAGTTACGCCAAATGTTTATACTCTTGTTTCCGAAATGGATCTTTTTGCCGATGTTTTAGAAAAAGTTGTTAAGGGAGAAGTGAAAGAGGTGATGAAGTAGTTGGTAGTATTTTATTTCTAATTATTGATTTTAAGCTTCAGTTTATCCGGCACATTAAACAGATCTTTTAAAAGATATCCTTTCTCAATTAATTCTTCTTTATGAGCCACTATAAAATCTTTTACAATTTCTATCCCTATTACTTTTGTAATTCCAGTCCGCAATACTTGTTCCCGATCAACATAAACATCTCCTTTGAACGGCAGCATTGGATTAAAATCAAAATCTTGTTCCTTCGCCAACGGGCGGATTGTATACTGATATTCGGAGGGAACTGAACGGACTAAACCGACAAGTTCAAAATTAGGAACGCCATCTCGAATTGCGAGAACAATTCCACCGCTGTAGCCACGGTTGAAGACTGCGTCTATTAAAAACGTATGATTTTCTTTTCCCGGACTGCTGACGATAGCTTTCGAAATCATTTTGTAATTCATTGGAAAACCGAAAACATAAACAAAACTTCCCCATTCGAGTTCACTCGATTTTCCCCATGGATATTTAAAAACCGGCATCGAAATTGTTTTATCGAATGAAAAATGCCTTCCAAGTAATGCAACATCTTTAACCTTGTCGATTAGAATAATGTCAACTTCCCCGTTATCAGGAAAGTCTGGAATGTAAATAGTTTGTTTTGTTTTGATTGAAACACTTTGTATGAATTGCGAAAATGATCCGTCGGGATTTATAAAATGAGAAATAATGGTATCCGGGAAGGAAATAATGTGAGCGACTGATAATAACGCAACTGTTCCTTGATCTTCGAAAATTACGGTTGAGGTTCCGGATGCCGTTCGGTTAAAATTAATCTGTTCAATTGCCGCCTTACTAAAATTTATTTGACCTACATCACTCGCTCTAAATTTACTTGTCTCATTGAATACATAGCTTGTATAAAACGCTATGCTGTTGACAAGCCGGATTGAACCGCTGATTTCTTCAAGCTGTTTGGAAGAATTTTTGTAAGGAAATTCACTATCGTATTGACCGTCGCGTAATGTAGGATAAATGCTGTCGTATAGCGCCGATGATGAACATGAAAGAGTTGTAAATAAAAATATAACCGCAGATAATATTGTGAAGCAGATCTTTTTGATCATATAATCACCTTAGCGGTTGTTTGTCTGTAGTAAATCTAATTGAAAAATAACGATAAGGAAAGGGGTAAACGTTTATTCCTTTCTAATAATGATTTATCAATTTTATAGATCAATATAGCTTGTTAACTAATACTATAAATTTTTCATCCAAGCACTCCGAAGCGAAAGCTGCTCGTCGGTAGCATCTTCCAAAACTTTGAATTGGTGTTTCAATGCTCTTGGCTGCATAGCAACTTTTACATCAAGTTGTTTGCCGCTTCTATCAACAGTAAGCACAAATGTATCGCCAACTTTCATCTTACTCATAAAACTGAATTTCGTTTGAGCATTTTGAAGAGTAACTTCTTCGCCGTTTAATTTAGCTATAAAATCGCCGGGCGCAACTCCGTCACTTGTTTGATTATCAACTTTTGTTATAATGAACTTGTTATCCTTCACGCTTATTCCAAAACCCAAAGAAATTTTTGAACTATCCACACCGGCAATTTCAGTGTATTCAATTCCAAGTTTGCCAAAGTATTCTGCAACCGGAAGTTTCTCTGCCCCCTTAATGTATTTATTAATAAAATCTGCAATTTCAGGATAAGTTCTATTTACAAATTCAGTGAAAAATTCTTTTTCGCTGAATGCTTTATTCATTCCGTAATCTTTGTAAAGTTGATTTAGAACTTCTCGTAATCCCTTTGTTCCGTGAGAAAGGTCAAGAATTCGTATATCCAATAGAGTTCCTACAAGAGCACCTTTCATGTAAATGTTTGGATACTGGTCCTGGCGTTCTGTTGAATGGAGCGACAAATCCACAAGCGAAATATTGGGATCATAATTATCATTTTGCAAAAGTTTTTGAGTCATCTCACCTAAATATTCGTTCAACGACATTAGGTAATCTCTCAACTGAATAATATCGGCAGCCCACTCTGTAACACCTTCATATAGCCAAATGTGTTGGGACATCGTCGGCTTTTCAAAATTGAAATTGCCAACAAGTTCGCTGTGAATATTGAGCGGTGTAATTACATGATAAAATTCATGCGCGGCTGTAGAACGGATCTCTTTTGCAAAATTTCCTTCAAGCGCATTTTCTGTAAAAATATATTCCGAACTGAAATTGTGTTCCCATGCACCGGCGGAAAAATTTTCAAAATGGAAAAGGAATGTATACTTGTTAACCGGCAAACCATCTGTAAACTGGCTTGTTGCGCTCAGCAGATCTTCTAACAAAAGTAAAATCTGATCGGAATTTATTTTCCCGGTTTTTGAATATGTAAAAACATCAACGGTTGTGTTCTCAATTTTAGTAGATGTCTTTGTTAGATTGCCGAGAAGGATAGGAGAATCAACAACGTAATCATAATCGGTAGCGTTATAGAAGCCATCATTATCTTTATTCATTGCAGTACCAACAAGCCATTCATTAGGATATTCTAATTTTATCTTTATCGGAGTTCTTTGCATCCCGTGAAAATATCCGAATACGCATTGACCATTGATTAATACATTGTCTTTTTCAATAGTAGTTCCGCACATAGGATAAATCGAATTTTCTTTTACCGGATGATCCCAAGTATCTGCAACAGTGTAGATTACTTTTGCAGTTTTTAACGGCTCTTCTAATTCCCACTGATTTGTTGAAATTTGCTTAGCACCGAGCTCCGCTCCGCTCGAATCAAAAGCTTTGAATGAACGGACATATCTTCCCACATCCATTGTCTGGTAGGTTCCGGGTGCGGTAGACGCAAATTGATAAATTTTATTCTGTTCCGAAAGTTTTTCAGGTAGCAATGTTACTTTGAAAAGATCGTCAGCCCTGTCGTTTAGATTGATGAAGAATTTTTGCTGTGCAAAAACTGAATAGAATTGTGTAATAAGGATAACAAGAACAAATGCAGAGAGACGAAATATACTTTTCATTATAACCGTTCCTTTCATTTAAAATGACTGTCCATTGAGACGGTCTGTTATCAAAAGAGTTCTGCATTTACCCCGGTAAAAAATACGCCCCAAGATTTGCAATATTTGATGTATTACATTTATTTTTTTTCAAACAACAATTCCGTAAAAATAAAATCGGGTGAGTTTGGTACTTCAAACGTCATTTGCTTTGCCTCACCTTTGAAGTTCATATCGAATTTGACGTAGCCGCGTGTTAAAAATTCGTCTTCCCAATCGATCTGGAACATATCATATTGATAGTGTTTCAATTCTCCGCGGAAAGTGGGTGTTGGAACGAATTGTAAAAATAATTTACCGTCTTTCATGGAAACAGTTGCATCGCCGTACATTTTATCTTCGTAAGTACCGCAATATTTTTCTAATGGCAGAGAAGGTTTGGAATCCTTTACCCGAATCTCTTCACGGCGGTTAATCTCTTTCTCAAATGCAGCTTTGCGCCTTGCATAACCGTCAAGCGACATTTTTTCATAATCTTTCGGTTCAACGTTTGATATCACATCTAAAATATAATTACTAACCGCGCCGACCATCCCGACTTCTAAATTGCTTAGCAGTACAAATCCAAAATTATCTTCTGGTACAAGTGTTACCTGAGAGACCATTCCCGGCATTCCTCCGCCGTGGCTCAAAGTTTTTTTGCCGTTCCTATAATTTATTCCCCACCCTAATCCGTAATTTCCACTTCCAACTGCAGTCTGGTTAGACCACATTTCCATTGATTGACGTTCACTGAAAATCTTTTGTTTGTTGTAAGTTCCTTTGCCTAATTGCAGCCGGATCCATTGTGCCATTTCAATCGCGCTCGAATTCAGACCGAGGGCGCCGTGTGCGTTATCTTGCTGAACGTCGCTGTAAATTTTCATCGAGCCGTCTTTTTCATAATGAGCTTTTGCGGCATTGCCGTCATTATTGAACAAAGCATAACTGGTATTTGTATGATTCATTCCCAGCGGATTTAATATATGGGCACGAACGTAATCGGCCCACGCGGTATCAGTTACAGATTTGATAATTTCTGCCGCAGTTATGAACATAATGTTTTGATATCCGTACCGGCTACGGAAACTTGATGTTGGTTTTAAAAACCGTGCACGGCGGATAACCTCTTTGCGGTCATATATTGAACTTAACCAGAGAAAATCACCGCTGAATGTTGCAAGACCGCTTCTATGTGTAATGAGATCTCGAACCACCATCTCCTTAGTAACCCAGGGATCGTACATTTGAAAATCCGGAAGGTATTTTGTCACAGGGTCATCCCACTTTAATTTTCCTTCATCGACCAAAGTTGCAAGCGATGCCGTTGTGAATGCTTTGCTGCAAGATGCAATTACAAAAAGAGTGTTCTCGTCGACAGGTTCATTTTTTGCAATGTCTTTAACGCCGTATCCTTTTGCAAAGATCACCGAATCGTTTTTTACTATGGCAACTGAAAAGCCTGGCATCTTCCAATCTGTCATTGCCTTAGTTATTAATGAATCAATCCTCTTAATTTTATCTTGCTGTGCCGGGGAATTTGTGAAGATGAATCCAAAGAGTAAAAGAAACGAATAGAAAAGAAGTTTTTTTGATTTCATGTTTTTGCTCCGGATGAATGTTCTGAGAAATAGCAGTTAAGATCAACCGCAGAAGTATCGCTTCCTGCTCATGATCTTGTTCTTAATCTTATTCTTCATCGTCAGATTTTATCTCTGCCGATTATACTTTCCAATCAAAATTGCTTCGGCTAAAATATGCCCTTTCATAGCATCGAGCAATTGTTTTTTGGTTGTACTTTCTTTTAATGGAAGCAAAAGATCAAGGGCATACAGTTTGAAAAAGTATCTGTGTGTACCGGAGGGAGGGCACGGACCGCCATAGTTGTTTTTGCGGAAATCATTTGTTCCTTCAATCGTGCCTTTAGGTAGATTATGTTTTGAGGAAGATTCTTCTATCAACTCCCTTGCATCTGAGGGAATATTAAAAAGAATCCAATGAACCCAAGCGCCAACTGGTGCGTCGGGATCGTCGACTATGATAGCGAATGATTTGGTTTTTTCAGGCGGGGTTGTCCATGAAAGCGGAGGAGAAATATTCGCACCGTCGCATGTATATTTAGGGGGGATTAACTCTCCATCCTTGAATGAAGGACTGAACAATTTAAAATCCATTTTAACCTCATTCATATTTTTGTGAAAGAGATTTATGTTCGCAATCTGCAAAAGAACAACCATTAAAAAATAATAATACGATAACCCGCTCATTATCGTTCAATCACTCATTTACTTCTTCTTTAACGGATTCTTTAAAAAATTGCGGAAATTTTTTAATTACACAATGCCCAATCATCTCGGCAATATCTTCGGATTCCAGAAGATTAGTGTTTATAACAGAATGGTAGAGAAGAGGATCGTCGATATCTTTATGGAAATATTTCCAATGATAATTTTTTCTCTCTTCGTCTTCCCGTTTAATAAACTCGCTCGCTGCTTTGTGATCAACATTGTAGAGCCGCATTGCGTTTTCAATTCTGAAATTTAACGGCGCAACCAGCCGGAGATGAAAAGCGTTCGCCTTTTTTGATAAAATGATATTTGCAGCTCTTCCGACAATAATTGCATTACCGAATTCTGCAAGCTTCATTATTGTATGTGTGGTTTTATGCAGCAGATAAATTTTTGAAGGAGAGATTCCGAGAATTTCTCCGAACCATGAATCAACCTTTGACGGCTTTTCCTCAACTAAAAATTTTCTGAAATGATCGGGAAGATGATGATCTTCCATAATTTTTTCGATAAGAGCGCGGTCAAATAATGTCCAGTCGTTGTAATCATCAATCGCGTACCTATTAAAATACTCTGTCAGTTTTTCGCAAATAACCACCGCGCCAATTCCGGTTTCCCGGGAAATTGTAATAACCGGACCGGGATTCAGCTTGCGTTTGTGAATTTTAGCTTCACTTGTTTCTTGATAGTGTCTGTCAATGTAGATGCGGGCTTTTTCGTAAGTACCAAGGACTTTCATTTTACACCTCCGGGTAAGTTATAAATGGAGGAGAGGAAATTTCCACCAGAAATTTAATGAAATTTCGGCTAAGTGTGAATAAAACTAAAAGAGCGGGAGGATCTAATTAATCCTTCCGCTCTAATTTGACGAAACGTTAAAAACAACTCAAAAAAATTGAAATTATTTTTTAATCCATCTTAGGATGTTTCTTATGAAAATCCGTTGCGTCTTGAAACATTTTTGCGAATGCGATTATTTTACCTTCATCAAAAAGTCTTCCCATAAATGTAATGCTGGTTAATATTCCTTTGTCGGTAAATCCGGTTGGAACAACTACACAAGGATTGCCTGTCAGATTAGTTAGCAGCAAATTATTTCCTTCCCAGGAAGGAGCAATATAGAGATCAACTTTCTTCATCATTTTTTGCATTTCCTGAATGAGCATGTAACGAATTCTATTTGCGTTAATGTATTCTACTGCGGGAATGAAGCGTGAAGCGCGAAAAATATTAGGCCACGCTCCTTTAAATTGACGGGCGAGCATGTCATCTTTATTAGTTCGTGTCAGTTCATCGAATGCGGCACCGGCTTCCGCAGTTAAAATTATTGCTATATCGTTTGTCGCAATCTCCGGAAGTTCAATAGGGATAAGCTGCGCTCCCAGTTCCGCAAGTTTTTTCAAGACGAGTGAATCATTCTGATGGAACCGGTATTTTTTTGCAAAATCATTTTTCAAGAAACCGATTTTCAATTTTTTAAAATCAAGCTTCGGCTGATAGTTGAACGGCGCATCATATAAAGTCTGATCAATTCCATCCTTGCCGTAAATTGCATTAAAAACAATTGCAAGATCTTCTGCGTTTCGGCAGATAGGTCCGATTTTATCCATCGACCAGCTTAAAGCCATTGCGCCTGTTCTGCTGACTCTTCCGTAAGTCGGTCGCAAACCCGTAACTCCGCAAACGGTTGATGGAGAAACAATTGAACCCCATGTTTCGGTGCCGATTGCAAACGGAAGAAGTCCCGCCGAAACGGAAGAAGCCGAACCTGCCGAAGATCCGCTCGATCCTTTTGTTGTATCCCACGGATTGCGTGTCATTCCGCCGAACCAAACATCATCCATTGCAAGTTCGCCCATTGAAAGTTTGGCGCATAAAACAGCTCCGGCATCCTCCAATTTTTTTATTACTGTCGCGTCTTCATTGTTCAATTGATCTTTATACGGTGCTGCGCCCCATGTTGTATTATAATCTTTTGAGTTAAGTAAATCTTTAACACCGAAAGGAATTCCATGAAGCATACCGCGGTATTTTCCTTTAGAAATTTCTTGATCGGCTTTTTCTGCTTGACGGAGCGCCCGTTCTTCGGTTAGAGTTATTACGGAATGAAGTTTCGGTCCGTATTTTTTTAATCTTTCTAGATAAAATTTTGTCAATTGTGTCGAAGTGATTTTTTTTGTTTTGATTAATTGCGCGAGCTCGCCGATCGAATAAAAAGTTATCTCCTCAATATTCTTAGGCATCTTTACGTATGAGTAATCGCTAAACTTCAGCAGTTTTTGTTTCTGATCGAACTTGAACCCGGCCGGAATCGGATTAAATAATATTGCCGGAGGAATGCTGTTGGCAATATGAATTTTGCGGATGTTCTCGTAATTGCCCAACTGATCGTTGAGTGCGTCTTGCATTGAATCACGCTCGGTATCTGTGAACTCAAGTCCGATTATTTTTTCCGCATTTGGAATCATTTCTTTTTTGATCTTCCCCTCTTTCTGCTGGGCAAAGGAGGATATATTGAAAAGAAATAATCCAGTTATAAAAACATATAAAATGCTGCGATTAAATTGTCTCATCTTTTTTCCTCTTTAACAAAGATTGGTTTTGATTAAAATTAGGTATTGAGCTAAAAGGAAACAAGAAAGATTTTTCCTAAATTTGCCGCATGAAAATTGAAAACTATAAACATATTATCTGGGACTGGAACGGCACTATAATAAATGACGTAAGTCTCAGCATGGATCTAATTAACCAGCTCTTGTCTGCCCGCGGACTAAAACAGCTGAATATTGAAGAATACCGCGAGATTTTTACAATTCCTGTAAAAAATTATTATGCCGAACTTGGCTTTGATTTTTCTAAAGAATCGTTTGAGGTTGTTGGTAAAGAGTGGATGGACGGATACGAGAAAAGAAAATTTGAATGCGGTCTTTATGATAGAGTTATTGATATTCTAAATAAAATCAATCAGCTTGGCATCGGTCAATCAATACTTTCTGCATATTCACAACATACACTCGATGAGATGGTCGAGCATCATGGTTTAAAAAAATATTTTACGCATGTTGTCGGTCTCGATAATATTTACGCAGCAAGTAAACTTCATCTGGGCAAAGATTTGATGAAAAGATTGGGTAACGGGAAGGGGGAGACTCTTCTAATTGGCGATACTGAACATGATTATGAAGTGGCTATGGAGATCGGTGCCGACTGTGTTTTAATTGCGAACGGACACCAGAGTAAAGATAAATTAGAAAAACTTGGCTGCGTTGTCCTCCCGAATTTAAATTTTCTTCTGTGAAGGTAGAACCAAATTAAACAAACTCATCGGATCGATTCTTTTTTTATACCATTGAACACCAAGGTGTAGATGCGGTCCGGTTGCACGACCTGTTGAGCCCGCCAGACCAATAACTTCACCCTTTTTTATCTTCTGACTATTTTTCGCAAGAAGTTTACTCATGTGAAGATAAACGCTTGTTAATCCTTGTCCGTGATCGAGAAGAATGAAATTGCCGTTATAGTAAAAATTGTCTCCGGCGATTCGTACAACACCATCGCTAATTGCCCTAATAGAATCTCCCACTTCAGCGGAAAAATCGAGACCGTTATGAATATTTGCCTTTTTGCCATTGAGAATTCTTTGACTTCCAAATACGCTTCTTATATCAACGCTGTCAACCGGATATGCAAAGCCGGACATGAACAACGCGTTTTTCACTTTGCCTACTTTCGCACGCGCAGCTTTCATTAATTTACTTTCGCGTTGAATTTTTTTCAACTCTCTCTTGGGCGGGGTTACATATTTTTTCGCGATTGTTAAACTCTGTTCTTCATACTTACGCGGTTCAAGAGTATACTCCAATGTTTTTACTTTTGTGTTTTTGAAGCGTATTTTTACTTTGAATAGACCTTTTGCGTCACGGTCAAATCCAAACACAAACGCACCGGATTTATCAATCTGTAAATTCACACCGTTCAACTGAGCGCTTGTAATATCTTTTCCGACACCTACAATAATTCCGCCCTGTTGAGCTTCTCCGTAAAAATTTATTTCTTGTGCCGTAAGCGTTGTCGAGAAAAATAAAACAATAAAAATGGAAATTGCTTTCATTTAAACGTCTCCTACGAATAATTATCAAAATAAGGATTAATAATAAGTTGTTAAAGAATTGCCCAGTATGCTGAAAGTTGACCGGAGAAATATCGGTAGCTTGAATTATCACGTGATGCACTTCCAATACTAATTTTTCCCGAAAGAATTAATTTTTTAGTCGGAGTGTATTGTGCATTTATATGACCTTCAAGAGCAATTAATGTACTTTGAGGAATCAAACCGATTTTTCCTCCAATAGAAACTTTTAATTTTTCACTTTTATCGAGATCGTTATCTAACCAAATACTATGCGATTCAAAATTGTGAGGTGAGTAGTAGAAGTTGGATTTATATTTATAATTTGAATAAGCATATTCGTAGCCGATAGCTATATCAGGCCAAAAATATTTTCCAAGTCTAATGTTAAAATCATTTCCAGCGTTACCGTCATCAACGCCGATGTATTGAAAATAGCCGGAGATTTTTAATCCATCACGATTTCTGTAATAAGCATCAATCTTATAGAGTGAAGCATAGTAACGCAAATCTATTAGATAAGGAGAGTAGAGTATGCTGACTGCGTCGGAATTCTGATAAGTAAGGCCCACTCTAATTGAGTCTGGTTTTTCAAAAACGAAAAAGGCATCATGATCATCTCGTGTAAATTTACCTAGCGAACCGCTGATTCCAATTCCGACTCCCATACTAATATTACTTCCCAATCTTAAAAGAACTAACCCTTTAAAAGTTGTAAATACTTGATTGCCCACAAAAGGAGTCCCGAGGTCATCCATACTGCTTAAGGCGTCTTGATTAAGACTGGCTTGGCTGGCTTTTATAGAGCTTCGTACTAATGAAACTCCAAGTGTTAGAAAATTAGTAACACCGAGTTCGAGTCTTCCTCCGGCACTCAAAATTCTAAAACTTAGATTATCCGTGTAATAAGAGAGTGACGGACTAAATCCAATACTGTTAGGAAAGGTTTCGAAAATAGCAACAATGCCGGTAACCGGAAGCCAACCCTTGCGTTGCTTTACCATACTTACTTGCGCAGAGTCGAGTTTCCAATCAAGAAGATTATTATAAACTGTCCGGGCGGAATCATTTGCCGCCATCTTTGCGTAAGAATCGCCAAGGTATAAATTCGCTTCAAAATCGGATGAATCTTGTTTTACCAAATCTTTGTATTCGCGAAGTGCGCTGACCGAATCTCCGGTTGCAAAATAAAGTGCGGCTCGGGATTTCTGTGCGTCGTAATTTTCTCCGTATGAGAGAACTTTGTTATAAGTATCTAAAGCATCAGGATATTTTTTTGCGCTGAAAAGAACGTCTCCATATTCTTTAAGAACTAAAGTTGATGGTTCGGCTTTTGACATATAATCTTGATAGAATGGAATAGCGGCATCGTAATCTTTATCTATTACTTTTTGTCTTCCTTGTTCCAGAATGGCGTAAAGTTTTTCTTCTTCGAACCGCATCTTCTGCCAATCAATATTAGACTGAAGTTTAATAACATCTTCATTTGCCGGTTCGAGAGCTTTTGCTTTGTCGGCATATTCTTGAGCAGCCGGAAAATCCAGTTCTATTAGTTTGATCGATCCCATTGAGATAAATGCCGGAACAGAATTCGGTCTTTCTTTCAAAACATTATCAAGATATTGTTTGGCAAGTTCAATGTCGCGGTTGATCCAGACAGAAACTTGCGCCCGGAAAAGTTGATAATCGAGATTATTGGGATAATCAAGTAAAAGTTTATCGGTGATGTCAATTGCTTTATCGAATTCACGGTTCCATGCAGATACTCTTGCCCACCTGTATCTGAGTGCCGGATCTTTCTCATCGGGATACTTTTCAAAATATTTATCGAGTATAACTTGGGCGCTGTCATATTCCTGTAAATTTTCATGATACTCTGCAATTAACTTCAACGCTTCTTTATCGTCGGGATTTAATGAAAGGCGCACTTTGGCGCTGTCTAATCTTTCCCGGTAAGTTGTAGTTCTGAGATTTATAACATAATCGGATTTTTCTTTATAACGCGAGTCATCCGGATTGGTCGTTCCGATGATAAGCAACTGTTGATAAGCTTCTTCAATCCTATTTGCTTTGATCAACTCATCAACTAATTCGTATCTCGACTCGATATCACTTGGAGTTTTTTTTAAAATTCTATATAGCCGGTCAATGGTATATTCTTTTTCGAATGCACGCGGATTTTCTTGAGTTAAGTATGCCCTGTTGTTCACCAAATCCAACCCATCTTGGGCTTCTTTAAAAAACGGTTTGAAGCCGAGAGAGGTTTCAAATGCTTTTTTGGCTATTGCGTATTTACTAAGCCACATTGTGAAATAACCGTAGCGGCTCCACAAACGCCAATCTTCCGGATAACGTTCAACATATTTTTTTAGAATCCGCTCACCTTTAACAATGCTTCCGGTATGTGTAAGAATTATTGTATACCGAATAATTTCGTCGGGTGAGGCATTATCATCTCTTGCCAAATATTGATCATACCATTCTTCTGCTTTATCCCAAATTTCCATCCATGCATATGATTTTCCAATTTCGAGATAATTGAACGGCTTGTTCGGATCAATTGCTATTTCGCGTAAATGACCTTCAATTTTTTTGTTGAGGAGCGGATACCAGATATCAATCAAACGTTGAAGATTTCTTTCATACTCGGCTCTTTTTGTCGTGCTGATAGTTTCGAGCGCAATTGCGCGTCTGTAATCAAGACGTCCATTTTCATATTGCTGGCGTTTCTCAAAACAAAGACCGCGTAAATTATATCCGTCGGATTCCTGAGGATTGGCTGTAATATATTTGTTGAGCTGATCAATAGCTTCGCCGTATCTTCCGGCTTGCATGTGTGATAGCGCGGTTCTTTTTAGTTCACTAACATCAACTCTCTGCGCTTCCAAAAATTGCGGAAGAATGAAAAGTAAAAGTAAAAAGTAAAATTTAATTCGGGATAAAATCATAATCCTCATTAATATGCTCGTTAAAAGTAACAACGGTAAAAAACGGATTAAACCAACTCGCCGCTCTATTCTCACGTTCAATTTATCAAAAATTATGCAAAAAGTAATGGAGTAATGATAAATAGGATTATAGCTTGTTTTGGGGCAATCGCTTAAAAGATGAGCCGGTCTTGATGGGATAATATGAGACGGTTTTACATTACCGTCTCATATTAAAATTGGAAATAGATAAACGGCTGAATGTCCGCGGTCTTGAATTGGGCTACAATCCAAATTGCAATTACGAAAATTAAAATCTTTAAAGGAAGCGGCATTGCGGTAATAATTTTTTGAAACCAAGTTCCAAGTTTGGATGGCAAAAAGTGAAATAAGTATCCAATCACAATCAGCCCAAGAATCAACGGAAGTTTTTCGGCGAATTGTAAAAAAACTTCTCCATGGAAAAAATTAAAAATCTGATCGAGCATATCAACTACACTTTGGAAATCTTTCGCGCGGAAAATTAAAAACGATAACGCAACAAGATGAAATGTAATTACAATCTGGAAGAATCTTAAAAATCTTGTGTTGTAAATGCGTAAAAATTTATAAAGTCTTTCTTTTGGCTTCTTAAAGAATAATGAGATAGACATCAACGTACCGTGAAAAACTCCCCAAAGTATAAAATTCCATCCGGCGCCGTGCCACAAACCGCAGACGAAGAATGTTACAACAAGAGCGATAACATTTCCAAATATTTTCAAGCTGCGCGAAGAAATTTGAATCGGTTTGAATAAATAATCGAGCAGCCATTTAGAAAGTGATATATGCCATCTCCGCCAGAAATCGGCGATGCTTGCTGCTTTAAATGGGTAGTTGAAATTATCCATTAATTTAAAACCAAGTAGAAGAGCAATCCCTATTGCCATATCGGAGTAGCCGGAAAAGTCGCAATAGATTTGAAGCACGTAACCGTAAATCGCTAATAAATTTTCAACTCCGGTATAACGTAAAGGGAAATCGAAAATCCGGTCGACAAAATTCAGACTTATATAATCCGCTACAACAACTTTCTTAAACAAACCGAGCATAATTAAAAAGAGCGCCCGGCCAATATCTTCTTTTGAGATAAAAGGTTCGCGGTCAATCTGCGGAAGAAAATCCGCCGCACGGTCAATCGGTCCGAGTAAAATATTTGGGAAGAAGAAAACATATAGACTGAAATCGCGCAAACTGTTTGTCGGTTTGAGAGTGTCGTAGTAAATGTCAAAAACATAGTTGAGCGATTTAAACGTGTAAAATGAAATTCCAATCGGAAGAAAGATTGCAAGCGGATCGATAGTATGTTTGCTTATATCGGCAATGATCTGCAGAATAAAATTTGTGTATTTGAAATAGCCGAGAAGTGCAATGTTAAGAATTAGCGCGAGGACAAGAAATAATCTTTTGATGGGGAACCGGTCCGTACCGGCAATCCATTTGCCCGCATAAAAATTAACAACAGCAGAAACTATTAGAATGACAAAGTAGAGCCCCGCAGCTTTATAATAGAAGTAGAGTGAAAATATTATCAGCAATACGATTCTTGCCGCTTTGTTCTTTCCCAGCAGATTATAAAAGATTAAGAATCCTAAGAAAAGAAAAAGAAATAAACTTGTGCTGAAGATAAGCGGATCGTTCGGATCGTATTTTAAGAGAGAAAAGATTTTTTCAAGACTGATAGAAGAGAACATGGGCAAATGAATTTAATTGTTTTGGAAAATAGTCCTAATGGAACGCCGATCTTTATGATGATTATGATTCGTTATGATTGATAATAGAAAATCATAAACGATCATGATAACCTGCCTACCGGTAGGTAGGTCAGCGCTTTATTAACTAAGAGTTATTTACCGGTTTTAATATCAACAAGCTTCTGAAGATCGCCAACATTTTTCAAGCGCAGCACCTCATAACTCTTGAACTTCACGTTGAAAGATTTTTCAACAGCCAAAATTATATTCACGTGATTCAATGAATCCCAGCCCGGAACTTCCGGCGCCATAGTCTCATCTTGAAGATCGAAATCATCTAGATTAAGTTCTGTTAGAATTACTTTTTTTAGTTCTTGTGAGATCATTATCTACTCCAAACTTGTTTGTCTTCGCGACTTAGAATTCTTTCTTTATTTGCGTTTCTGCTCGGTTTGCCGGCGGAACTTTTAATTAACCATCGTGGCGGTACAAGATAAACTTTGTGAATATTGACATCTATTGCCATTCCGGCTCTCAAAATATCCATACGGATTTTATTTTTTCCAATTTCGGTTTCATCTTTTGTCTCTGCTACAACCGCAATCTGCTCAGTTCCCATCTGTTCGTCTTCTTCACCGAAAGAAATTACGCGACCCGGAATTATTCCATCAACTTGATTGAGCGCATCTTCTATGTCTTCCGGGTAAATATTTTTTCCGGCAACAATTATCAGATCTTTTTTTCTTCCGATGATAAACAATTCGTTTTGATATCTGAATCCCCAATCGCCGCTAAAGTACCAGCCGTTTTCAACAACTTCTGCGGTCTTTTCCGGATAATTCCTGTAGCCATCAAACATGGAAACTGATTTAACGGCTACTTCACCAACAATTCCATCTGCAACATCTTTCCGCTTTTCGTCAACAATCCGGGCGTCGCATCCGTCAATACATTTTCCGCAAGAAACAGAAACTCGTTTAACGGAATTTTCATCTGCGAATTTCATTACGCCTCGAGATAATTCATTTCTATCTAAAATTAATTCTTTAATTGGTTTTCCCGGATCTGTTAATGTTAGGCAAAGAGAAACTTCAGCCATCCCATATAATACAGTAAGAGCAAGAGGATTGAATCCATGCTTTACAAATTTTTCTGTAAATTTTATGTGGCTGTCATGCCTAACTGGTTCGGCGCCGTTGATAACCAATCGTAAACTCTCTAGGGAAATATCATTTAGTTCATCATCGTGAATTTTTTCTGATAAAACATTATACGCGAAATTCGGAAGACAAGTCAATGTTCCTTTTTCTTTGGTAATTGCCTCAAGCAAAAGAATCGGTGCAAGTACCCATTCGAATGGATTGATTTGAATAGTTGTAATTCCATAAGCTAACGGAATTTGGAAACACGCAATCAAACCGAAATCATGATAAAGAGGAAGCCAGCTAACAATTTTATCTTTATCCGATAAATTTAATGCATTACCAAGATTTTGTGCATGATTTAAAACTGCCCGGTGAGATAATATTACAGGTTTTTGTAATCCGGTTGTGCCGGATGAATGTTGTAATAAAATTGCGTCGTCTTCTTTAACTGATAAGGCAATTTGTTCTATCTCGGAATCCGCCTTTGGATCAATATCGGTTTCGATATTCCACTCGAGCGGGAAAAAAACAGATTTAATTGTACTGGCGGGGTTTTCAATTAATGGATGAATTATAGGGTCAAGCTCACGTTCGGTTAAAATATAATCGAGACCGGAACGCTGAGCCATTCCTTCAATACCTTGACGGAACTTATCGGGATGCAAGCGGGGATTAGGATAGGCAAGCACTGCAGGGAGCGCTCCCATGCGGGAAATTCCAAGATACAAAGGATAGAAATTAGGATTATGATGCATTACAATTGCACAGACGTCCCCTTTCTTGATGCCTGCTTCTCTAACTTTAACGGAATATTTTTTTGCTGTCTGAATTAGGTTTTTATAAGTCCAACGGATCGGCTCTTCGCCTGCAACCCAGTGAACAATGGCTTCGCGATCCGGATTCTTTTCCGCATTGGCTTGCCATCTTTCCCAAAGAGTTTTTTCTAAACCAGACGAATCACTTGTTGGAATACCGGTAAAGTTATTATCGTTATTACTCACGCCTACTCTTATTTATTCAGAGATTGATTATTTATTTATACAATTTTAATAATGCCTCGGTTAGTAAATCCGCTACTTTCTTTGCGCCTTGATCATTGAAATGAATAAAATCTTTGAATGCCAAAGGAGGATTTGCATTCACCCAATTAGGCATCGAATTTTCTCCGCCCATTGCTTCAAACAAATTCCATATTGCTACATCGGAAAGTTTCGCAATATTTTTTTGTGTTTCTAAGAGCCGCAAAATTCCCGGATCGGTTACAAAACTGGATCCTTTCTTCATAGACCGGTCGTGTATAGAGATCATCAAGAAACTTGATTTAGGAAAAACCGATTTCAAATGATTAATAACTTTCACCATTTCTTTTTCGTACCAACTGTAATCTGTATTACGCGACCCGGCGATATTTAAACCGAATTCAAGGATGATTAATTTGTAATCAAAATATTTAGAGAATTCTTTTAGAATTCCTTCTTGAAGAGAGCCAAGATCAACACCGGTATTCCCGCGTAGAGGAAAATTATCCACGTAAATGCCTGGTTCATTTTCCAAACTTACTCCATAAAAATAAGCTTGATCTGCCATTGGAAATTCAATCCGGATTGATTTTGCACGGGAATCCGGTTTCAAAACTAATTCTTGCAGAGCACTTCCTGTTTTAAGTGGAGTTGTTTTTTTTGCGCCGCCATCAAACGAGTAAGTAATATTTGAGCTCTTTGCGTTTGCGTAATAAAGACGAACTAAACTGAAATCTTTTAATGATCTTCTGATACGCGTTGTTTCATATTGAACCCATGCGCTCCCTTTTGGTACAAATGCTTCTCCGCTGATTCCTAGCGGAAGTCCTTTAGGATTGCTTGTATAGAGTGCGGCAGATTCCCAATTGTCGGAGAACGAATGTTTTGTTGTTTGCCTGAACATAATATCTTGAGAAGTAATACCAAGCCAGCCAACACCGTTACCGCCAAATTTATCCTGAAGTGTCTGGCGAATATCAGATGTTATTAAATCGCCCTCAATTGCTGAATCGCCAAAATGTGCAACACGTATAGTTTTTGATTTTGCGTTTTTTACCGCATCGAAGAAGTAGCTTAATTGTTTTATGTTGCCAGTGATTGGAGTGTTTTTATTCTGAAGAGCTAATTCATAGAGACTTCCGGATTTATCAGTAGCCGAACCAAAAAATGAAAACGCGGAAGAAAAAACATTCGAGAAATCAAGAGAAGCTTGGTTGACGCGTGCTCTTAAATTACTAACCGGTTGTATCGCATTTGCCGGTTCAACTTTTACATCGGAAAGAATATCAACGCTCTTCAAATTAAAGCTGAGAGCAGAAATCTGGTAATCTATTTTCACAAACGAAATCGCGTATAATATGATGATTGTAAGAACAACTATAATTAACGGTTCTCTGAATTTGTTTTCACTCTGCATATAAAACCCTTCTTAAAATTTACTATTGATATATTCTAATAAAATTTGACACTTAAAAAATTCAGTACTAGAGATTCATCATTCCGGTTTATGTAAGTCAAGATGATGAAAGAAAAATTACAGTTTATGCTTTACCAAAACTTTTTCAACTTCTTTTGCCCAGAGTTTATACGCATCTGCTTTAAAATGAATTCCATCCCAGCTTAATTCGGGACGTAAGAATCCATCCTTACCCGCAGTCAACGAGTTCACATCAATGTAGTCGATGTTGTTCTTCTTCGCGTAATCCGAAAGGAGTTTGTTCAATTTATCTACTTCTCGGTTCCTCCCGAAATTTCCTTCCGGAGTTCCGCCCCAATCTTTTGCATAAGTTTTAGCGGAATAAGTTGTTGATTGAATCACGGGAATTATATTTCTTGACCGGAGACCGGATATAATGCGAACATAAACAGCAAATATATCTTCAACCGGAGTCCAATTATAAATATCATTTAACCCGCCCATTATAAAAACAATTTTCGGATTCAGCTTGTAAATAGCGCTTATTCTCGATTCGTAACCATAAAGGACATCGCTTGTAATTCCGCGTTCAATAACATTAGGACGACCTAACAATTCATTCCATGCGGCGCCGTGAGTTAAAGAATTTCCGAGCATAACAATATCTGCCTGGCGGGTTTTATAAATATCGAACATTGATTGCTGAAGAGTGTAATTGGAATTAGTGCGATACCGTAGTGTATCTTTTACAATCGGTTTAGTTTGCGGGAATGATACAGCTGAAATTAAAACGATATAGAAGCATGCCTGCGCTAATATATTTTTTGAAGATTTTGTTTTCACTAAAGGTCTTTCGAAAGTTTTTATGTTTACTTAAATACAAATTAATTTATATCGGTAAAAAAACAAAGGCGTCGTAAATGACTAGTTATTAGGATTTGTCCTTCCCTTCATCCATGTTCATCTTTTTTTCGCTTTCTAAAATTCGGAATTTGAGATTTTTCTCCATAGCAATTAGTTCTGAAATCTTCGCAGTAAATTCTTCTTTTTTAATCTCTGTATTTGCGGTCTCTGTTTTAAGCAGACGTAATTCATTTCTTTGATTGGCGATTTGCTCCTTTAATTCTTCGAGTTCGCGAGTTGCTTGTGCCGTTTCTAATACCAGCTTTTGCTTGTTGTCGTTTAAGCTGGAATAATTTTCACTGATTTGGATGAAGAGCTGTCTAATATCTTTCTCGAATGATTCTTTCTTTATTTCGAGAGAAGCTGTCTCGGACTTCAGCTGCTGAATAAAAAGCTTTTGCCTAGTTGCTTCATCCTTCAATGTTAGGACTAAATTACTTAACTCGGTTGATTCTTGTTTTAGATTTGAAAGTAACTGTTCTGTTGCAGCCCGCTCTTTCTGAAGTACTTTCGTTAAGCCGCCGTATTCGGCAACTTGAGTTGTCTTTTCAAGAAGAATTTTCTCTTTGTGGGATAGTTCCTTTTCCTTTTCTAAAATATCCTGACGGAGTGAGCTAAGTTTACTCTTCGATGAATTAAGTTCCTCGGTAAATTTTTGAAGAACTTGTGAAAAGTTGTTTTCAACTTTTAGATGCGATTCTTCAATCTCAAACTTACGTTTCTCAAGTTCTTCAATGGTTTTCTGTTTTTGATTCACAGATTCTGTCAAAGTCTCTTCATCGTTGCCTAGTTGAAGCAGCTTATCCTGCAGTTCATTTTTAACTGTTTCAAAGTTTCTTGTTTCATCGGATAGTTCATTGCGTTTATAGGTGAGATCTTTTATGTCTTCTTCAAGTTTTGATATTGTCTCTTTAGTAAAATTATATCTGGATTCAAATTCGTCAAATTCCTTCTGTCGTTCCCGAAGCTGATCACCTAATGAATCGCGTTCATTTATTAATTCACTTAATATATTTTCTTTCTCGGAGAGACGACCGATAATTGCCGATAATGATGATTCAAGATTGCTTTTGATTTCTTCGGCGAGAGAAATTTTTTCATCCAGTGTATTAATAGCGGCTGTTTTTTTACCTTCTTCCACCTTAAGCTGATTTATTCTGTCTGTAAGTTCGGATGTGTCCAAACCGGCAGCTGCCTGATCAAGTGAAGAGCGCAATTTCTCTTCTTCATTATGAAGATTCGCAATGCTAATGCGGAGAGAGTTTTCTTCGTTCGCAAGCTTTTCAATAGATGAGTGAAGATCGCCTAAATCTTCATTCAGCTTCTCAATTTCCAACTGTTTTTCTGAGAGAGCCCTCTCAACATTCTGCTGAGACTCGGTTTCAATTTCTCTAACTGTAGATTCGACGGAAGATTTTTTTTCGGCAAGCAAATTAATAGTTTCAGTTAGTTCACTCACTTCTTCTGTTTTGGAAGTAAAGTCAATCACCAACGATTTCAGATTGTTTTTTAATTTTTCAGTTTCGGTAGTAATTTCTGTGAACTCTTTTCTGGCTTCGTTAAGCTTATTTTCAAGTTCAACAAGATTTTGATGTTTTTGGAGGACTTGATGCAGAGTGTTTTTTAATTCATCGTTCTCTTCTACGAGCTTTTCAATTTCACTTTTTGCCTTCGATGAAAAAAGACTCATTCTTTATCTGCTCCTTATTTGGCTGGTATATAATGCTTAAAACAAAGATAATAAACTTTGTTAAATGTATCCTCTATTATAATAAGATTACAATCCCGGTTGCCCGGCTAAAAAGTTTCCGAGGAAACATTATCTCTAAGCGTTTTAAGCGATAGTATATAAATGGAAACCGAGACCGCGATAATTAATAAAAGTATTCTTACGATTAAATCTTCTGTAAAGAAAAGTGCAGAACAACTGATTGTAATTGCCATCATTGTAATAGAAATTATCTTTGCTCTAATGGGCATTCCTTTTTTCTCGCGGTAATCCCGGACAATCTTCCCGAAGATGGGATGATTGATCAGCCGGTTATAAAATTTTTCTGAACTTCTCGCAAAACACCACGCTGCTAAAATGAAAAATATTGTAGTCGGCATTAAGGGAAGAAATATTCCTATTGTTCCGAGTACAATGAATAACCATCCCAAAACAATTAAAACTATTTTATAGATAAAAATGTGTTTACCCGTTTGATGTAATGAATATTAAAAAGTGCGATTACTCTTCTCGAATTTTATTAAGATAATCTTTATAAAGAGATTTTGGAATTCTTTCCAAAAGAGAATCAAACTGTTCTTTATCAATGAATCCTTTCTGATAGGCGATTTCTTCAATGCATGCAACTTTCAATCCCTGGCGGTCTTCAATAATTCCAAAGAAGTTTGATGCTTTCAGAAGCGCTTCCGGTGTTCCGGTATCAAGCCATGCAACGCCTCGTCCAATTTTTCCTACTTTTAACTCTCCTAGCTCTAGATATTTCTTGTTAACATCAGTAATCTCAAGCTCACCTCTTTGGGATGGTTTCAATTTTTTGGAGATCTCAATTACTTTATTGTCATAAACGTATAGACCTGGAACCGCAAAGTTGGATTTCGGTCTATCCGGTTTCTCTTCAATACTTATTGCTTTACCATCTTCTGCAAATTCAATAATACCATAACGTTCAGGATCGTTAACTTGATAAGCAAATATTGTAGCGCCGGATTTTTTTTGTTCAACGGCTCTGTAGAAAAAATCCAAAGTACCGTAAAAAATATTATCGCCCAAAATTAATGTAACGGAATCATTGCCAATAAATTTTTCGCCTAGAATAAATGATTGAGCAATTCCGTTCGGTGCCGGTTGTACTACATACTCAATTTTCATTCCGATGTGAGATCCGTCATCAAATAATTTTTTGTAGAGAGGGATTGTTTCTTCGTTAGAGATGATAAGGATTTCGCGGATTCCGGCGAGCATTAATATTGAAAACGGATAATAGATTAGCGGTTTATCATAGATTGTCACAAGTTGCTTGCTGTAAACTTTTGTCATAGGATACATTCTTGTGCCGGAGCCGCCCGCTAAAATTATTCCTTTCATAGAAATCCATTTTGTTGTTGAATCAATTTGTTACTGAAATATAAGCCGTTTTAATTAATAATTCCTTTTCGTCATACAGGTAGATTTTATACTCTCCAGGCCTGGTAAATCTGTATCTGAAATAAGTATCATTCCATTCGTTTTCAATCTGAAATTTTTTTGAATCAACGAATTCGTCGTAATCAAGATTATTATTTGGTTTGCGCCATGTATTGATGAGAATTTTTTCGGTTCCGAAAGGTTGAGTATTATTCAGACAAATGTAAATTGTTCCTCCATCAGCGCTGAGTGAAATACTTCGCTTTGTATTCACCGGTCTTCCAGATTGTATCTTGTCGCTTAGAATAACTTCAACACCGCTGTATTTTTGAACAAAGAGAGGTTCTAATTGTTTAGTTTCCTTTGGAGTGCCGATATAAACTGTTAAAGCGGAAAGACGGTTTTTATATTCATCGGTAAAATAGATTTCGAATTTTCCCTCTTTAACAAATTTGTAGAAAAGTGGAATCCAATTTTCCTTTTCCGGTTTAAAAATTTTGTTCAGTTGATTTTCCCTCCCGCCCCCGATGATTCTATCAATGAACAGATTGATTGTCTTTCCCGAGATCTTTTTTTTCTCGCCTGAAAATAAAACACATACCGATTGATTGAGAGTTAATGTAGATGAATAGATCAAATCAATCGGCTCACCGTGGTTTGTGTACGCTTTGCAAAGAATAATTCGCTGAGCCGGAATTACGACACCGTATAAAAATGTAACAATGAAGAAAAGCTTTTTCAATAAGAAGTTTATTATTATTTCTTCATATAATTAATAAATTGAAACTCAAAATCCAACAAGTACAAAAAATGAAAAGACGCACCGTTACAATTTTGAGTGAAATGAAAATTTTATCAACCGTGGTTTTACAAGCCGTCCATAATCTTTAAATGACATCTGCAAAAGTTCGACATGACTGCAAGCGTTGAAAGCAATCTCTTCGTCTTTTGCCAAAATTTCTTCAACATAGACGTCCATGCCATAAAGGTTGCCGAATGGCGGCATAGCTCCAACATCACACTCGGGAAATTTATCTCTGAATTCTACTTCGTTTGCAATCCGGACATTCATTCCGCCAAGTGCTTCTTTTAAAAGATCAAAATCAATTTTATAAGAAGCAGGAAGAACACACATTGCCATTTTACCATCAATTTTGATTAGGACGGTTTTTGCCAATTCTTTCCCTTTGATATGTGCTGATGCAGCTATTTCTTGTGCGGTATATGCTACGGAATGTTTAACGGTTACATACCTAACTTTGTTTTGATCCAAAAATTCTCTTAACATTTTAGTTGGCATAAATCCTCCTTTAATATTTGAGAAGATCAAAAAAAATTTATGAATTATTGTTTTGTGAACTCCAAATTAGCAGGTGTATTTTCTCCGAATGGTGTTGAAATAGTTTCACTTACTACAAGTTTATTCCCGGTAATTGTATAATCAAGAGTTGTGGTTGTTCCGTCTTGTAATTTAAAAGTAACTTTTTTCCCGTCGGTACTCCATGTACCGCTTTCTGTAGTCACAACACCTTGCTGAGTTACTGTTCCGGTATAAGTGCCGTCGGCCTCTAGCAATAATTGTTGATTCGATTTGAGCCTGAGCTGGAGTCATTACAAAGCTGGATGACCCGCTTATAATAGTGATTTTTGTAAGAACCCATGTCCCGACAAGTGAAGCAGATGAAGATTCGGTGGGGCTGTCGTCCTTTTTGCAGCTTTCAGCCAATACCAAAAAAGAAATTCCGACAACAACAAATAATAATTTTTTCATGCTAAACATTTTTTCCGCTTTTGTTTTTTTAAAATATTTCCTAGATGTTCTATTATCGAAAGAATTTAATAATATATTATCATCGTCACACTATAATTTAACTTTCTTCACAAATTAATCAAACAGAAATCTGCAAAAGTAAACGCAGTACACTGAGAAACAACTTTTGAATTGAACTCAATTTGCATATTTTAGCTTCCAATTATGTGAAAAATGAAATGAGTTTCTCCATAGGAATTGACGGCGGCGGATCCAAAACCAAATGTGTCTTGGTTGATGATAAACTGAATATTTTGTCGAGAATCGAGGGAGGTCCTTCAAATCCATTGATTGTCGGAATAGAACAATCTGCAGTTTTGCTTGCAGGTCTAATTAAAGAAGTATCTCTAAATTTTAATCCGCTTTTAATTGATTCGGCGGTCATTGGTCTCGCCGGTGCAGGAAGAATAAGAGAATCCGAAGGAGTAAAAAACGCAATTATTGAATTACTCAACCTCAAAAAATTTACTTTGAAAAATTTAGAAATTGTCAGTGATGCGGAAATTGCAATTGAAGGTGCTTTTTCCGGAAAGCCAGGAGCAATTTTAATTGCGGGTACCGGTTCGATTATTTTTGGGAAGGATCGAACGGGGAAATTTAAACGCTGCGGGGGAAACGGAAGAATTTTAGGTGACGAAGGAAGCGGTTATTCAATTGGAAGAAAAGGTTTATCTGCTGTTGCAAAACAATTTGACGGTCGCGGAAAAACAACTCTTCTTGCAAAAATTCTTGACAATGAATATGGAATAAAAAACCGGGATGATTTGATTGCGAAAGTATATAACGAAAAATTTGATGTTGCAAATGTTGCAAAGAATGTAATTGCTGCTGCTGAGATGCATGATTTGATTTGTATAAAAATTCTTAATGAAGAAATCAAAGAACTTATTGTTCATATCAGCTCATTGAAAAAAAAACTTGCAGAAAAAAAAATAAAACTCTGCCTTGGCGGTGGACTCCTTTCATCAAAGAATTATTATTCAGTTGAACTGAAGAAAAAAATTGCAAATTCATTCAGTGATATAAAATTAACTAAAGCAGATTTCACGCCCGAAATTGGAGCGGGTCTTCTTGCAATTAAAAAATCGGCTATTCAATAATTATCAAAAAAATAATATGATTATAAAAAAATCGATAGAAAATTCAGATTCAAAAAAACAAAATCCGTGGACTTGGATACCGACTTTGTATTTCGCAGAAGGTCTTCCGTATGTAATTGTAATTACGGTCTCGGTAATAATGTATAAGCGGCTTGGGATTTCTAATGCAGATATAGCTCTTTACACAAGTTGGCTATACCTGCCATGGGTTATTAAACCGCTCTGGAGTCCAATTGTTGATCTCCTTAAGACAAAACGGGCTTGGATTACAACAATGCAACTGCTTATTGGAGCCGGAATGGCAGGTGTTGCTTTTACTATTCCAATGCCGGATTTTTTTCAATTTACGCTTGCATTTTTTTGGCTGATCGCCTTCAGTTCGGCAACACACGATATATCAGCCGATGGATTCTACATGCTCGGTTTAAGCGAAAGTCAACAATCATTTTTTGTCGGAATACGGGGAACGTTTTATCGTGTTTCAATGATAGTTGGACAGGGATTGCTTATAGTACTTGCCGGGTATCTTGAAGGAGCTCTTGGTGTGCATCCCGCTGAATTCAAAGTGGTCTCTAATCCAAATAAATTTTTTCAAGAAACAATTAAAGTTGATTCTATAAAAGCAAAACCGATGGAAGGAAGTTTGCGTGTAATTGCAACTCCTTCTTATGTCGAAATCAGTACCCGTCCCAAAACCCGGGAAGAAATTGCATCGTATATAAATTTTGCTCGCGATTTTAATATTATGAATGGATATTCGATAGAAAAATTTGCCCTTCCCGATACATCGGTCAGCCAGGACCTTGTTGGAAATGTTGGAATTGTAAAATTTATTCTTTCCAAGCCGCCGGATAAAGGGAGTGAATACATAGTTGATGTCAATCATATAAGCGGAGATGCTGGAATTAGAGTTGTAGAAGGAAAGACATTAAAATTCACTTCGATGAATTGGAATAAACCTGCATTTGCAGTAATTCAACTCGATCCTGTAATTTCAAAAAAATCTGAAGCGAATTTTATGGTACAAATAAATAAAGTTCCGCTTGCATGGGTATTTACCTTTTCAGTTGTGGCGGGATTGTTCTTTCTCTTTTTTGTTTATCATAAATTTATTTTACCGAAACCTATAACGGACAAGTCTGTTGGAAGCAACCGGCAGAGTTCACCGTTTAAGGAATTTTTTAGAACATTCTTCAGATTCTTTGAGAAGAAACAGGTGATACTTATAGTTGGCTTCCTTTTATTATACCGCTTAGGAGAGGCACAACTTGTTAAAATGGCATCACCATTCATGCTGGATCCAAGAGAAATTGGCGGTCTCGGTTTAACTACTTCGGATGTAGGATTTATTTATGGGACGGTTGGAATAATAGCACTTATTCTTGGTGGAATTCTTGGAGGATTTGCAGTTGCACAAAAAGGATTGAAATACTGGATTTGGCCTATGCTGCTTGCAATAAATCTTCCCGATCTGCTTTATGTTTACATGGCTTATGCACAACCAACTGCAATCTGGATTATTTATGCTTGCGTCGCTATTGAACAATTCGGTTATGGTTTTGGATTCACGGCTTATATGATGTATATGATTTACATATCAGATGGAGATTACAAAACTTCTCATTACGCAATTGCTACAGGCTTTATGGCACTGGGTATGATGGTACCCGGCATGTTCAGCGGAATGATTCAAGAAGCAATTGGATATAAATTTTTCTTCATATGGGTGGTTCTTGTTACAATACCATCTTTCATAATTATAAAATTTATTCCGCTCGAATACCAATTCGGAAAAAAGAAAATAAATGAATCATAATTTTTTGAACGGGTGAGAAATGTAACAATTGTTCTCATCCCTTCGTCTTAATTCTCACACAGATGGAGGTTAGTTGAATTCCGAACAAGTAATTGAAGTTCGCGGACTTACAAAAAAATTTGGGAATCTAATAGCGGTAAACAATCTTGATTTGAATGTTTACCGCGGCGATGTATTCGGATTTCTCGGTCCTAACGGCGCCGGAAAAAGCACTACAATTAGAATGCTTCTCTCGCTCATCAAACCTACAAGCGGCGAGATGAAAATTTTTGGCAAGTCGATTTCTAAAGATAGAAAAGAGATATTTTCGAAAATTGGAGCCATTGTTGAAAAACCGGATTTCTATCTTTATCTCTCCGCGTACAAGAATTTAGAAATTCTTGGAAAACTTTCAGGAACGGATGTTTCAAAGAAGAAATTGATGAGCATGCTTGAACTCGTTGGTCTTGAAAAACGGTATAAAAGCAAAGTGAAAACTTTTTCTCACGGTATGAAACAACGGCTCGGTATTGCGCAGGCTCTTCTTCACGATCCGGAATTGATCATTCTTGACGAACCAACTACAGGCCTTGATCCGCAAGGGATGAAAGAAATTAGGGATTTGATAATCTATCTCAGCAGGGAAAAGGGAAAAACAATTTTTCTATCGTCGCATATACTTCATGAAGTTGAACTAATCTCAACGAGAATGATAATTATTAACAGAGGAACAACTCAAGTTGAAGGAACCGTTGAGGAACTACTTAAGACAGATAAAATTAAAGTGACATTCGAAGTCGATAAAATTGAAGATGCACTCCGGCTTGTGAATGAATCCTCATGGCAGAATGGTTTTAAATCAACTTCCAAAAGTGAGATAAATTTCGAACTCACAAAAAATGAAATTGCAGAACTCAATAAATATTTGATAGATAAAGGAATTGCAGTCAGCGCAATAATTCCGGTTCGCTCTCTCGAAGATTTCTTCTTAAAAATTACCGAGGGAGGTTTAAAATGATCACATTAGTCTTAATAGAACTTCAGAAAATGTTTAAGAAGTGGAGAACTTATATCGGCATTATTGCCATCGGTCTTCTTACAATTATTGTGCAACTTGTCCTTTACTTCACCGGTAAAAATTTTGTTGATGCTCAAATGCGGGGTATGGAACAATCTTTTGTAATTGTTGGAAATTTATTGAATGGATATTTTATCGCCCGGCTTATTCTTACTTTGTTGATTATACACGTTCCGTTCCTTATTGTACTTGTTGGCGGTGATCTTCTAGCCGGAGAAGCAACTGCCGGTACTTACAGAATGATTTTAACAAGACCCGTTTCAAGGCTCCAAGTCATTACTTCAAAATTTATTGCGGGAATGCTCTACGTAATTATTTTATTGACGTGGTTGGCTTTTCTTAGTCTCGGAGTCAGCTTGCTAATTTTTGGCTCCGGTCCACTTTTATCTATGGGGAGCGGAATAGTAATTTTTGCGGAGAATGATATATTCTGGCGATTTCTCGGTGCTTATGCTTTTGCTACTCTTGGTATGACTACAGTTATGTTTATATCGATTGTCTTTTCGTCGCTGGTACAGAATGCAATCGGACCAATCGTTTCAACAATGGCAATCATTATTATCTTTCTTATTATCTCCGCCATTCCGGTTGACTTTCTACAAAGTATAAAACCGTATTTATTTACAACACATTTATCTCAATGGAATAATTTCTTCAGCGATGAAGTTAACTATTCGGAAATTTTTAATTCAACATGGATTCTTCTGGCGCATATTGCCGGTTTGTACTTAATCACAACCTATATTTTTATCAAAAAAGACATTCTAAGTTAAGAGGCAAAAATGAAAAGGTCTTTGATAACATTTTTCTTGATTACTGCAGCTGTTTCTTTTGCTCAAATAAAAGATCCAAATAATTTGATTGATGCCG
This sequence comes from Ignavibacteriales bacterium, assembly GCA_026390795.1. Lineage (NCBI taxonomy): Bacteria > Pseudomonadati > Ignavibacteriota > Ignavibacteria > Ignavibacteriales > Ignavibacteriales bacterium. The sequence goes on from JAPLFG010000003.1 coordinate 1,694,198, forward strand.
TACGCAAAAAATTTAATAAAGTGAATGATTATAAAGTAGACGCTTCCGTTAAACTAGATATGAGCTTTATAAAAGTACCGGAAATGAAAGCGAAAGTTTATTTCAAAAAACCCGATAAAATAAAAGTTGAAGCAAAGGGATTTGCAATGCTGCCGAAACAAGGATTAAAATTTTCTCCCGCGGAATTATTACATGGCGATTTTACGGCTTTATATGTCCGCTCTGAGACTATTGACAACCGCAAACTTGATGTAGTAAAAGCTATTCCAAATAGTGATTCAACAGATGTAGTCCTTTCAACATTATGGATTGATGCAGCCGAATCGGTCATTCGCAAATTTGAAACCACAAGCAAAAAAGGCGGCACAACTCAGATTGAATTATATTATGACAAATATGAATTTGGGCTGCCGTCTCAAATCAAAATATCGTTCAGCCTAGGTAATGTTAATTTGCCAACAGATCCTTCCAACCAACAAAATGAAAATAATAATGCTGAAAAAAAAATGAAGAACAGAAGAGGATTACCGGCTGGCGCCTCTCTTAAAGGAAGTGTCACTATGACTTATAAGAATTATCAAATCAACAGAGGAATTCAGGATAGTTTTTTTGCTGAAAAAGAAAAAGAGAATAAAGCAAAAATTAATTGAACTTCATTGGAGACAGATCTGCAATTTGTCTCCGCAAAATTTGTGTAATTTAAATTCACTTGTTAATTACTTCTCAGTTGTTTACGTTCTTTTCGGAAATAAAACACAAAGTGGGAAACCATATCGAAAATTGACAAACCGTTTTTAAGATTTCAACTTTCAACAGAAATCTTTCATTTATTAAACAAACGGAGTGTCAAATGAAACCGAAAATCATCTTAAGTGTTGCTGTCTTCTGTTGTTTTGCCCCAACCATTTTTTCTCAAAGTAGTTCTTCACTTTCCGCCGGATTTGGAATTATTCAATCTTACGGTACGGCGTTGGGTTTTGAGATCGGATTCAAGAGAGCTATTAATGAAAATCTGAGATTTCAATTAACCACTGGATATTTTCATTGGGGCGAAAAGCACGATCTAAATAACGGTTATAGTTATAGTAATTATTATTACCATGTTATTAGAGAAATGGGATTACTAGTTCCTCTTCGAGTCGGGATTAGCTATAAATTTGGTAATGCTGATTCACATCCATATTTATCAATCGAATGGGCAGCAAATTATGTAACGAATGATTATTACACTAATGTTTTCGCTGCAGATGCAGCCACTTCATTCGATGGATCATACAAAAAATATACAAAGAATACAGTCTTCGTTTCTATTGGATTTAGTATGGGCTACTCTTTTTGTATATCGGATAATTTCAATCTTGTCTCGGGTGTAAACTGGCAGACAGGAGATTTTACTCAATTAGTCGGTTTTGTAAGCGGGATAGAATACAAGCTTTGAATGAAGAATAAAAGTTAAAACCCAACTTCGTCTTGAAGTTGGGTTTAATTATTCATCACCATAACCAAATAATTTTTCCGCAAATTATTGTTCATCTTATTTTGATCTCTCATAAAACGCTAATGTTAAAATTTTAATGAGAGCGTATGCATTTTCATCGCTTTGATTCTTACTTCTAAATGAATTAATTTTTCACCACGTTAATAAACAACAACACAGAAGACACTAATTAATAGGGAAATCATGAAAATACACGAGTTTCAAGCTAAAGAGACTTTAAAAAAATACGGTGTACCGGTTCAGGATGGCATTGCTATTAAAACTTTATCGGAATTTGACGGCGCTATAGTTCAACTAAAAGAACGCGGAATTAATCAATATGTAGTTAAATCGCAGATTCACGCGGGCGGCAGAGGTAAAGGCAAACTTTTTAATCCTAATAATAGAGAAGAGTTGGTCCAGGAAGGCGGAGTAAAATTTACAACATCGGTTGAAAAAGCAAGAGAATACGCTTCTAAAATGCTTGGCAATCTGTTGGTAACACATCAAACCGGTGCTGAAGGTAAAATTGTAAAAACACTTTTTATTGCCGAAGGACTCGATTACAAAAAAGAATTGTATTTAGGAATTCTTCTCGATCGCGGTGTTTCAAAAAATGTTATTATGGCATCTACAGAAGGCGGGGTTGAAATTGAAAAAGTAGCCGAAGAAACTCCGGAAAAAATTATTAAAGAATGGATCGAGCCGTCAGTTGGTTTTCAATCATATCAAGCTCGCAAAATTGCATTTGGTCTTGGACTTGAAGGGGCGGCATTCAAAAGTTTTATTCCATTTATGATGAAACTTTACAAAGCGTATGAAGAAACGGATGCATCGATGCTCGAAATTAATCCGCTGATTATTACAAACGATGATAAAATTGTAGCACTCGATGCAAAAATGAATTTTGACGATAACGCTCTTTACCGTCATCAAGAAATCTCTGCATACCGGGACCTTGATGAAGAAGATCCGCTTGAAATCGAAGCTTCAAAATACAATCTCAATTATATAAAGCTTGACGGAAATGTAGGGTGTATGGTCAACGGCGCGGGACTCGCAATGGCAACTATGGATATAATTAAACTTGCAGGCGGGGAACCGGCAAATTTTTTGGATGTCGGCGGCGGAGCAAATAAAGAAACAGTAGCAAACGGATTTAAAATTATTTTGTCTGATCCAAACGTAAAAGCAATTTTAATAAATATTTTCGGTGGGATTGTTAGATGTGACCGTGTAGCTCAAGGTGTTATTGATGCTGTAAAAGAGGTTTCTGTTACTGTTCCAGTTGTCGTTCGTCTCGAGGGAACTAACGCAATTGAAGCAAAAGAACTTTTAGAAAACTCCGGATTAAATTTCGAAGTTGCTTCAACATTGCATGATGCGGCGAAAAAAGTTACATCGGTTCTTTCACAGAAAACGGTGATCTAATTATTTGTACTTTAGGATAAAATGAATTATAATAAACCCGATTTCTAAACAAATCGGGTTTATGGTTAGGCAAAGATGATAGAAATAAAAATAACAATAGATTCCGCGTTAACACTCCTTCTCGAACGAATGAATGTTGAACTTAAAATTCGTCAACGAGATATGATAATTCCCAAAGGATTGCGGATTGAGAACTTGCCGTATAAACAACTCTTGCCAATTGTAGAAGCTTCTATTTTTGATACTGTGTTTCTATTGCCGGTTGAATTAGTTGCACAGGAAACCAATCTAATTAATATAATCACCGGAACAGTAAGGGCATTATCACGCATTCTTCATCAGGAAGAATTTAAATTATTCTCCTCTCAACAGGCTTTTAGATTAATACAACCGATTGTTAATCATTTACAGCTACTTAAAGAGAATAAGGATTTTCAGAATAACTGATTGTTTTTACCTTGTTAACCCCCATCTTATTGATAATGCTTTCAAGTAAACTAACCTCCGCAAAATAGAGATTACTGTAAAACGAAATCAAAATGATAAATTGCTTTTTGAGGCAATAGGTACAGGAATTGAATTAGCAAAGAAATTTATTCCGGAACTTTTTTACGTTGCTTGCTAAAGACAAAATAAACACACGCAAATATGACGGCAATGGAAAAAAATTCATACTCGTAAAAAGAGATTACGAAATGAACAAAACTGAAATAGAACTTGAAAGAACTAAAGGAATCAGTTCGACGCCCAGAGTTATCTTTAATATATAATTACGATCTCAACTAGCTGTAAACTTCCATAATATTGCATTATCTCAAAAGAGTGGCTGTCAAAATCGATTTTGGCTTTTTTACCAACTTTGTACAAAACAGAAATCTTTTTAGGCAAAATTGAAGAAATTGCTTAATTTTAATAAGACAATTTCATTCTTTGCTCTTTATTAAGGGCTCGAATGAATCATTTTTTACATTAATTCATAACTTCTATGAAAATGAATCTTGATGGAAATGAAAATCAAAATATTGCCTTAACCACACAATTATTTACAAGTCTTTTTGGCGATACCTCCAACACTGTTCTAAAAGTTTGTCCTGCCAGCATGATACTTCTCGGCGACCATACACATTACAACGATGGTGTTATTCTTTCCGTTTGCATCGATATGTATTGGACTTTTATGGTTAGGAAAAGAAAAGACAGCGAAATTAATATTGCCTCGACAGAATATAATTACATCACAAACATCAATTTAAACGAGCTTGACCAAGAAGCTAAATATCCGTATAAACTAATTAAAGGATTGGTGAAAATTTTAAAAGAAGAAAATCTTATTAGATCCGGATTCGATTGCGTTGTGTCATCAACAGTTCCAGACTGTATAGGACTTGGTTCTTCGGCAGCGCATCAAATAGGTTTTATGAACAGCATTAGAAAATTATTTGCATTAAAGATTGATGACGAAAAACTGTTAAGCATAGTTAGAAAGAATGAACTCAATATCATTGGTAAAATCTCCAACATTGCACACCATTACACTGTTCAATTCGGTAAAGTGAACAAGCTGTTTTTCATGGATTTACGAACTAAAGAGTATAAGACCGTTAGCTGGGGCAGCGGAGAGCAGTCATTAGTAATTTGCGATTCGGGTGAAAGAATAATTGAGCCTCAAATTACATGTAATGAAAGAATTGACGAATGTGAAGTTGGTGTGAAAGCGTTACGTTTATATTTATGGGGAATTAGAAATCTTCGTGATATAAAGATAGATTTTTTATACAAGCATTATCACATGCTTCCCAAAAGAATCTTTGACCGTGTTTTATATAATGTAAAGGAAAGGATAAGGGTTCAAGAGGCAATTAAGCACCTAAGAAAAAAATCTCTCAAAAATTTTGGCAATACTATTATAGATTCTCATATTAATTTAGCCGAAGATTACAATCTAAGTAATGAACATTGCGATTTCCTTTTTAGAGAATCTCAGCAAATAGAAGGTGTGCACTCCTCAAAAATAATATGTTGTTCTCCTGTAAGAAGCACATTCCACATTATTGATGATGATAAATTAGAGAATTTTATTTTCTCAATTAGAAAATCATATAGAAATCATTATAACAATGAACTTAAGATATATACCATAAAGTTAAGTGGAAGTATAAAACAAAGTTCTTCAAAAAAATTGGAATTCAGCTTGCAATAAAACAGCCCAATTCAATTCTAAAGCTATACCCGAAATATCCAAACTAATTTCAACTTGATTTTCACTTTTGTTAGCTATACATTTTCTTCCGAATTAAGAAGGAGTATTAATGAGTTTTTCTGAGGATTATCTCAACGACAATTATGAATCAGAATTTAATGATGAAGAAGTAAAATTAAAAATAAATACATGCAGAGAACATATAGACAATGGCTCTACTTTTGTACACCTGGATTTTATAGAAGAAGTAATTCAACTTTGCCTTGAATATGATTATGTCGAAGACGGTTTATACTTAGCCGAAGCATTATTAAACGCAGTTCCATATAATTCCGAAGCCTGGCAATACAAAGGAATTCTTCTCAATAATACGTTTAGTTTTGAACAAGCAGACAAGTGTTTTGCAAAAGCTCTTTCATTGAATCCCAACGACGTTGAAACCTTTATCAATAAATCAATTGCTGAAGATAATTTAGGTTTATTTGACGATGCGGTTGCATCGTTGACGCGGGCTTTGGAAATTGAACCGAATAACGAAGAAACGCTTTTCAATCTTGGAATTTTATTTGAGAAAAAAGAAAAGTACGAAGAAGCAATTTGTTATTTCGACAGTTCTATTGCAGCCGACCCGGAGTATATAGAAGCATGGTATGAATTGGGTTATTGTTACGAGAATATGAACCAATTAGACAAAGCCCTTGTTGCTTACGATAAATATTTGGAATTGGATCCAAACAGTTTTACCGGATGGTATAATAAAGGAATAGTCCTGGTTCGCCTTGAACATTTTGAAAAAGCAATTAATTGTTTCGAGCTTTCTATTGCGTTGAAAGATGATTTTTCAAGCTCATGGTTTAATTGCGGGTATTCTTATGCGCGAATTGGACGAGTTAATGATGCGCTGAAGTCCTATAAGAGGGCGAACGAGCTTGACCCGTTTGATGAAACAATTTTATTTAATATGGGACAGACTTACGAAGAACTGGGATCGTTTCATCAAGCGATAAAATATTATTCCGAATCAATTAAACTTGATGCCGAATATTATGAAGCGTTTCTCGCCCGTGGTTACTGCTATGACTCTGTTGGAAAATACCAGCTTGCATTAAAGGATTTCAACAAGGCTATTTCATTGACCAGCAGTCCAGAAGATGCATGGTTCGCGATTGCAGACTTGGAATATTCTCTTGGTAATTTGCATGAATCAATTAACAATTATTTAAAAGCCGTTGAACATAACAAGAATAATTTTAATGCTTGGCTTAAACTTGCCGAAACATACATCGAAATAGGCATGTGGCTGGAAAGTCTAAAAGCATTTGACGAATGCATTAGAATTGAACCAAAGAATGCAAATTCGTTTTACGGCAAGTCAAAAATAAACTTTCTTCTGGGCCATACTCAGGAAGCAATTGAGAGTTTGAAAATTGCATTCGAACTTGATCCGAATATCAGAAATGAATTCACAAAAGATTATCCGGATGTAAAAACATCAAAACTGTTTACAAAATTAATAGACGAAAATAAATCATAGCTTATGATACAATCTCAAAACAAGTTCAATCATAATACAAAAATTGTTGGTGTAATCGGGCATCCGATAAAGCAATCGTTTTCACCGTTAATGCATAATATTGCTTTCGAAATTTCTGGATTAAATTGTATCTACCTCCCATTCGATATACCTTCAAATTCTTTGAAAGATACAATGAAAGGAATGGTTGCTCTTGGAATAAAAGGTTTTAATGTTACTATTCCATTAAAAGAAAAAATTCTTCCGTTACTAAAAGATGTTTCGGAGGAAGCAAATATTATTGGAGCTGTAAATACAGTTGTAAACGACGACGGAATTTTACGTGGTTACAATACAGACGTTAACGGTGTTGTTGAATCGTTGAATCCATACAAAGATGAAATTGCAGGCGCAAAAATTTCAGTGATTGGAACCGGCGGCGCGGCACGTAGCGTTATTTATGCGCTGATTAGAACATTTAAGGTCGGTCAAATTAATATAATCAACCGGACTGAGCAGACGGCAGAATCTCTGAAAGAATATTTTTCCGCAAAAATGATACATGACGACTTTAAAGCGCATGCTCTTGTTCCGCCGGATTTGGTAGAAACTTTCCGAAATTCAAAACTTATTATTAATACTACACCAATGGGAATGTTTCCTGAGATTGATGATTCTGCTACAACAATCAAAGAATCATTTATGAGCGGGCAGATTGTTTTTGATGTAGTTTATAATCCAGTAAAAACAAAATTGCTTAGACTCGCCGAATCACAAGGCGCCACAATAATTACCGGATTGAAAATGTTTGTAGAACAAGGCGCGAAAGCTTTTGAACTTTGGACAGGCGAGCAGATGGAAAAAGAAAAAGTTTACCGCGCAATTGAATCTTACCTTATCAGCTAATTTTAGTTGTTGTTCTTCAGAGTTCAATTGATTCTAATCTTATCGGCAATTGTTAAAAATGAATAAGATTATTCAAGAGAGTTTAGAAAGTGCCTCCTTTATTCTATCAGAACCTTCTTTCAAATTTGCCATTGAAGTAGAATAAGAAAGCCGCAAATAACCTTCAGCTCCAAACGCACTTCCCGGTACAGTAGCAACCTTTGCTTCGTAGAGAAGGTACATAGCAAGATCGAATGAACGTTCTATTCTAAATAAAGGAGTGGATTTATGAAAGTATTTAGAAAAATTTGGAAAAAGATAGAATGCCCCTTCGGGTTTGTAACAGCTTACATCACTAATTGAAACGAGAGCGTTGTGCAAGAAATTTCTTCTTTGTTCATATTCCTTTCTCATCATTTCAACATAATCCTGAGGACCGGTTAACGCTTCTAAAGAAGCAGCTTGAGAAATTGATGACGCATTTGAAGTGCTGTGACTTTGAATTTTATTCATTGCTTTAATTATTTCTTCCGGTCCGGCAGCATATCCCATTCTCCACCCAGTCATGGCATACGACTTTGAAAATCCGTTAATAGTAATTGTTCTGTTCTTGATTTTCTTTCTTAAAGATGCAAAACTGACGAATTCAAAATTATCATAAATTATCTTTTCATAAATCTCATCGCTTATAACATAAAGATTATTCTGTTCTACTATCTCAGCAATTTCCTCCAATTCATTGAGTGTGTAACAAGCGCCGGTGGGATTAGACGGATTACAAAGTATCAAAACTTTTGATCTGGTTGTTATAACATTTTGCAACATTGACGGAGTAATCTTGAAACCGCTCTCTTCTGTTGTAGGAATAATCACTGACTGTCCGTGTGCTAAGGAAACCATCTCCGGGTAAGAAACGTAGTAGGGCGAAGAAAAAATTACTTCATCGTTATCATGAACAAGCGACTGAACCGCATTGTATATAGATTGTTTTGCTCCTGTAGAGACAATAATATCATTAGGCAGATATTCTAAACCGTTCTCTTTTATAAATTTATTTGAAATAGCCGTGCGAAGTTCAATTGTACCTTGGTTAAAAGTGTAACGTGTTTGATTTTCGTCTATAGCACGTTTAGCTGCTTGCTTTACATTGGGCGGCGTTGGAAAATCCGGTTCGCCCACAGAAAGATCAATAACATTTTCGCCTCTTGCCTGCATTTCTTTTGCTTCGGCTGCGATCTTCATTGTTGGTGAGACACCAATTTTATTTACTCGTTTAGAGATTGGCAAAAATTCTCCGATCTTATTGTAATTAGTTTAGGAGATTGAATAAACGGGAAATGTAATTTCCTCAAAAACTTTGTCTAATATAATGTTTGATAACTATATTGAAAAGGGGAGGGCACTAAAAGTAAAATTTATTTACCTGAAAGTGCACAACTGAAATTTGCAGTAAGAGTATTGAATATTAATTTAACCTTGGTTGGCTTTTCATCGAATATGATTGATTGTGCATAAGATGTATTCTGATTGAAGTCCGCATTGTAGAGCATCTGTTTGGAATCGTTATAAATCTGAATTGACACATCTCCGCCTGTCCGACCACCAATGGAAAGAGCTAAGTCCGCATTAAGTTTATCAAAATTAATTGTGTATTCCAGTGCATAATTATACTTATTGGCTACGACAGTAATTGTTAATGAATTTAATGCATTGGCTACAGAAGGATTATTTTCGCTGAAGTCATTTATCCCGGGAATTTTAGTGATCACCGGGTTCTCGGTATTACATGAAGAAAATAAAACAACTCCTATCACTAGCATCAAAATCGGTTTGTAATTTTTCATCATTACTCCGGAAATGTTCCGGAGCTTCAAAAGAAGCTCCGGATGTAATACTATTTAAGTTGCGATAGACGTTTTGGACCGGCATCAATTACATTTTGCGAACAACCTTTTTCGAACAATTTGAAATTCTCACCGAAACGTGCGGCAAGGGCATCATATTTTTTCCAATATTCGTCTTTACTACCCCAAGAATTTTCCGGGTACAAAACATCTTCCGGTACCTCGGGGCAAGTCATCGGTACTTCATAACCAAACAATTTATCTTTACGGTATTTCACATTATCAAGTTTTCCCTCTAGAGCAGCATTTAAAAGATTTCTTGTGTGGCGAATACTGATACGTTTGCCGACGCCGAATCTTCCGCCTACCCAGCCGGTATTAACAAGCCAAACATTTGCGCCATGTTTAAGCATTCTTTGTTTTAACATCTCCGCATATTCAAAAGGATGACGAACCATAAAAGGTCCGCCGAAACATGCAGAAAAAGTTATCTGCGGTTCAATGCCTAAACCAATCTCCGTTCCGGCGATTTTAGAAGTATATCCGCTGATAAAATGATATTGAGCTTGTTCTGCGTTTAATTTTGCAATTGGCGGCATAACACCGGATGCGTCGCAAGTTAGGAAAATAATATTTTTAGGATGAGTACGGACATATCCGTCACTAATTACATTAGGAATAAAATTAATCGGGTATGATGCGCGCGTATTTTCTGTAATTGAATCATCATCCAGATCAATCATCCGGGACGTGGGATCAAAGACAACATTTTCCAATATCGTTCCGAAGCGGTGTGTGGTTTCATAAATCTGCGGTTCATGTTCTGCTGAAAGACGAATCACTTTTGCGTAACATCCGGCTTCAAAATTAAACACTCCTTGACTACTCCAGCCATGCTCATCATCGCCAATGAGTTTCCTTTTTGGATCGGCGGATAAAGTTGTTTTACCGGTTCCGCTCAAACCAAAGAATAATGCAACATCACCGTCATCGCCGACGTTTGCTGAACAATGCATCGGAAGAACATCTTGATAAGTAAGTAGAAAATTCAAAACAGTAAAAACAGACTTCTTGATCTCACCGGCATAAAGTGTGTTTGCAATGACGGCAGTTCGTTGGTCAAAATTAAGAATGATGCCTGTATCCGAACGCGTACCATCTGCAATCGGGTCGAGTTTAAATCCTGGAACTGCAATTATTGTGAAATCGGGAACAAAATTTTTCAATTCATCTCTATTGTTTGTTGTTAAGAACATATTGCGGGCAAACAAACTATGCCATGCTTTTTCCGTAATAATACGAACGGGTAATTTATAATCCGGATCGGCTCCGGCATAACAATCCTGAACAAACAACTCTTCTCCTTGAGCCCAGGCTTGAAATCTACCCATTAACTGTGACCATAATGGATGCGCATAAGGACGGTTGTAAGTTCCCCACCAAATATCCTTCATCGTAGATTCTTCACGAACAATAAATTTATCAGACGCAGCGCGTGCCGTATGTTTACCCGTATTTACAATTAGAGCTCCATCTTTAGCAAGCCTGCCTTCATTTCTGAAAATAATTTCTTCATAAAGAGCTTCGTGTGGAAGATTCCAATAAACGCGGTCAAGATTTGTAATACCTTGATTCTTTAATCGGAAATCCGATGCAAGCTCAAGCGCTTGTTTAAGTGCCGGTGTGTTGAATTCTAAATATTTGCTCATGACCAATCCCTCACTAATTTGCGGTCGCCAATATACAGTTCATTCGGCGCGTTAGGATCGAGCGCCCACTTCATTCTTTCTATTCCATCGGTAATATCTTTGATCGTTCCGCAATAACTGATTCGTAAAAATCCGTCGAGACCAAATTCTTTGCCTGGAACGGTTAGAACCATCACTTTATCAATTAAGAACTGAGAAAGTTTTTGTGAATCTTTATCATATGCAGAAAAATCTGCAAAGCAATAAAAAGTTCCGTCCGGTACATAAACTTTTACGCCGCTAAAAGAACGTAGTTGATCTATTAGAACATTGCGGTTGTTCTCTAGAGTAACACGTAAGCTTTCAACTCCGGATTGAATTCCGTTAAGTGCGCCGGCGGCGGCTTTTTGCAATAGAACAGATGGACCGGAAGTTTGATGACCTTGAATGTTGGACATAGCCGCAATTAATTTTTTGTTTCCAACAGCCCAGCCGATTCTAAAGCCTGTCATTGCATATTGTTTAGAAACACCGTTAACAATTAGAAGTTTTGATTCTTCAACAGATTTTTTTGTGTAATCATATGCGCTAAATGGTTTCTTACCGTCAAAAATAAGGCGATGATAAATATCATCCATAATTAAATAAATTCCTTTCTTCTCACAAAAATCAACTATATCTGCAATGAAATCTTCTGAATACATTGCGCCGCTGGGATTATTTGGGCTGTTTATAATAATTGCACGCGTATAAGAACCAACACGCATTTCAATATCTTTTAACCGTGGATAGAATGTTCCGTCTTCCGGCAATGCAGCTACGCCAATGGCGCCGCAAAGTTTTGCCATATCCGGATAACTAACCCAATAAGGTGCTGGATAAATTACTTCTTCTTGCGGATTTAAAATTGCCTGGAGAGCCACCATAAGAGATTGTTTAGCACCGCTTGAAGCAATTACATTTTCCGGATTTACTTTCCGATGATAATATTCATCCGTATAGCGGATAATTGATTTTTTTAATTCGGGAGTTCCATCTGCCGGTGCATAACGAATTTCGCCCGAGTTTAGAGAATTTACAGCAGCAAGCAATGCATCCATAGGAGCTCTGCTTTTGGGTTCACCGCCGCCAAGATGAATTACCGGGTCTCCTTTTTCTCTTAGGATTGCCGCTTTTTCATTTAATGCTAATGTCGGAGAAGCTTTGATTGATCTTGCAATTTGACTGAGACTCATGTTAGAACCTTAAATAGATTATTCAAATAGAATGTTTATATCCGAAACTTATTGGCTATTGATTAGATTAGCAAGTGGATTTTATATTGAACGAGTCACTTTTGAATGAATTATATATCAGAAAAACGGTTTATGACGAATCTGTAAGTTGTTACATTTAGGATAATACTTAGTAATTTGCGTAACCAATCGTACAATCGAACCCAATTAAGTATGTAAATGAATTTTGCTCTTATTCCAAATTTAAGATGCCCATAACAAGTTTTATTAATTCTCTTTTATCAAATGGTTTTGCTAAATAGTGAGTAAACCCATGAGCTAGAAATTCTTTTTTGTTAGTATCCGACGCATAACCTGTTAAAGCAATTATCGGTTTGCCGTCATACTTGCCAAGTTTTTTGATCTCATGCAAAACTTGAACTCCGTCAATTCCTTGTCCAAGATTAATGTCGATCATAACCAGACTATAATCATGTTCATCCGCCATTTTAATTGCCGCCAAACCTTCCCTCGCAAAAGAAACTGTACATATCTTAGAAAGAAATTTTTGAACCACTTCTATGTTAAGAGGATTATCCTCGATGAGCAATACATTAGCCAATTCATTTTCTGTTGGAGGTTTTGTTATAGGTGACATTTCTTTTTCCATAAAAATTTGTTTTGATTGAACACTGTCGATTTTTTGGGGAGTTTCTACCGGAATCATTAGTGTAAATTTTGATCCCTTACCAAGCTCACTTTGTAAAGTGATGGTACCGCCGATCAAATTCATAATCTTATTTGCAATTGTTAACCCAAGTCCTAACCCTTCAAAATCTCTTCTGAATCCTTCACTTAACTGTTTGAACTCCCTAAAAATCAAACTCTGATCTTCGGTTCTAATACCAATACCGGTATCAATAATATTAATTACAGCGAGTCTCTTCCCGTTATTTTGATAAATGCTTGTAAGTTCAATCTTGATTCCACCGGCATGAGTGTATTTGATGGCATTTTCAATAAAGCTTGAAATGACCCGTGTTAGTAAATTTTCATCAGAAAAAATTGAAAAATTTTCTTCTTTGAGATCAAGTATAAATTCGAGATTTTTGTTCTGCGCCGGTTTTACAAAAAACATTTTTAACTGCTGGCAAAGGACGACTAAATCAATTTCCGATTTATTGATAAGATAATTGTTGTTCTCAAGTTCGGTGAGCATAAGTACGGAATTGAGAGTGTTCATCAACCTTCTTCCGGATTGAATAATCTTATCTACCATATCGAGCTGACTTGAATCCGCTACTTCTTCTTTCAAAAGTTGTGCAAAGCCTAGAACTCCGTTTAGCGGAGTGCGGAATTCATGAGACATGTTTGCTAGCAATGAGGATTTTAATTTGCTCGCTTCGACAGCTTCTTCTTTGGATCTAATAAGTTCTTCTTGGACATTTTTCCACTCTGTAATGTCTTCCTTTACCGATAAATAATGCGTGATTTTACCGGCTTCGTTCTTTATTGGTGAAATTGATGCGTGTTCCCAAAAGAGCTGGCCGGATTTTTTTCTATTATGGAACTCACCCTGCCATTCACGTCCGGAACTAATTGTATTCCACATATTTTCATAAAACTCTTGTGTCTGTTTGCCGGATTTAAGTACTCTTGGGTTTTTACCGAGTGCTTCGTCAGAAGTAAATCCGGTAACTTGAGTGAATTTCGGATTAACATATTCAATAGAACCTTTTAGATCGGTTATAATTATAGATGAGGAACTTTGTTCTACCGCACTTGAAATTTTTCTTAGATTTTCATTGGCTTTCACTCTATCCGTAATATCTTGAATTAAACCGACTACATAAAGTGGATTTCCTTTATCATCTTTGATTACAGTACCCGAAGCTATTCCCCAAACCAACTTTCCATTCTTACTATAATATCGCTTTTCAAGGTAGTTGACCTTTTCTGATTTATGAACTAGGCCTCCTAATTTTGAATATGAATCGGACCGGTCTTCTTCATAAGTCAAATCTAAAATGCTTTTACCAAGAACTTCTTCTTGAGTATAACCAAGCATTTTAGAGAAAGTGTGATTGGCCTGTAAGATTTTGTGGTCAAGTCCTAGAATTAAAATTGCAACTGAAGCGGATTCAAATATTGATCTGAATTTTCCTTCGCTTTGAATTAATTCGGCATGAGTTTGAACACGCTCTGTTATATCTCGTTCTACACTTAAAACATATTTTTCATTATCTATAATTATTAACTGCGCATTAACCTCAGCGGGGAAAGTAGATTTGTCTTTTCTGGAGTGAGTTACTTCGAAGGCACCAAATCCTTTTTCATAAATATCTCTTAGTCTTACATGTGTAAAATCTGAATTCTCGTTGACATCGAGATCTTGAATCCTCATCACCAATATTTCTTCATCTGTGTAACCATGTTGTTGAAGAGCCGCCTTATTTGCATAAACTATATATCCGTTCTTATCAATAAGGAAGATAGAATCGTTAGCAGAATTTAGAAGTTCAGCTTGAAGACGAATCTGCTTCTCGGCTTTCATTTTTTCAGTAATATCACGCACCACAACTTGTGCCGCAATCTCACCATCGTATGAAAATGAAATTGTAGAAACTTCCACATCTATTACAGCGTCATCCAGCCGGATAAATTTTTTCCTTACCACTTGAAGTTTGTCCGTGCCATTCTGAAGCGAGACAATTCTTTCTCTTGCGGAAGAACGAAAATCCGGATGAACAAATTCAAGTATATTTTTACCGATAATTTGTTCTTCGCGTTTTGCAGCAAACAATTTTAAACCGGCACTGTTTATAAAAAGTATTATCCCGTCTTTGTGAACAAAAATAGGATCGGGCGAGAAGTCAAATAATTTACGGTATCTTTCTTCGCTTTCCCTAAGTCTTAGTTCAGAACGTTTCCTCTCTGAAATATCCCGGGCTACACCAACAACTCCAATTACATCATTCGTGTTTCCGAAGATGGGAGTAAGCGAACTTTCAAAATTAAAATTATCGTCATTTCTTTTTAATGACCATTCAAATTTAACCGCTTCGCCGTTCAACGCTCTTAATGTCGCAATTTCATTTATTGTAGTTTCTGGATGGGATAAAAACATGGTTAATTTCTTGCCGAGAAATTCTTCTTCGGTAAAGCCATACATTTCCGACCACATTCCGTACAAGCCGGTTATCTTTTGATTCCTATCGAGCGTATAAACCAAATCTTGTATAGAATTAATTACTCCCTTAAAACGTGATTCGCTTAATTTCAAGGCGTCTTCAGTGCGTATTTTTTCGGTTAGATCGTGCGCAATAACCAGTTCTGCATCTTTGTTATTAAAAGTAAGGGTATGGGATATTATCTCTACGTCTATAATGGTTCCATCTTTTTTCCGGTGGTGCCATAAACCGGCTTTGTCAATTCCAGCATCTTTCTTCGGAATACTTTTTAAAAGTTTGGGAATATCTTCTTTTGGTCTGATGTCTGCAATAGTCATATTCAAAAACTCTTCTTTTGAATATTGATACTTTTCTACTGCTGCATCATTTACAGCTAAAAACGAGAGAGTAGAAAGTTCATAAACCCACATGGGATGCGGGTTGCTTTCAAATAATTCCCGGTAGCGTTCCTCGCTTTCTCTCAACTGTTCTTCTACAATTTTTCTATTCTCAATTTCCGTCCGGAGACCGTCGATGGTATTTGCTTCTTCAATCATTTGAGAAGCAGACAAATATTTTTTATTGGCTTGTTTAAGCCGTTTGTTCTCAGCTTTCAGTTTTTCGAATTCGTCTAGTAAGAATTTTTTTGTAATAGAACCATTTTTCATTAAAAAAAGCCCCTCATTAATCCTTCGGTATACTAAAGCTAAATGAACTACCTTTTCCAAGTTCACTTTCAACCCAAATTTTTCCGTTATGTTTTTCTACAAAATCGAAGCAGATAATCAATCCTAACCCGCTTCCACTTTCCTCCTCTGTACCCTTGGTGGAAAAGTGGGTGTCTATTCTAAAAAGTTTCTCCTGATTTATTTTGTCTATACCAATCCCGGTATCTTTAACGGAAAAAATAATAGAGCCATCTTTTTCAAACACCGAAATTGAAATTTCGCCGCCTTTGTTTGTAAACTTGATTGCATTGGAGATTAGATTCCGGATAACTGTTGCGAGAATGTTTCTATCAAAAACAGCAAATATATTTTCGTTCAAGTTGTTACTGATTTTCAAATCTTTTTTTATGATACTGTCATTCAAGAGCGACAAAGTTTCTTGAATTATAGAAGAAATATCGTTTGATTCAGGGTGGAACTCTATTGCGCCTCTTTGCGAACGGTTCCAAGTAAGGAGATTATCAATAAAATTAAATTGAGTTCTCAGCCCGTCGTGCAATTTCTGCATAAATGTTTTTCTCTCCACATCAGTTAGTTCGTCATCTTCCAACAGAATGTTAGACATTCCGAGCAAGCCTTGAAACGGACTTCTAAGATCGTGAGCAATGACTGAGAAAAATTTATCTTTCATCGTGTTTAAATTTCTTAATTCATTCTCGGAACGCAGTAAAGCCTCTTCGGCTTCTTTGCGCGAGGTGATGTCAAAAAGGTATGCGTGATAATCTGTAACTTCTCCATCGGAATTTCTTACGACATGAGTGAAATCGGAATACCAACAATATTTTCCATTTTTATTCTTTAATCTATATTCCTGTTCAAAATTAAAAATGCCGGCCTCAATGTATGCTTTAACTTCGTTGGAAACACGCTCTCTATCATCTGGATGCATTACCGAGCTAGAAATTGCCGGATTGAAAAGAATTTCTTCCGGATCATAACCTAATGTTGTTTTAATATTTTGAGAAACATAAGTAGCTGGGTTGCCGGAAGTTGCTTTTTTGTTGATGATAAAAACAGGTCCGCTCATAAATAATTCCCGTTCTTTTCGCAGTTCTTCCTCAGCAATTATTTTTTCAGTAATATCCTCCACAGTTCCTTCGTAGAATAAAATATTCCCATTTTCATCTTTAACCGCTCTTGAATTCTCTCTTACAAAAACAGTTGTGTCGTCTTTTCTCAACCACGCTGTCTCAAACCCGATGACTTCGCCATCTTTTTCAATCTTTTCAATAAAAGATTTTCTATAATTTTTTTTAAAATAAGATGTTTTCTTAAGGTCGATTTCCTGTAATTCTTCGAATGATGGATATCGCAACATCCTTAATAAAGAAGCATTTGCAAGGAGAATTTTACCTTGCGGGGTTGATCTGTAAATACCGATTGGTGAATTCTGATAAAGGTTTCGATACTGTTCTTCGCTCT
Organism: Ignavibacteriales bacterium; assembly: GCA_026390795.1. Taxonomy (NCBI): domain Bacteria; kingdom Pseudomonadati; phylum Ignavibacteriota; class Ignavibacteria; order Ignavibacteriales; species Ignavibacteriales bacterium. Next base: position 1,711,770 of record JAPLFG010000003.1, read on the forward strand.
TTCTCAGAGCTTCTTGAATAACGATTCGGTCGGTTATATCTCTACCGATTGCTATTATAACTTCTTGACCAAAGTGAGTTCCTTTATTCAGAAGTACTTCTGTCGGAAATACAACGCCATTCTTTTTCAGTCCCCAGAATTCGAAAGTTGTTGGTTCTCCGGTAGTAAAAGTTTTTTGAATGAAAGCCGCAATTTCTTTCATATTGTTTTTTCGGGGTGCTGAAAGGAATTCGGGTGTGCGACCAATAAACTCTTCCAGTTTATAACCGTATAAAATTTCAGCGCTTTTGTTTACATCTAAAAATATTCCATCTTTATCCAGAATGTAAATCGCATCGCTGATGGCGTTGAACAAATCGCGAAAACTATCTTCGCTTTGTTTTAATAATTCTTCGGACTTCTTCGATCTGCCCGATATATTCTTCCCGGCAGGTGCTTTCTTTTTCATTTAGATTCTTGTCCTTTTCGTTTCGAATATTTCTTCATTCAAGAAATAAATATCCTTTAGAAACAATTCTTTATCTGTTGTTTTCCTAATAACTCCATTATAGCTGTGTATTTTAGATGGTAATAGTTTCATATTGTCAATTAAAAGATAAATCTCAACCTCTTTATCGGAGGATATTTCTCTAATTTTTTGTGAAAGAATTATTTTATCTAACAAACTAAGATTATTACTCATAAAAATAAATTTTGGCTGGTGATCAGAAAAAACAGTAAAACCTTCGTTTACGTTAGATGCTTGATGAATAATAAAGCGCTCATTTAAAAGATCATTGAAGAAGTTCTTAAATTCCGCATCATTATCAACGATTAATATTTGATTCGCCTTTTCTTTGCTGTTGACGCGTCCGGTTTTACCGACTGGTTCAATTTTTTTAGATTCACCCAAGCGGTTGATCATTCTCTGAATTCGTTCCACAGTTTCATTTACATCAATTGGTTTCAAGAGATAATCAGTAATATTTTTTTCGCATAGGTTTCTTATCACTTCTCTATCTCCAACAGCTGTAATCACAAAAACGGGAATTGTTTTAAAAGCCGGATTTGCTCTTATTGAATCCAAAGTTTCAATTCCATCCATTACAGGCATCATTAAATCAAGAAGAATAATATCAGGCAAATTCTTTTGTAAAGCACTCAAACCGTTAACTCCATTATCGGCTTCAAATACTTCGCAGACAAATTTTTTCTTCAAAATTGTTCTAAAAAGAGTTCTAATTGATTCGTCATCATCTATAATTAAAAAACTTACCAATGTTATTCCCTGCTAAATGCATTTAGCTATTCTTTGCTATTGTGAAATTGAATATTGTACCTCGCTCTTCTTCACTTTCAATCCAAACCTTTCCATTACAGAGTAAATATCCTTCAGAAACATTTTTTTATCCATCGTTTTTTTAACAATACCGTCATAACTAAAAACTCTTGTTGTCAAAAGTTTCGTATTATCCGTCAAAAGGTAGATCGAAACTTCTTTATCGGAAACGGTTTCCCTAATTTTTTGGGTAAGTAGAGTTTTATCCAACAGACCTAAGCTATTACTCATAAAAATATATTTTGGCTTATAATTTGCAAAAATAGAAAGTCCTTCAGTTACATTGGACGCTAGATAAATCGTGAAATTCTCGTTTAAAATAGAATAGAAAAAGGCTTTAAATTCCGTATCAGTGTCTACAATTAAAATTGGCATTAAGCCAACTTTACTGTTCAACTCTTCTTTCTTATCTAATAAATCATTTGTTTTAGTTTCATTTAGCCGGTTGATCATTTTCTGGATTCGATCTACGGTATTACTTACATCAATTGGTTTCAAGATATAATCGGTAATTTTTTTTTCACTAAGGTTTCTTATAATTTCTCTATCACCAACTGCAGTAATAACTATTACGGGAATATTCTTATAAGCAGAATTGGCTCTTATTGCATCTAAAGTCTCAACTCCATCCATTACAGGCATCATTAGATCAAGAAGAATTATATCCGGCATGTTTTTTTCTATTACTTCCAAACCGGTCCTTCCATTATTGGCTTCAAATACCTCGCAGTCAAATTTTTTCTTCAAAATTGACTTTACCATGGCTCTGATTATTTCATCATCGTCTACAACTAAAAATTTTAACAATGCCCCTCTCCGCTTAATGATTCTAATTTAATTTTTGCTATTGTGAAATTGAATGTTGTACCGTGTCCTTCTTCGCTTTCGATCCAAATTTTACCGGAATGTTTCTCTATAAATTCTTTGCAGAGTAATAATCCTAAACCGGTTCCTTTCTCTTTTGCGGTGCCGTTGGAGGAAAATATAATATCTGAGTTAAGAAGCTTTTCAATATTTGTTTTAGAAATCCCAATTCCGTTATCGGTCACAGTAAAATGAAAATGATTCTCATTTTCCTCACATGCAAGCTGTACATATCCGCCGTTGTTTGTAAACTTAATTGCATTTCCGGTCAAGTTTATTAAAATGGAGTGAATCATGTTTTCATCGGCGTAAATAAAAGTTTCTTTTTTGATTGTATTAATAAGCGATATATTCTTATTCGACGCCGAAGGACTGAGAAGATTAAAAATTCTATCCGAGCTTTTCCAAATGTTTATCATTTCCGGCTGGAAAGAAATTCTGCCCGATTGAACACGCGACCAATCAAGAATATTTGTTAACAAAGAATTTGTAGTCTTTGAAATTTCTACGATGTTCATTGCAAACTCGCGAATCTCATCCTTGTCAAGACTATCAAGTTCATTCGCCAAAATTTCTGCGTAACCTAGTAGACCGTTTATTGGAGATCTTAAATCATGACTAATGATGGAAAAGAACTTGTCTTTTGTTGTGTTTAGGTGTTTCAGTTCCTCGGTAAATTTTTGTATTTGAATTTCCGAAAGCTTCTGAATAGTAATATCACGTAAAATCATAAGCACTTTTTCATATTCACTAATCACAAACCGCGCTTCAAAAAACTTTAATTCATCGGGATTACCGTTTCCAAGTTCGAATTCAAATGTTTCCACTTCTCCCGTTTGGAGTGCCTTTAATATAGTATTGAGAATTTTATCAGCAATCTCTTTGGAAAAGACTGCGTAAACAGAATGCCCGTTAAATTGATCTGTATCGGGAAAAAGATTTTGGTATTTGCCATTCTTGCATTCGAGAAATACACCATTACATGAAAGAACAAATATCAAGTCGGGTAGAGCTTTCAGAATTGAGTAATCAGTAATATGAATAGAATGAATTAATTTTTCAATGATGGCAAGATCGGTAACATTTTCAACCATGCAGTCATAGTACAATACATTGTTATTACTGTCCATTACAGCATTGATATGTTCTTTAAGAAGAATTGACTGGCCATTTTTTTTGATCCACCGGTTCTCTACCGATTCAGTTAATTTATTATTCTTAATATGTTTTGAAAACTTTTCCAATGAAAAACATTTTCTCAAATCATCGTTCGTTCCCAAACCGGCAATCAAATCATCCGGTGAAGAGAATCCAATCATTTGGATAAATGAATTGTTCGCAAATGTAAGTCTCCCCTCGGCTGTAATTCTGAATATACCGAGCGAAAAGTTTTCCATGAGATCTTCGGTAAAAATAGAGCCGACTATTCCGTTGTTTTTCTCTTTCATCAAAAAATCACATAGTTTGTTTTATATTTATACCGCTGAAAAAATTTTCTCTATCAGAAAATTTCCTAATCATCCAAAAAATAATTCCGGAAACCTGCTTTTTTGCTAAAAACATTTCATAATACCCCTAATTGTGAAGACAAATTACTCGTAATACATCCTGAATAACGTACAATTCAAATGCCATACTGTACATAGTATGTAAATCCACTATACAATTATCGAATATTTACGCTACTTATTGAGGGTGAATTGCAGTTGATTCATTCCACAACAAACAGATAGAATTATATTAAATGAGCGTTATCAATCATGTGAATAATATTAGCCAATAAAAACGAGCTGCTTTTCCAGAACTTTATCGGAATGGGTGGAATTTATTTTCTAGAATAATACTTCACAATCATGATAAATTTGAAATTACTGGTCTCGGATTTATATAAAAAGGTGAGCCGAATGGTTCTCAAAAATTTCAAAATGCATTCCATCCGAATCCATGTCATTCTATAGAAAGAATTCATTTATTATTGATTAAACTTTTGGGTTAATATTTAGATAATAAAGAGCAGAATTTTAATTAGTTCTCGTTTAGATATCTTTTTGAAATCATATTTATAATGACGGAAATAAATTTAATAAAAACATAAAGGGAGATTTTTTATGAACACCAATCCTGAAGCCAAGAATGAATCCACGGAACTCCTACAATTAGTAAGTTTTAAAATTGCCAATGAAGAATTCGGTATAGATATTTTGAACGTCCAAGAGATTAACAAAATGACACAGGTAACAAAAGTGCCGAACTCTCCGGAGTTTGTAGAGGGAGTTATCAATCTCCGCGGTAGAGTTATACCGGTTGTTAATTTGCGAGTGAAAATGGATTTGCCGAATAGAGAATATGATAAAGATACAAGGATAATTGTAGTAGATCTAACCGGCAAAACAGTTGGATTTTTAGTCGATTCGGTAAGCGAAGTATTAAGAATACCAAGAAATATTATGGAACCGCCGCCATCGATAGTTGCAGGTATCAATTCTAATTATATAACGGCTGTTGGAAAATTAGAAGATAGGCTCCTCATACTTTTAGATCTGGACAAAATATTACACCAGGAAGAAAAAGAAGTTCTAGAGACTGTGAACTGATTGAGAAAATAAAATTCTACATTCTTTCTTTGTATGAGAGGATTCCATTCATTTGGTATGATTTAGTGTTATATATAATAGGTGGTCAAACGCTGCATATTCGAATGTTTAGATAATTTATGAATGTGAAAATAAGTTAAAGAAAGCAGCCTAATTAATATTAAATATCATTCATCGTTTTTCAGTTTTTCAAAACGGAATAAGAATTAAACTAACTATGTATTAAGACATGCTCATTTTTAGCGACACATCATCATTAATTCATTTAAAGTAAATTCAATATACCTAGGCAAGTTAGTCCATTAACACTATAAAAAACGCATCCGCAACTTTTTATTTAAGTTTTTGAAATTTTGTCCGAAAATAATAATTAAATATTCTCGGTAATGCGATAAAAGGAGGATGAATATCTTAACTGATAAAGAATCCGCAAAGCTTCTTCACCTTGCTACAAAGTCGTTAATACGAGGAATTCTAAATCTTATGTTTATTAATTTATTGAAGGGATAAATGAAATACTCAATTTCTAAAAAAGTGGGGTTAATAGTTTCAATAAGTCTGTTCTTAACATTGAGCGTATTGATAATTGTTTTATTAGTGCTAGAAAGCAATTCGAAAATAAATTCTATGCGTCAAGAAGTTCACAATGCAAGCCAATTAATGATAAAGTCGATTTCTTTTGCTATGTCTCAAGGTTCCTCCGATGTTGGGCCATACATACAAAAAGTGAAAGACACAGAAAATCTTGTTGAACTTAGGGTAACTCCTTCAGATAAAGTTAAAAGCGGTTCTGAAGAAAAAATGGACCAAGATGAACGGGCAGCTCTAAAATCGAAACAGCCAAAAGCTCTTTCAGAAACATTTAAAGACAAGGATGTTTTTAGAAACATTGAATTGATCCTATCTGATAAAGCATGCAATGATTGTCATGGATCTAAAGATGGTGAACCACTTGCAGTTGTAAGTGTAAGATATTCTCTTGCCGGAATGAAATCCGACATGGCAACACAAAGATTAGCAGCAATTCTTCTAGCAGCTTTTGCAATCGTTTTTACATTTGTCATGTCCATGTTTTTTATTAAAAAGAAAATTGTTGCGGATTTGGAAGTATCTGTAAGTAATATTCAAAAACTTTCCTATGGAGAGATCGTAGATGTAAGCGTATCCGAAAGAAGCGATGAAATAGGGAAGCTGAATACGGCTCTGAAAAAATTGCAGACGAGTATGACGGAGAGGTCTATTTTAGGGACAGAATTCGCCGACGGAAATTTTGGAAAAGAAGTTTTACTCTTATCAGATAAGGATTTGTTGGGAAAAGCATTTCAAACTATTAAATATAGTTTGAAGAGTCTTGTTGAAGATTCAATGGCACTCTCAAAAGCCGCAGTAGAGGGTAGGCTTGAATATAGAGCAGATAGTAATATGCATAAAGGAGAATTTAAGGAAATAATTAATGGTGTAAATGCTACTCTTGATGCGGTTGTACACCCGATTAATGAGTCGAGTCATGTTTTGGAAAAGATGGCGCTTGGAGACTTAACAACCAGAATGACGGGTGACTACAAAGGTGACTATGCATTAATAAAAGAAAATATAAATGGTCTGGCCGAATCATTCAGTCACGCTTTATCGGAAGTTACTGAAGCTGTTCAGGCTGCAGCAAGTGCAAGCAGTCAAATTTCATCAAGCAGCGAAGAAATGGCTGCAGGAGCACAGGAACAAAGTTCTCAAACCACAGAAGTTGCAGGTGCGATGGAAGAAATGACCAAAACAATAATGGACACGACTAGAAATTCTTCAAACGCAGCCGAAGCAGCAAAAAATTCGGGCGAAGTTGCAAAAGAAGGCGGAAGAGTTGTAGAAGAAACGATTAAAGGAATGAATCGAGTCTCTCTCGTTGTGAAAAAATCGGCTGAGTTAGTTCAAACATTAGGTAAAAGTAGTAATGAAATCGGAGAGATAATTCAAGTCATTGATGATATAGCAGATCAAACAAACTTACTTGCATTGAATGCAGCCATAGAAGCGGCACGTGCAGGTGAACAAGGGAGAGGTTTTGCAGTTGTTGCCGATGAAGTGAGAAAATTGGCAGAGAGAACAACAAAGGCTACAAAAGAAATTGCAATAATGATTAAACAGATTCAAAAAGATACTGCAGAAGCAGTTATCTCGATGAAAGAAGGAACCAAAGAAGTTGAAAAAGGAAAACAGTTAGCCGATTTAGCTGGACAATCATTAAAAGAAATAATATCAGGATCGGATGAAGTAGTAGATATAGTAACACAAGTAGCAGCAGCGAGCGAAGAACAAAGCGCAACGGCAGAAGAAATAAGTAAAAATATAGAGGCAATAAGTAATGTAACGCAAGAGAGCGCATCAGGTGTCCAGCAGATTGCGCGTGCAGCAGAAGACTTGAACAGATTAACTCTTGATCTGCAAGAACTCATTTCTAAATTCAAAATTGAAGATCATTCAACAAGTGCAATACATGCCAATAAAAATACGTTTGCTAAAAGTAGTCTTTCGGTCAGATCAAACGGAGTAATCATTAAATCGTAATTTCATTTTGGAGGAGATCCTAACAATCTCCTCCTTTTTTATTCTCGTTATCATTTAATAAATCTAAAACTTACCTCGTTGTCGTTAAATTAAGCTGGCAAGTGTTTCTTAAAATATTAATCTTTTTTGCGATTATGTAATCAGAATTAATTATGGAGATAAAGAGAATTGTAACTCAAAAACAAAATAAGCAAGACATCTTCATATAATCGAAATGATTTCATGAGGAATCATCAGAAGAGCAATTCGAATTTAAACTCACAGTGTTGATTAGTCATTAATTCTTTTTAATAGTTACGTAAGAAATTGAAGTCAAAAAAAACGGATCTATAAATAATTCAAATAACTTGAAAGGATAAATAAATGAGAAGATACTTTACTTCATCTATTGTACTAGGATTGTGTTTGTTCGTAAGTAAATCTGTTTTAGCTCAAACACAAAGTTCACTTCCTATTAATTTCAGTGCATCTTTCTTCGGGAATTATTCTTATACAGTCCAGGGAATAGATGGGCGTGATTTTAACAAATTTGACATTGAACGAATGTACTTTACAGCAAAATCTCAAGTCTCTGAAAATTGGAAATTCCAAATGACAACGGATGTATATAGAAATTCTACTTCAGGCACATATTATTCCGGTCTCGCAGTAAGAATGAAATTTGCGTTCGTTGATTTCAGTCCATTATCGTCTCTCTCTATTAAGGCCGGTATGATTCCGGGTCCATGGAACGGTGCAGTCGAAGTTTTTTGGAAATACCGCGGAGTTGCACAAACTGCGAACGACAAATACGGATATATACAAACAGCCGATCTCGGTTTATCAGTAACATATTTACTGCCGGATAAATATGGTGAATTAGCTGGATACGTTTTTAATGGTGAAACATACAGCGCACCGGAATCAAGTAAATACAAAGACATAGTATTGCGAGTATCGTTAGTCCCTTTACCAAATTCGGAAGAGTTTAAAACACTTACTTTAGGCGGATACACTTATTTAGGAAAAAATGGTGCTGCCGGATTAAAGAAACAAAGATTTGGTGGACTCCTAGGCTATTCTTACGATGTGGTCTTAGTCGGAGCTGAGTATGATTCAAGAACGGATGGTGCGGTAAATGCTGCTGATGTTTCCGGTAATGTCTTCTCATTATTCACAGAAATTAAACTACCTGTTGGAGATTTGCAGCCTAAACTTTCATTACTCTTCAGGTACGATTCTTGCGATCTTGATACTAATAAAGATAATGACAAGATCAATTTCCTTATTGCAGGCCTAGCCTGGAAACCGAACGACAAAATAGAGATAGTATTAAACAGACAGATTATGACAACCGATGCCAGGACGATGAAAAGCACAGCCGGAACTTTTTTAGACAAAGACGAGAAATGGCTTGTGAATACAATCGTAACATTTTAGCAAACCCAGATAATTCGGTATCTGCCTCATATAATAAATCGTGTGCTTCGAAAAAGAATTTTTAAGGTTTACACATGGGGGATTTTTTAAATAAAAATAATGGGTTAGGGTGCACGCACAAATCTAGTTGCTTCCGACTTGTTTAGTTTTTATTTGTACTACTAAAGTGAAAATAAAATTAAACTCTTGTGCAAACTAAACGAATATAAGAACAGATTGTAAACATTTAAGGAGATCAATCATGAAAATCATAATGAATTACAATAAAATATTCTTTTCATTTTTCTTTTTTACGCTATTTCTTTCAACAACAAATAGAGCAGAAATAAAAAATACATTCTCCGGCGAAGATGATTATCTATTATCTGCCGAAAAAATGCCAACACCTGTCGGCGGTTTTGAAGGCATAATGAAAAAAATTAGCTATCCGGAAATGGCGCAAAGAACCAAAACCGAAGGAAAAGTATATGTGCTTATATATGTTAATGAAAAAGGTGATGTAGATGATGTAAAAATTGTGAAAGGTATTGGATACGGATGCGATGAGGAAGCAGTGAAAGCAATTAAGAAAACCAAATTTACACCGGGAGTAGATAAAGGTGTTTCCGTAAAAGCAAAATTTTCATTAGCCCTTACCTTTAAGCTGTCTTAAAATCTAGGAGAATAAAATGTTCACGCTCAAAAACGTAAAGGTAATTCGTAAAATCCAAATAGGTTTTTTTATTATTGCTGCAGTTTCAACAATAATTGCTATTAATTCATTTTATCAAATGAATAAGGCAAAGCAAGAAAAGGAATCTCTCTTTACGGAATTTCTTCAGCCACAGAATAAAATCCACGAGCTTGATAACAAATTCAAGACAATACAATTTACTTTAATGAAATTTTCGGTAGCAGCCTTTCAAAGTGAGTTTGCATCAGATATTAAATTTATAAGTAAAGAAAAAATTTCCGCAGACAGTATTTTTAAATATCTCGCAGCAAAAGAATTTGATCCAAAGGTAAAAAATGATATTGCCGAAATTCAAAAGACTTGGGTTAATTATAAAACTGTAGTCATAGATGCTATTCTAAGTGCAGGGCTGATGCATGATTATGAAATGGCAAGTGTTGTTGCAACCACTTCGGGAGAAGAAGTCTCGGCTCAAATGAAAAATAAATTTAAGGTTGTTGAAGACTATTTGGATGAACGGGGAACTGTTTTGAGTGAGGGAATTACTGAAAGACTTTATAGCGGTAAAATTTTAATTATAGTCGGAATGGTAATGGGAACAATTGTGTTCGGGCTTGCGCTTTTTATTATTGCACCCGCAATTACAAACCCAATAAATGATTTTAAATTAGCAATGACTGATTTTTCCAAAGGAAATTTTAATATTGATCTGAAAGTTGATTCTAAAGATGAATTTGGCGAAATGAAAGAGATGCTTATACAATTCCGCGATGCACAAAAAGAAAAAATTAAAGCTGCAGAGAAAATTTCTGCTGGAATATTTGAAAAAGTAACTCCTGCTTCTTCGGAAGACGAACTTGCAATTTGTTTTAATAAAGAAATTGATACTCTTGAAGAATTAAAAAATGAGATCAGTCATTTGACTGAGGCGGCTTCAAACGGTAATCTCACAGTTCGCGGTGATGCTGAAAGATTTGATGGCGGATTTAAGGAAATAGTTCTGGGAATGAATAAAACTCTTGATACAATTCTTTTCCCAATTAAAGAAGGGACTAAAGTATTGGCTGTTATGGCGACCGGTGATTTAACCACAAGAGTTGAAGGTGATTATAAAGGTGATCATCAATTAATTAAGAACAGTATAAATGCGGTTTCTGAATCTTTAAATAAAACTCTATTGGAAGTAACAGAGTCGGTTTCGGCGACGGCAAGTGCGGCAAACCAAATCTCTTCAAGTTCAGAAGAGATGGCTGCAGGTGCTCAAGAACAAAGTGTTCAGACAAACGAAATTGCAGCCGCCATTGAACAGATGACAAAATCAATTTTGGATAATACTAAAAATACATCCTTTGCGGCGGCTACATCTAAAAATGCCGGCGAGCAGGCCAAAAAAGGCGGCATGGTTGTTCATCAAACTATCGAAGGTATGAACCGCATTAGTAAAGTTGTTGAAAAATCCGCCGAAATGGTTTTTGCGCTTGGAAAAAGCAGCGATAAGATTGGCGAGATAATACAAGTTATTGATGATATCGCAGATCAGACAAATCTATTAGCTCTGAATGCTGCAATAGAAGCCGCACGCGCCGGAGAGCAAGGAAGAGGATTTGCCGTTGTTGCCGATGAAGTTAGAAAGTTAGCCGAACGGACAACCAAAGCAACTAAAGAAATCGCAAGCATGATTAAAACTATTCAAAATGATACGAGTGAAGCCGTTCATTCTATGGAACAAGGAACACAAGAAGTTGAAAACGGAAAAAAACTGGCTAACGAAGCAGAAAATGTTTTAAGAGATATTATTGATGTTGCGCAAAGAGTTTCCGATACAGTTATTCAAGTGGCAGCAGCCAGCGAAGAACAGTCTAATTCTTCTGAACAGATCAGCCGAAATATAGAAGGCATTAATAACGTTACAAGAGAAACTTCTCAGGGTATTTCACAGATAGCAAGAGCATCTGAAGACTTGAGTAAACTCACAATCAATCTGCAAGAGCTGACTGCAAAGTTTATAATCTCTAAAGAAACGAAAAGATTAAGTGTCCGAAGTAATGGAAAGCTAATACATTCTTAAAAGGTCGGTTTGTAAAAAATCAGTTTCATACTGGTCCTAATAAATAAGGTGGTTTATCTGCATAAAACGAACTTCATAAAGGTAAACCACCTTTAGTTTTAATTTCCGGTCTTTCCACCACTTCTCCAATTCTAAATATTAAAAGAAATTTATATTCATACTTCGGTCAAATTTATTTATTTTTGTTTCAGTAATGACTTCGTTCCATTCAAGTAGTGTCGGAAACAGCCTATGAAAGATTTTGTACAAGAGAATAAGTTAATCTTGCTGGGAAAGTTAACGGCCGGGTTAGTACATGAAATCAGAAACCCTCTTTCCGCCATCAAACTAAATCTTGATTATATGAAAATGGCACAAGATGATTTACCAACCGATATTAAAGAGATTGTCTGCGATACCCTGGATGCTTTTGAACAGGTGAATTTTTTAATTGAAGATGTTCTTGATTTTACACGTAAGCCCACGGAAAAATCGCACCAAGTATCTATATCTTCATTAACCGATAAATGTTTAAAAATAATTTCAACTACCGCACGCAGTAAAAGAGTTACAATAAAAAAGGAATTTGAAGATGATCTACCTCTGCTAAATGTGAATAAAAATAAACTAATGCAGATCTTCCTTAATCTTATAAACAACGCAATTGAAGCATCAGAAGAAAAAGGTAATATTATAATCCGGAGTTCAAAGAAAAAATTGAAAAATACTTCTTATGTAATCTGGGAAACACAAGATTTTGGTATTGGTGTTAAACCAGAAGACAGAGAGAAAATCTTATCCGGATTTTTTACTACAAAAAGTAATGGACATGGCATTGGACTCGGGGTTTGTAAAATGCTCTCGGAAGAAATTAACGCAGAAATGATTTTTGAATCAGAATATGGAAAAGGCACAACATTTTCGATTAAATTTGCCATGCATGATAATTAATAGATACTTTCACAGAGAAGATGAAAATTATGACAGCAAAAATTTTGATAGTTGACGACGATGATCTGGTCTCAGCCTCATTAAAAAAAGTTTTGATAAAAATTGGTTACGATGTTTCCACCTGTTTGAATGCCGGAGAAGTTGAACAATTTATTGAACAATTTCAACCCGATATAATTCTTCTTGATATCTATCTTACAACCCATAATGGTATTGATGTCCTTCGTTTACTGAAGAAAAAACATTCTGCAATTCCTGTAATTATGATAACCGGCTATGCAGATGTAAAGATGGCGGTTACGGCTATCAAAGCCGGTGCTTTTGATTTTCTTCTTAAACCGATTGATCTTGAACAACTCAAATTTGTCTTGGAAAAAGCGGTCGAGAATCTTAGTCTCAAAATGCAGGTTGATAAACTTCATACTTTGTTGGAAGAGAATGTACTTACAAAAGAATTTTTCGGTAAAAGCATAAAAATTCAACGCATCGTGTCCTCGGTAGAAAAACTTGCTAAAAACACAGATACAACCATACTTCTTGAGGGTGAAAGCGGTACCGGTAAAGAAGTATTTGCAAAGTTTATTCATCAGCAAAGTCCCCGCTGCAATGCTACTTTTATTACAATTAACTGCGCAACCATTCCTAAAGACCTTGCGGAAAGCGAATTGTTCGGTCATGAAAAGGGCGCATTTACAGGCGCATCAACAAAAACAAAGCTTGGTAAATTTGAACTTGCCGACGGAGGCACAATCTTATTGGATGAAATCGGTGAACTCACTTTGGATCTTCAGGTAAAACTTTTACGCGTTCTTCAAGAAAGAAAATTTTACCGCCTTGGAGGAGAAAAAGAAGTCTCGGTAAATGTCAGAGTTCTTGCCGCAACCAATAAAAATTTGGAAGAAGAAGTTGGTAAAGGAATGTTCCGTGAGGATTTGTACTACCGTCTAAATGTAGCTAAGATAAATATTCCTCCATTGCGGGAGAGAAAAGAGGATATAATTTACATTGCTTACTCTTTCTTGAATGAATTCGCAAAAAAATTTGGTAAAAATATTTCGGGAATCGATGCTGCCGGGCTTGGTCTTCTACGAGCGTATATATGGAAGGGTAATATAAGAGAGCTTCGGAACGTGATAGAAAGAGTTGTTCTACTTGCCGAAGAGGAAGAATTAAGTGATCATCATTTTTCATTTTTAATTGAAGGGAAGGATGCCCATGGAAATGATGATGAAAAATTTATTCTTCAAGTCCCGCCAAAAGGAGTAAAAATTGACCTGGTCTTAAGAACGCTGATCCAGAAAACATTAAAGATAACAAACGGTAATCAAGTAAAAGCCGCAAAGGTACTTGGTCTTTCAAGGTCGAAACTGCGCTATAGAATGGAACAACTGGGTATCGAAGTAACCAAGAATATTAACTAATAACTAAGTATTTCGATTTTTGTAATTATATAAACTTCTCCAATCTTCTAATCTTTCTTTTCTCAAATTAGATTTTCGCATTTCCAGCTCTAAAATGATTAAATATTTCAAAAACCATCCGATAATAGATTGAAGCATTTTGCAATTATTCAAAGAATTGAGCGTAACCTTACAGATGAATGTTCATCCACTTACAGTTGGCTAATATTCAACACACGACAGCAGCAAAGCAAACGAATTTATTAAACAAAATGAAAATTTTTGAGGCACATTAATTGTCTTTATAAGTAACTAATAAAAGAATTTTAGCAAGAAATTAATTTATAATCAGTTCACCATTTAAAAATGCGACATGAAAATGTACGACGAATCAACAACGATTAATCTGTTAAGAACCAGCGAAGCGGAAAGAAAAATCGAAATTTTAAACAATCTTGACCAGCAAGAATTATCTGGTCCATTATGCGAGTCGGTTTCAAATTTGCTGACAGACGAAGATAAAGGCGTTCGTAATGCCGCAACAATGCTAATTATAAACAACCGAAATCCAAAATTCCCGAGTATGGTAGCACAATTTGTAACATCGAATAACATTTCAGTTCGGAATTTAGCTGGTGAAATATTAATTAAACTTGGTTCGCTTTCGGTAGAACCACTCATAAATTTCAATCACGAGAATGATAACAACACACTCATATTTATAATTGATGTGCTTGGACTTGTAGGAGATGAACGGGCTGCATTTTTTATAATGGAAGTTATAAGCGCAACAGAAAATGATAATGTTGTTCTTGCATGTCTGGAAGCATTGGGTAATATCCGTTTTGAAGGGGCGGTTGAAGTAATGATTCTGTTCTATGATAGGAACGAATTATATAAACCCACATTGGTAGAAGCGCTAGGTAAAATAGGGTCTAAATCCGCACTCGACTTTTTGGTAAACTGTTTTAAAGACGAAGATGAATTAACAAAATATTCCATTTTGGAAAGCCTTGGAAAGCTTGGAGATATAAATACATTTTTCTTTTTACTTGAACAGATGATGGAGATAAGCGGAACCCTTGTGCTTCCGTTAATAACTTCGATTTTTACACTCAAACAAAAATTTAATCTCGATATTCCTTTTGATAATAGAATGAAAAACCTTCTGCTTTACACAATTGCCGAAGGAAGACCGGAACATAAAAAAATTGCGTTCACTCTTGTTGATTCTTTTGATGATAAAGATATTCTAAGCGCAAGCCTTAGTCTCTTAGGTGATGACTATGAACTTGACGAAATGATAAGTTCGAAAATTTATAGAAATTCAGATTTCATCTACCATGAAATAACAAGATTGATAAATCAAAACCCGCACAACTTGAGAAATATTCTTAGCTTATTTCTTGCAACAATAAATTATGGAAAAGCTTACTCGCTAAATCTAAATGTTACACAGATGGATATCAGAAATATTATACATGGTGTAAGCGGATTGTTAAATCATCATGATGAAGAAGTCAGACGCTTGTCTATGGAAATCTTATTTGAACTCGACCGTGAAAGCGCACTTCTATTTGTTGATGTTATGGCCGCTGATGAAAATAATTGGAACCGTTTACGCCTTCTTGAAATTATAGAAAACATCCCCGGAGATGCCTTTAATTCGGTTATTCAAAAGCTGGCTGTTGATGAAGATGAAATGATACGAGAAAGAGCCGCTTATACAGCCGGTATTAAAAACATTTCTCCACAATCCATAAATGCGAACTGAAACTATGAATCCAACACTTAATCCTTCGGGAGTCGCAAAACAATTTTCGTCTTTCTCGGAAAAATCGGCATTAATGACTACGGCATTGTTTGAGACTATCCGCAAATACATTTATGAAAATTCAGGTATTTATTTTCAGGATAACAAAAAATATTTTTTAGAAAGCCGTTTACAACGCAGAATGAATTTTCTCGGACTAAAAAGATTCGAAGAATATTATGATATGATTAAGTTCGGAACCGGCGGGGTTGCAGAAAGAAAATATTTTTTTGAGGCAATAACAATTAATGAAACATTTTTCTTCAGGAATCAACCGCAATTAGATGTACTTGCTTCACAAATCTTTCCGGAAGTTATTGCTTCTAAAACAGCATTGGGCAAAAACAAAGTTAGAATATGGAGTGCTGCGAGTTCATCCGGTGAAGAAGCCTATTCAATTGCAATGATATTTCAAGACCTTATTAAACCTCGTTACCCGAACGTAGAATTAGAAGTTGTGGGAACTGATATAAACAATGCTGTAATTGATACCGCATTAAGCGGAATTTACAGGGATTATTCCGTACGAAACACACCTCCATACTATCTAAAAAAATATTTTAAACAAACCACCGGTGCATTTGAAGTTAATCCCGAAATAAAGAAGATGGCAACTTTCAAATTGATGAATCTTTACGATGACTCGTTGATGAAAACTATGTTCAATTTTGATGTAATTTTTTGTGCGAACGTACTGATTTATTTCGACCAGGCTTCTAAGACAAAAGTTATTGCCAATTTATATAACTCCTTAAACAAAGGCGGGCATCTATTTATTGGCTATTCGGAAACACTTCACGGAATTTCAAAAGCATTTAAATTGCTCAGTTATCCAAACACCGTCGGCTACAAAAAGGAGTAGGGGATTATGAAAAAAGTAATATTAGTTGCGGATGATTCTCCGACTTTAAGAAAATTTGTTTCAGTTGCTCTTTCTGTAAAGGGTTTTGAAATAATCAGTTGTTCGGACGGCATGGAAGCAATTGAAATTCTTCCCAATCAAAAAGTTGATTTGGTTATTACGGATCTGAATATGCCAAATGTTGATGGCTATGAACTGATAACCTCAATTAGAAAAAACGGTGAGTACTGTGATCTACCAATTATCGTTCTTTCTTCATTAGGTAATACAGAGGACATTCAGAAAGGATTGGAATGCGGAGCTAATTCGTATCTCGTTAAACCGTTTGATCCTAAACGGGTTGTTTATGAAGTTTCTAAATATCTAAACTAAAGGAATAATTATGGCACTTAAATTTTTAGTCGTTGATGATTCGGTAACAATGAGAAGGATTGTTGCTAACTCTTTAAAGACTATTGGTCACGATCTTTTTGTTGAAGCTGGAGACGGCAGAGAAGCCCTGGCTAAATTATCAGCGGACGACTCAATAAATTTTGTAATTACAGACTGGAATATGCCGGACGTTTCCGGCCTTGAACTTGTTAAAGCAATTCGCTCAAACGATAAATTCGGTACAATACCAATCCTTATGGTTACAACTCGCGGTTTAAAGGAAGATATTGTTGAAGCGCTTCAGGCAAAAGTAAATAACTATGTAGTCAAACCATTCACTCCGCAGATACTAAAAGAAAAAATTGAACAAATAGTTAGTTCAGCGGTTTAAGGGGATTATTATGGATCAAAAAATTAGCATGGAAAATATATTCCAAAAATTAGGTGACTTAAAATCATTCTTTGTCTATGGACAAAAGCTAATCCCTATTCTTCAAAAGATTTTAGATTTTATGCAGGATACAGTTCCCCTTTTAGAAAATGTGAACCGCTCTATTCACGAAAGCACAAGCAAAATGCCAAAGGCGGCATTGCAGATTAACAGTGTTACAAGCGCAACCGAAGTCGCAACAACCGAAATTCTTGATATAGTTGACGGAATGGCACTTGATGTAAAAGGAATGGAATCGAAATTAGAATCTCTCAAGAAAAAAATCGGAGATGACGATGACATCGAATCGCTTCTAGGACTTGTTGCAAAAATTAAAGAAAGAATGATGAACATTACAATTTCACTGCAAGTTCAGGACATAACCGCCCAGCAGCTCTCTTCGGTAAATCATTTGATCCAATCAATTCAAGAAAAACTTGGCGGACTTTTAACCGAATTAGATGATAAAGAGAATAATGGATTAATTATTGATGAACATCAGTATCCAAGAGATGCATCATTCAACGCGGATGCCAGATATGATAAAAATACTGGTTCCCAAGAATTAGTAGATTCATTAGTAGCCGATAATTTAACTAAAGCATCACAAGCAGAAATTGATAAACTCTTTGCAAAACAATGAATGAAAATATACCAAATCCGACGCTGATCGATCTCGACATGAAGGAGATTGTTGAAAGCTTTTTAATTGAGACCAAGGAAATTTTAGAAAAATTGGATTTCGATCTTCTTGAACTTGAAAAAAGACCGGAAGACTCCGATCTGCTCAATCAAATCTTTAGATCATTTCACACAATCAAAGGAACTTCAGGATTTCTTGGTCTGGAGAAACTTCCTAATGTTACACATAAAGCAGAAGATATTCTGAACAAACTCCGGAAAGGTGAAGTTAGTTTAAGTACTCATTTAATGGATGGAATCATACTAGGTTACGATACAATTAAAGGTCTTCTAAAAAAAATCGAAATTGATAAGAATGAAGACTTCAATACCGACGAAGCTAATGCGGCATTGGAACATTTGATAAACGAAATTGAAAGCACGGGAACCGCAGTTGAAATGGCGGGAGTAAAGAATTTGATTGATGAACTCGATCAAAAATCCAAAGATATTCTTGCCGCAGATATGCAGATGTTCGAACCAAAGCAAAACCAGAATGACCAAATCAAACATCATTTAAAGAAAACAACTCAAACAGCCTCGATTCAAGAAAACACAATACGTGTAGATGTTGATAGACTTGATGATTTACTTGATATTGTTTCGGAAATAGTTCTCGGAAGAAACCGGCTCTCTCAAGTAAATTCTAAATTCGCAATTGAAAATGAAGGCACAACATTTTCTAAAGACTTTGGAGAGGTTACAAAACAAATTGATTTGATGACAACAGAGCTTCAACTAGTTGTAATGAAACTCCGCATGATTAAAATTGGAAAAATATTTAATCGTTATCCACGCCTTGTCCGTGATCTGTGCCGTGATCTTGGAAAAGAAGTTGAACTTGTAATTAAAGGTGAGGATACCGAGGTTGATAAAAATCTTATTGAAGAGATAAACGATCCGCTTGTTCATCTTATTCGCAATTCAGTTGACCATGGAGTTGAAAATCCAGAAACCCGTACCAAAGCCGGAAAAAATCCAAAAGGAACCGTTATACTATCTGCTGAACATGTAGGCAATAACGTTGTCATTACAATTGACGATGATGGAAAAGGAATAGACCCCAATGTAATCCGCGAGAAGGCAATTGAAAAAGGATTGGTAACCCGCGAACGTGCCAAAGAATTTTCCCGGCAGGAAATGATGCATCTAATCTTTCTCCCGGGTTTTTCTACCGCGGATAAAGTATCAAATATTTCTGGACGCGGTGTAGGTATGGATGTAGTTAAAACAAATGTTGCAAAGTTACGCGGTATAATTAACATTGAATCTGAGACCGGAAAAGGAACAAAAATTATTATCAAGCTTCCTCTTACACTGGCAATTATTTCCGGTATGATTGTTAAAGCACTCGGTGATTATCTGGTTATTCCTCTTGGATCTGTAATTGAAGTTCTAAGAGTTGATAAAAATCAAATTCACTCAATCAAAGGAAAAGAAGTAATACAATTACGTGATTCGGTACTTCCGCTTGTCACGTTAGATTATCTTCTTGCTGGTAAATCCAACGGAAAGAAAAAAGTTGAACAAGAATGGCAATATGTAGTTGAAGTAGGGATTGCCGAAAAACGTTACGGAATAAAAGTAGATGAATTAATCGGTCAACAGGAAGTTGTGATTAAATCACTTGGATCTTACCTTGGAAAAATTGACGGAGTTGCCGGTTCTACAATTATGGGAGACGGTACTGTTGTAATGATTCTCGATATTATTGAGCTATTTAATAGATTGGAAAGGAATTCTTGAAAGAAAATATTTCTGTGCTGATTGTTGATGATTCGGCTTTCATGAGAAAATCATTATCTATAATGATCGGAAGCGATCCCGAAATTACTGTGGTAGGCACTGCCCGTAACGGTCAAGAAGGTTTTGATCTGGCTAAAAGTTTGAAGCCCGATATAATAACTCTTGATATTGAAATGCCTGTAATGGATGGTTTGACCGCACTCAAAAAAATAATGACCGAATGCCCGACTTCCGTAATTATGGTAAGTTCAATTACAACAGAAGGAGCTCAGGCTACAATCAAAGCAATGGAACTTGGCGCGGTTGATTTTATTCCTAAAGAACTTTCTTATGTAAGTGTGAATATTGCTGCAATTAAAGAAGATCTAATTCAAAAAATTAAAGAGATTGTACGGCAAAAATCTTTGAAAGACCGGTTGAAGCGAATCAGAAGTTCTGCGGCACCGGGTTCGCTTCCTAAACGACCAACAAATGTAATCCGTGAAATTCCACGTATCGGTTACAAAGCAATTGCAATTGGAATTTCAACCGGAGGTCCGTTCACTCTTCAAAAAGTTTTACCGGTGATTTCAGAGAAAGTAAATGTTCCAATTTTTATTGTACAGCATATGCCGCCTAAATTTACTAAATCACTTGCAGAAAGATTAAACGGAATGTGCCGGCTTGAAGTGAAAGAAGCCGAAGATAATGAACGTGTGAAGCCGAATGTAATTTATATAGCTCCCGGCGGATATCACATGAAAGTTAGAAGTAATGGAATGAGCGGAATTAACATCAATATTACAAGTGAACCGAGCGACACACTTCACCGTCCGGCAGTAGATGTAATGATGAATTCGGTGCTGGACGTCTATGGCAAGCTCACACTTGGTATTATAATGACTGGAATGGGAAAGGATGGTTTTGAAGCCGTAAAAAATCTAAAGAAACTCGGTGGTTACTCAATTGCTCAAGATGAAGAAAGTTGTGTTGTATACGGAATGCCCAAAGCAATTGTTGACGGCGGTATTGCGGACGTGGTTTTACCGGCAGAGAAAATCCCGGAAATGATAAACAAAGTAGTTTAATGCAACATGGTGTTATTTCTCGCTCAGTGAGAAATATGCAGACAGACTAAGCACATAAATTGAAATAAGGAGAATTAATTATGCCACAGCGTTTCGAAGACACATTGTTCAAAGATATTTTTTCAAAGAATAAATCTTGCACCGGTAATCTCTTAAAGAGCGCAGAAGTTGAAATTAAGGGGATGGCAAAAATTGCTGTTGAAGATGATGAAGTTGACGGTATACGCATCATATTGAAAAAAGACGCCAATGATTCTATCAAGGAAATAAAATTTGTTTGCTCATGCGGTCAGACTAAATCAATAATATTAGATTATACTGAATAATAAATTACACTTGTAGAATATTAGCCATAACCGACTTTCCTCAGCAACGCATTTCATAGATTTCAAAACAATTTGTCTGGCATTTGATTTGGGTGTATATGTTCTAAAACTCAAAGGCAAAAAATGCCGTCATCAATAAAGTTACTTCAAAATCTTCTCGACTATTGTTCAGTAAAGAATAATGTAATTGCGAAAAATATTTCCAACATTGGTACGGAAAACTATAAAAGAGAAGATGTTGTCTTCAAAGATATCCTGAATGAAAATGTAAGTTCATTTCTAAAGACTACCGATGCGAAGCATATCAGCGCACTTCAGATAAATAATACAGACGATTCCAAGTTTGAGCATGTCTTCGATAACAGCACTGAAATGGATTCCGGTGTTAACAATGTAAACATAGAACGTGAAATGACAGAATTGGCGGAGAACACTCTCCGTTTCAAATTCGCTTCAAGAAAAGTAGGAGATTATTTCAGAGATATTCAAAGCGTAATTAAAGGAGGAGGTGCGGTTTGAAAATACTTGGAAGCATATTCGGCCTGAATTTTAGCGCAAAAGGAATGAGCATTCAAAGAAAAAAAATGGATCTGATTTCTCAGAATATTGCAAATGCCGATACGGTACGAACTGAAAACGGCGAACCTTACAAAAGAAAATATATTAAAGTTGAAGCCGATCAAAATTCGTTTCTGAAAAATTTGTCCTCCGAAGGACAGCTTCTGAAACTAAACACAACAAACGGAAATCATTTTGCTGTTGCAAACAATTCAAAAGACTTTTCTTTTTCTACCGACATTGGTAAAATGAAGATGGATGAATTGGAAGATCAGAAGCCCGGTGATCTTGTCTACATGCCGGAAAATCCTAATGCAAACGAAAAGGGATACATTCAAATGTCTAATGTTAATGTGATAAACGAAATGGTTGATATGATTGCAGCCACTCGTAGCTACGAAGCAAATCTGCAAGCACTTAACTCAACAAAACAAATGGTCAAAGATACTTTGGAGATATAAATGAAAGTTTCTACAAACAGCATTGGAAATTATCACCCGACATACATGAAAGCTGCCGCAGCGAACAAATCTGGAGCGGTTCAGAAATTTAATGGCGAAATAATCTCTCAGGAAGAGAAAAAATATTTTGCACAACTTTATCCCACCAAGCAAGATGAGATAATGGATTATCAATTATACAACTCGAAAGGGAAAGTATCGGGTGTGCATGTCGGTTCACTATTTGACAGGAGAGGATAAAATGAAAATTGAAGGATTTGGGAATTTACTGCCGAACGATATCCAGATTGGAAAAGTTAAACAAACCGGCTCGGGAAATTTAAACGCTTTTTCAGATATGCTAAAAGATGTAAATCAAGATCAAGTAAATTCTCAGAATGCAATAGAAAAATTTGTTTCGGGTGACGGCGTTGAACTTCAGGATGTTATGATTGCAGGAGAAAAAGCTAAAACAAGCCTCCAACTTTTGATGGAGATCAGAAACAAAACAGTTGACATGTTTAAAGAACTAACCAGGATGCCAATTTAATTATGAACTCAAATCCTCTTCAAGCTCTTTTCGGTATTCTAAATAAATTGAACCCCAAGCAAAAATTTATGCTTGGCGGTGGAGTTGTTTTAACGCTGGGTTTGCTCTCAATTCTGCTTTTCTTTTTAAACGAACCGAATTATACATCACTTTATTCCGGGCTGTCTCAAGAAGATGCTTCAAAAGTTGTTGAGTATTTATCCGGTCAAAAAGTGCTTTATAAAATAGACGATAACGGACAAACAATAAAAGTTCCGCGCGAAAAAGTTTACGAGCTCCGGCTTGCGCTTGCAGGAAAAGGAATTCCAAGTTCCGGAATAATCGGTTATGAAATATTTGATAAGACAACTATGGGAATGAGCGAGTTTCTTCAACAGCTGAATTATAAACGGGCGCTTGAAGGAGAACTTTCGAGAACAATCCAGCAGCAGGACGGAGTTGTTGGTGCACGTGTCCACATTGTCATTCCTCAAAAAACAATATTTAAAGAAGAAGAAAAATTACCATCTGCCTCTGTTGTGTTAAAACTTAAAGGCAACTCGGCGCCATCAAAAGAAAATATTCAGGCAATAATTAATTTATTATGCGGAAGTATAGAAGGGTTACAGCAGTCAAAAGTTTCGATTATTGATACGAGGGGACAAATCCTCAATACCGATAATGAGGAAGGATCGCTTGCCGTTGCTTCATCTAAACAGTACGAAATTAAAAAAAATGTTGAGAATTATTTAGCTCAAAAAGCTCAGTCAATGTTGGACAATGTACTTGGCTATGGCAATTCTATGGTTCAGGTAAATGCAGATTTGAATTTCGATCAAGTTGAAAAGACGATGGAGAATTACGATCCCGATTCTCAAGTGGCTATAAGTGAACAAATAATGAAAGCAAATAATTCTGGTAGAGCTCAAAACGACTCGACTGCACAAACGAATGATAATACACTCACTAATTATGAAGTAAATAAGTCAATCGAAAAAGTTGTTTCCGGAAGCGGCAACATAAAACGTTTAAGTGTTGCTGCCGTTATCAATGATATTCCAAAAGAAGTGAAGAAAGGAAATAAAACAGAAATTGTCTTCGATCCGCGGCCGCAGGACCAAATAAATAAATTAGAACAGATAATTAAAAATGCTGTAGGTCTGGATGTTCAAAGGAATGATCAGTTCTCAATCACCAATATACCATTCGAAACAAAACAAGTCGAAACCATTAGCGAAGATGCAGGCAAATCTTCAATACCGGATGCCAACGAATGGATAAACTTAACCTTTATTGTTGTTGCTATTGTTTCGTCAATATTTGTTCTCAAAAATTTGATGAAACGTTTGAAGAATGAAAGAATTGTTATTGGAACGGTGAATCCCGGTCAATTTGAAATGGGCGGCGAATCCTTAGCAGTTCAGTTGCCGGCGCAGACAAGTCAAGTCCATCAATTAATTGCAAAGAAGAAAAGAGGGATGCTGCCGATGGGTGATATAGAAGATGAAATTTCTGATGATGCATTGCAGAAAAAAAATCAGCAGGAAAGAATTGTGAATTATGTTACAAAAAATCCAATGGATGCAGCAAAATTAATTAACGCATGGATGCATGAAGATGAAATCTAACGATAAACTCCAAATCAAAGATTTGCGGGAAGAAATAACCGGTGTTCAAAAAGCAGCAATGCTGATGGTTGCAATGAACGTAGAAGCTGCGGCTGCCGTTCTAAAACATCTTGATCCGAATGATGTTGAATATCTCTCGGCGGAAATTTCCAAAGTAAAAAATATTTCTTCCAAGACTGCGGATACCGTTATAGAAGAATTCTACAACATGGTTACCGCACGCGAGTATGTTCTGGAAGGTGGACTCGATTTTGCGCAAGCAGTATTGGAAAAAAGTTACGGATCTCCAAAAGCATTGGAAATTATAGATAAAATAAAACGTTTGACAACATTAAGAGGTTTTGACGTTCTAAAAAAAGCTGAACCGGCACAACTAATTAATTTCTTGAACAAGGAACATCCTCAAACAATGGCTTTGATCCTCTCGCAATTAAGTCCGGACCAAACTGCCAATGCAATGAAAGAACTCTCGGAAGATTTGAGATTGGACATTGCTCATAGAATAGCTACACTTGGTAAAATTGCACCGCAGACATTAAAACAGATTGAACACGTTGTAGATGAAATTGCCGGCGCTTCAATGAGCCAGTCCGTTGGAAAACTCGGCGGGGCAAAATGTCTTGCCGCAATTCTTAACCGAACCAATGTATCTATGGTTAAAGAAATTTTAGAGAAACTGGAAAATCTAGACCCGGAAACAACATACGAAGTAAAAAGATTGATGTTCATCTTTGATGAAATTATCAATATAAGTGATAAAGATATTCAGAAGATCATGCGCGAGATAGATAGAAAAGATCTTGCGCTTGCTTTAAAAATTTCAGACGAGAGATTAAAAGAAAAGATATTCAAAAATATGAGTGAACGCGCCGCCGATCTTCTGAAAGAAGAACTTCAGTACATGGGAATGGTAAAGCTAAAAGAAGTAGAAGCCGCACAAGCACGTATAATTGATTCTATTAAAGCGTTAGAAGAACAGGGAGAAATTTCTCTCAATCTGCGCGGCGGACCGGAAGAAGTATATGTCTAATGTAATTAAACTGAACTCTCGATCAACAAAAACGAATGTAAAAGTTTCTGGATATGGAACGGTAATTGAAAGCCAAAGTGAATCCGATCTCTTAAAAAAGCAGCTCGAAGATTATTATTCACTTGGATACCGTGAAGCTCAAGAAAAAACACGAAGAGATGTTGAACGTGAATACACAGACAAACTATTTCGCAAATATGAAGAAGTTTATAAAATTCTTCAGCAGTTCGATGAAAGCTTTGCCGAATACGAAAAGTCATTTGAAAAATTGGTGATTGAAACTGCGTTCGAGGTTGCGAAAAAAGTAGTGCAACGAGAAGTAAGTGAGAATACTATTATAAATGAAAATGTACGTTTTGCAATAAATAAAATAATGGGCGCAAACGAAATTCGATTAAAATTAAATCCAGCGGATGTTGAAGAATTAAACGAGGCTACAAAAAAATTAATTCATGGAGGTTCGTTCAATAAAATTAAAATTGAACCCGACGAACGAATTGAATTAGGTGGATGCTTGATTGAAACGGAGATTGGAAATGTTGACTCTAGGATATCAACACAATTAAGCGAAATGCAGAGGCAGCTTGAAGACAGTCTTATAAAGAAAAACTAATAGAAAACTAATTAATGGATAATTAAATGTTGCTAAAATAATTCAGAGTAACTCCGATAATATAGCCAGAGATTCACTGATAACAATGAAAAGGATTAAAGATCTGGCTGGAGTTGAAATGAAAACTAAAATAGGCAACAAATTTCATATTGGAGTAATTGTCTTAACAATGATTCTAATGGCATCAATAACTGGTTGTAATTCAGACCCAATAACACCTGTTGAAGAACAGTTTACGATTGACGGCGTATGGCAATCATATAAATTCGACGAAGGCTATGCATATCGTCACGTTCTTCTTCATTTGGTTCGTACCGGCAATACAATTACCGGTCAAGGTGAGTATGAGGATGGATTACCATTCACGATTGTTAATGGTCAATATACCAATTCAGATATTAGCTTCGCGTTCGTTATCGAATACACAAATGTGGGAAGAGTTGAAGGATTTTTTAACGGCAATATTAAAGGGAAAGAACTTGTCGGTCACTTAACATTAACATATTCACTGGGACAAGAACTTTACGCAATGCATTTAATTAAACAGTCTATTACTTATTTCCCAAAGCGAAGTAACTAGAGAATTGTTCAATATTGAAAGAGAAATTGGAAAGGTTGAATTAAGATTTTTACGCAATTAATGAAAACTAAAAGATGGGCTGATAAAAAGAATTGATATGGACATCGCCGAACATTTAATAGATAAATATAAACAGATAATTGCAAAATCCGAGACTGTACGTGTTAACGGGAAAGTTATTGACGTAATAGGATTAGTTATTGTTTCTGTAGGACCCAATGCAGTTATGGGAGAAATCTGTTCAATCGTTGATCAAAAAGGAAATGAAGTCTGCAAGGCAGAAGTCGTTGGATTCAAAAATGGAAAAGTCCTCTCTATTGCTATCGGTGAAGTTCATAACATCTCTCCCGCATGCGAAATAAAAGCTTCCGGCAGAAACTTTTCTGTTGGTGTTGGTAAAGAATTACTAGGACGTGTAATTGACGGTTTAGGGAATCCTATTGACGGAAAAGGAGCGATTGATTATTCCTCATTCAGAGAATCTTACCGCGAACCGCCAAATCCTCTTGAAAGAAAAAGAATTTCTTCACCAATTCAAACTGGCGTGCGCACAATTGATGGTTTGTTAACAATCGGCAAAGGACAGCGTGCAGGAATATTTGCTGGAAGCGGTGTTGGTAAAAGCGTTTTATTAGGAATGATTGCGCGGAACACGAGTGCAGACGTAAACGTAATTGCTTTGATTGGAGAACGGGGAAGGGAAGTCCGTGAATTTATTGAACGAGATCTTGGCGAAGAAGGATTACAAAAATCTGTTGTAATTGTTGCAACAAGCGATAAATCTCCTCTCATTAGAATGAAAGGCGCATATATAGGGACAACCATCGCTGAATACTTTCGCGACCTTGGAATGGATGTTTTATTCATGATGGATTCCGTTACCCGTTTTGCAATGGCACAACGAGAAATCGGTTTAACAATTGGCGAACCACCAACAACTAAAGGGTATACACCTTCTGTTTTTTCTCTTCTGCCAAAACTTCTTGAGCGTGCGGGTAATACCGAAAAAGGTTCTATAACAGGTCTTTATACGGTACTTGTTGATGGTGATGATATGACCGAACCGATTGCAGATGCTGTGCGTTCCATTCTTGACGGCCACATCGTTCTTTCACGTAAACTTGCTAACCGCGGCCAGTATCCGGCAATTGATACGCTTCAAAGTGTAAGCAGGGTAATGCCGGATATTATTGATCACGATCATTATCAGCGTGCAATGAGGTTTAACGAAATTATTGCTACATATAAAGAAGCAGAGGATATGATAAATATCGGCGCATATGTAAAAGGAAGCAATCCACAGATTGATCATGCTCTTTCAAAAATTACACAATTACGAAGTTTTCTTAAGCAAGAAATATTTGAAAAAGCATTGTACGACGAATCGGTTGAAAGATTAAGCAATATTATTGAAGCATCAATAGTGTAGGTGAAAGATGGCAAAATTTAATTATCGCTTTACAACTTTATTGAACGCAAAAGAAATTCTTGAAAAAAAGATAAAGGAAGAGATATCAATAATTAACAGAGAGATAGAAAACTTAAAACAACAGCGGAAGCTTATTGTTGAAGAAAGATTAAAAACCCAAAAAGAAATGGTTGAAAAGCCGCTGAAAGTCTCGGAATTCCAAAGCGCAAAAATGTATGATTCTATTTTAGAAAGGCAGATACAATTTATCGACAGAAAGACCGATATGTTAAAACTTAATAAAGAACAAAAACAGATTGAGCTTATTGAAAAGAAAAAAGAAGTTAAATCATTTGAGATACTCAAAGAAAATCAATTAGAAGCTTTTCTTCTTGATGAAAGAAAACAAGAATTAAAGGAACTTAACGAGATAGCCATTAGAAATTACAACGGAAATCAAAATTGAAAGAGAAAATAATTTATATAGTTTCATTTCTTCTTGCGTTTGTTTTAATTACAGGGCTACTGATCTTTTTAAATTCCTCATACAAAAATATATTCGCATTCGATTTTTCTCCAATCAACAATTCTGTGGCTGCAGTAAAAAAAGAAGAGCCGAAAAATCAACCGCCGGTTCAACCAAAAGACACAACTGCAGTACTTCCTGTTGTTAAAGATACCGTCGCACAAAAAATCGATTCAACAAAATTAAAACAGAACCTTGCTGCTATTAAAGACAGCATTGCTGTTAAGAAAAATGGTAAAGAAAAGGCGAAAAAAACTGAACCACAACCGGTTAATAATGCTATTGTAAAAGCAGAACCGCCAAAAATTGCCGAACCGGATAAAAATAATACTAAAAAAGACAGCGTCTATCAGGCATGGATAAAAAACACCGTAAAATTGTATGAAACAATGGATACAAGAAAAGCGGCTAAAATAATTGAAGGTTACTCCGATAATATAGCCAGAGATTTACTGTTAACAATGAAAAAGAAAAAAGCGGCAGAAATATTAGCTGAATTTAAGCCTCAAACGGCTACTAGAATAATAAGTGCGACTCAATGAACATTAATACTTTTTTCTTAGATAAACTTATGGCTGGAGAGCAAGCAGTTGCTCTTGGTTCGAAAAAATTATCGTCGCCTACTAATTTATTTTCGGATATAATTAAAGTCTTTGAGCAGGAAAGCGAACAAAACTCCACAACTAGCGATAGCGCAAACAATTTAAATCTGGCTTCACAAAATATATTCCAATTACCTGTTAACGTTATTGAATGCAACAGTACCAAGCTGCAGGCACTCATTAAATTTATTGATTCGTTTATGGCCGATCCGCAATTGTCGGTTAAAGCAACGGAAGTAAAGCATGATCTTCAATCTGTAGTAATTAATAAAAAGCAATTTCTTCTATCATCCGGAAGTTTAGAAAATTTTATTAATGGGCTGGTTCAGAATCTTGGACTAAATAATATTAGCGATTTGAAAACAGTCCTTTCACAAAACGCGATTGATGAAAATACTTTTAGCGGTGTCAAAGATCTTAATGTGAAAAATGATAATGATAAACAAAGTTCCAGAAAGGAAATTGAGAACAATGTTAAAACGGATGATGCTTTTACAGAAGCCGAAAACATTGTGCAGTCGCTACTCCAATACCTTTCCGAGAACAAATCATTGTCGCTTTCTGTTAAGAACGGTAAAGACAAATTGAATATCAATTTTTACAATTTGCCTGAAGATAATATAGAGACTGAATTCAATTTAGAAAAACTTTCAGCAGATTTTAATAAGAGCAGTAAAGAATTTAATGCCGCATTGGCGGATATCGCTAAAGAACAAGGGAAAGAAAAAACAGTAACTGCCGCCACTTTAAAAGGTTTAGGAAAAAATCCAGCCGATTTTAATTCTTCACCGTTAGTTCAAAATG
Source organism: Ignavibacteriales bacterium (assembly GCA_026390795.1). NCBI lineage: Bacteria > Pseudomonadati > Ignavibacteriota > Ignavibacteria > Ignavibacteriales > Ignavibacteriales bacterium. The sequence continues at coordinate 1,741,610 of JAPLFG010000003.1, forward strand.
ATCTAGATATTTCTAAATCCCAAACCGATAGTACCAAACCGGCAGAATCTGCAGATCCGGTTAATCCGGCTACTTCGATAAATCAGAATAATAATGTTTACAAGACGGAAGTAATTGAAATTACATTTAATCCGGCAGTACAATCGAAAATTTTGAATTCAACTGGATCTCAGACGAAAATTTATCAAATGCCCAATTACGGACAGGCTGATTCATCAAAGAGCACGAGCATATTTAATAATGATCTATCTAAGAAGGAGTTCGAATTATTTGATGCCGGATTTAGATTGAGAAATAATTTTGCGGCTCAATTAAATGCACTGAAGAACCAGGATAATAATGTACCGGTTGCAAACTCATCTGCTAAAACGGAAGCTCCAAATCCACTCTTGGTACAACAATCCGTCCCAATTGTTAAAGTAGTGGAAGCAGGGAACAATAAAACAGTAAGTACGGACAGCATAAATACCTTGCAGCAGACAATAAAAAGTTCGCCTGAAAAAGGAAACATTGTAAATGAATCTAAGTCATTGATAAACGATCTTAAAGTGACTATAGAAGGATCTGAATCTGCAAATAAAAATTCATCCGTAAAAGAAAGTGTTGTAACCGATTCGAAGACATTGTTGAACGATCTTAAAGAAACTTTAGTAGGACCCGGAGCGGCAAATAAAAATTTTGCCGTAAAAGAAAGTGTTGTGAAAGAAATCAAAGTTTTGTTAAACGACCTTAACGGAAAAATAGAAAGTTCTGAACTGACAAAATCTTCTCCTCAAAAAGATAAAACAATATTTTCCGCACCGACTTTAGAAATGAACAAAGATGCATCACCAACAAAGAATGACATTCATTCTAAATTTCAAGACGGTAGAACAATAATACCGGATGCACCAAAATTGTATAAACAAGCTTCGGCAATTTCTGAAGCAACTCCTTTCAATGGAGAAAAATATTCTGCTGCAATTGAATCCCCAAAAGAAAAAGCTTTTGTACAGGAAGTTAAAGATCTTTTGATGAGCGGAATGCCTCCTCAAAAAATTTCAACCGCCGATGAAAAAGTAAAAGTTGGAAAAGAAACGGATGCCGTAAAATTAGTCTCCGGTGAAAATGTAAAAAATGATAAAGCTGAAGTCAAAGAAGCGAACGGCAAAACAGCCGATGAAAAAGAATCTTTCCAAAATAAACCGAACGATAACTTTAAAAATATATTGCAAGGCACCGAACAAACAAGAGGGATTGACGCCGATAAATTTAAAATGATGAATGATGCCAAACTGCCTAATGAACCGATGAAATTGATCAAACCGGCTGAAATTATTTCCGAGTTTTCAAAGATCATTCAAGCCGGTGAAAAGCAGAGTATGACCTTTCAATTGACACCGGAAAATTTAGGCAAAGTGAAGTTGATAGTTGATTTAGTCAACAATAATATAAGTACGCGTATAGAAGTTGAGAACGATCAGGTGAAACAGTTCATTCAATCCAATATTGAACAGCTTAAACAGAATTTGCAATCATCCGGAGTTCATCTCAGCAATGTGAATATAAGTTTGGCTGAATCCGAACAAAAATTTGCAAAGACATTTACACCGCGTAGAAAAATGGGAGAAAAAATTTCCAAAATAAAAGAAGGCGATGATTCAACACGCCGATCTCAAAAATCATTAGGCTACAATACTTACGAATATTTAGCATAGGTGAATTATGGTAGATCCAATTACAGGTACTTCGACCAGCACTACACAGCAGACCACTAGCAAATCATCACTGGGTAAAGACGATTTTATGAAACTGATGATTTCGCAACTGCAAAATCAAGATCCTCTAAATCCGATGGATGGGACAGCATTTTCAGCGCAACTCGCACAGTTCAGTTCTCTGGAACAACTTTCTAATTTGAATACTTATATGAAACAGAGCATTGATGCAAATGCAACGTTAACTCAATCAATTAATAACACTCTTATAACGGGATTAATTGGTAAGGATGTTAAATTGAGCGGGGGAGCTATAAAGGTTAACGGTCAGGACGGTATAACGTTGGGCTATACATTGCCTGTAGAAGCAAAGACTGCTCAGATTAAAATATATAATGAAAGCGGTGGCCTCGTAAAAACTATCGATGGAAACACTAACTCAGGCACCAGTAAACTTTCCTGGGATTTAACCGATAATAACGGTAACAAATTACCTAATGGTAATTATAAATTTGAAGTTGATGCAGTGAACACAAAAGGCGAGAGCATGACGTTAGATATTTTCAAAGTTGGAACAATAGATGGTGTTCGCTTTACAGATCAGGGAACAGTTCTTCTTGTTGGCGGAGCTGAATATTCTCTTGCGGATATTGCTGAAGTTCTTAATAACCAGAAACCACAATAACGGAGGTGACAAATAATGGCAGAAATTAACGGAGTCTCCGTTCCTTTTATTCCGATTGTTGGAAACACAGAAATAGCTTCAAGAAGAGTTGGCAAAGAGGCTACTTCAAGTTTCGATGCAATTTTTAAAGAGGAACTGGAGAAAGTTAAATTTTCTAATCATGCTTTGAAGCGTCTCGAATCGAGGAATATTCAACTTAGTGAGAATGATCTTTCCAAAATTCAAAACGCTGTAGAAAAAGCTGAAGCAAAAGGATCAAAGGATTCGTTGGTTATGATGGATAAAACAGCATTCATAGTCAACATTCCCAACAAAACAGTAGTAACGGCAATTGCTGTTGCAGATTCAAATGAAAGTGTCTTTACTAATATAGACAGCGTAGTGTTTGCATATTAATTAAATAACTTATTAAAAACTGAGCGGGACCTACCAAGGACGCTCTCAGATTTGGCCGACTGACTGAGGCCGAATCAAATCTCGGAGGTTACAAATGGCACTATTAACATCCCTATTCGCAGGCGTTTCCGGTTTAAAAAACCATCAAGCAATGATGGATGTAATCGGCAATAACATTTCTAACGTTAACACAATCGGCTTCAAAGGATCGCGCGTTACATTCAGCGATACTTTTAATCAATTTGTTAAAGCCGGTACAAATCCAACAGAAACAACCGGCGGTACAAACTCATTTCAAATTGGTTTAGGCATGAAGGTTAATTCTATTGACCGTAATTGGAATCAAGGTACATTTGAAAGAACCGGTATCACGACAGATCTTGCATTGCAGGGTCCGGGTATGTTTGTTCAAAAAAGTAACGGACAAACTTTCTTCTCCAGAGCAGGCGCATTTGTTTTTGATGCTAAAGGAAAACTAGTAAGCCCACAGAATGGTGCGGTAGTTCAAGGTAAAGTTGCAAATACAGACGGCGTTATTCCTCCTGGAAATAATTTGGAAGATATCGTGATAGATACAAACTTAAAACTGCCTGCAATTTCAACAACGTCTATTAAGTGGGGCGGTAACTTAAAAAGTAATTCTGAATTAACAAGAACACAAATTGTAACCCAAAGAGGCAATATCAACTCATCCGCAGTAACAGTCGCTCCAGCCGTAGCACCGGCTATTGATACAACTCTTCCGACTAATGTAACGGTTTATAACGAATATGGCGTTCCTTATACTCTTTCAATCACGTACACAAAAACTGCGGCTACTGCCGCAGATCCTGCTGCAACTCCTCCAGTTCTTGCCAACGATACTTATACCTTGAACTACGATCTAATAGATGGAAGCGCTGCTTCGATTGCCAGCGGAACTATTGTTGGATTAACATTTCAAGATGACGGAACCGGTACTTGTCCTCTTGACGCAGCTTCACTTGCTAAATTTGACGGAACTGCAAATCGTATAAATCTTCCTGCAAACAACATAGACTTTACATTCGATGCGTCAACAGTCACTTCAAATTCAAGTACAGCCACACTGGGTGTTTCGGCAGATAATAATAGAATACCAAACGTAGTAAGCGGCTCGGTAACAGTATTTGATTCATTGGGAACCGCACATCAGGTAACATTGAAATACACAAAGATTGCAGATAATACATGGACATGGACAGCATCGGTACCGGGCACAAGCACAGCATCAGGTAAATCCGAAGAAACAAACGGAACGATTTTGTTCAATGCAGACGGTACATTAGATTCAGCAAATATTTCACCAAACAATCCGCAAATGACATTCATACCAAAAGGCGGTGCAAATTCGACAGTAATTGATCTTGATTTTGGAAGCGGATTTGGTGGTATTACACAAACATCTTCCAGCTCAGTAGTAAGCGCACTATCTCAAAACGGTTCTCCATCGGCATCTCTTTCGAATATGAACATTGATCAATACGGAAATGTTGTTGGTATTTTCTCTAATGGTAGTTCAAAAAGTCTTGCGCAGATTCTGGTTGCAACTTTTAATAACCTAAACGGATTAATTAGTGTTGGCGATAATATGTACACAGCTTATGCAAACAGCGGTGAACCAAGAATTGGAAGTTTGGGTGAAGAAACAAATACAACAGTTCAGTCGGGTGCTTTAGAGCAATCTAATGTAGATTTATCTGAAGAGTTCACAAAAATGATTGTATCACAAAGAGGATTCCAAGCTAATGCTCGCGTTATTACAACGGCAGATGCATTACTTCAAGAAATAACACAGTTAGTAAGATAGTTTTTCGTCACCTTACGGCACACCTCAAAAAATGGGCTGAGGCAAAAGTTAAGATGCAGATAATTTTGAATTACTTTTCTTCAGCCCCATTTCTTTGAAAATGAGTTTAAGATGGAAATTGAACTACGAAAATGAATCTCCAGATTAAACAAGTTTTTGAAAAATTGTGATGCGGTCGTAAGATTTACATAGCAAGTATTTGATGAAAGTATATTACTAAACATGTCGCTTTATTTAGCTTTCCGATAAACATACTCTCTTCAAAGAACTTGCGCTAGCAAACAATTTACCTAAATATATTTAGGATTATTTCGATAATAATGACGATGGATTTATTATATGCAGTAACAGATTTTAGAGAAAAAATGTTATTTAAAAAAAATAAAAGTAGGCTGTTATGAAATTTTTAAAAAAATATTACTTAACGATATTAATTATTTTTACAGCTGGATCGATCTTTGCTCAAGTGGCAGTTGTTACACCTAACGGCGGTGAAAGTTTAGAAGTCGGATCTACTTATCATATCACTTGGACAAGTACCGGCGTAACCAACGTTAAACTTGAGTATAGTGTTGACAGCGGAAATAATTGGGTTTCAATAATTGCTTCCACCGCCGATGCCCCCAAGGATTATTCTTGGACTGTACCGGCAACAATCTCTGCAACCTGTGAAATACAAATAAGTGATGCAGATGTTCCTGCAACTATTGATGTATCCGATGCTGTCTTTTCAATTGTGAAACCTTCGGCACCTGCGCCTAATCTACCTCTTGATGAAGCTAAAAAACAATTATTAAGTCCAACAATTTCGTGGGCTGCTGTTCCTTCTGCTACACAATATTTGCTGGAAATATCGGAAGATCCGAATATTGTGATAAACAAAACATCGGCCACAGTAAACGCCCCCGCAATAAGCTACGCAGCTGCAGTTTTATCATATAATAAAACGTATTATTGGCATGTAAGAGCGGTTGTCGGAGGAATAAATTCTGATTTTTCAACCACGAGATCATTTGAAACGAAAATTTCAACTCCAACTTTATCCACACCATCAGATTTAAGCACCTGGATTGCGACAAATGCAAATTTAACATGGAACGCTGTTGGCGGAGCCGAGAACTATACATTGCAAGTATCAACTGATATAGCTTTTCCAAACTTTGTTTATAATAATGCTGCTCTGGTTGGAACGAGTCAAGCAATGAATGGATTGTCGAATAATCAAACGTACTATTGGAGAGTTAAAGCAACTCAAGCAGACGGCAATGAAAGTGATTTTTCAACAATAAGATCATTTTCAACAATTCCGGCTCCTACATTAACATCGCCGGCTGATCTTGCTGCAAATTATAAATTCACAAAGGTCACTTATAATTGGGCAGTTGTGGCAAACGCCGTTTCATATGAATTGAAAGTTAGTCAAAATGCAAATTTTACTGTAGCTGAAACTAAAACTTACACAAGTGCGACTAATACTTACACGCCCGTCGATTTACTTGTGTACGCGAGAACATATTACTGGAAAGTTAATGCAAAAGTTGGAACTATAAATAGTGATTATTCACCGACATATTCATTTACCGTGGGTACACCCTCGAGCTTAATAAATGATGGTGATGCAATAGTTTCATTCGATCATACAAAAGGAACAATTTCAGAATTAACATTCCTTCACGGTTCCGGAAATCAATTACTGAATACCTCGTTGAATACAAAAAGCAAAGCTGGTCTTGGAAGAATCTTAAATGAAGAAAATTCAAAACTTGTTGCATGGACGGAAGCTGCCGGAAGTAGAGTCTATACATATGAAAATACTTTATATGGTTCCAAAACTTTGACTATTACCTGGAATGCAACCGGAATTGTATTAAACATGGTACTGAATTTAGACGCAAATAAAGCGGCTGTTTTATCACCATCCTGGCTGCCTGGAGGAGCTACAGGACCATTACATGACTTTATTGTTTACGCCGGTTCTAACGATTTATTGTCAAAAGCTACTTTAACTTATCCAGGTGTTGCCACAACTCTTTTTACCGGAGGAACCGTATTAACAGCTATGTATGACGATAGATATGATGAATTTTTTGGTTTCAAAAGTGCAACTGAGGCAAATACTAAAATTCAACAAGCAATAGCTTTTGGACCCACTTATACTTACGACAAGAACGCAGCACCGCAAGTTATTAATTTGAGTTTTGCGGTTATGAGTAAATCCGACTTTTTTACATGGGCTAATAAAAAGTACATAATAGTTAATGCACCTACGATCGCACAAAAAATATTAGATCAATCAACTCAAACATTAAAATGGGATTATTTTGGTTTTGCTACCGATGTTGACATAAAGCTTTCAATCGATGGCGGGACAACTTTTCCTCTATCACCCACTTTTGTTTCCGCATTAAATGATGGAAGTGAAGATTATACTTTACCGGATCTCTCCGCAAATGTCCCTTTAAATAATTGCAAGATACAAGTATCATCAGCCGGAGTTGAAGGAAATTCAGCTCCATTTTCGATCGTTAAAGAAGCTACATCGGTTATATCTATAGCTGATAATTTTACTGTATCCCCATCCGGAGATGTAACTGTACCAATCGTCATATCACCGGCAGATAACACTTTGGTGAATGCACTTGATATAAGATTGATGTATGATAAAGAAATTTTGAGTTATAAGAGATCAACAGTAGACGCTGCGTTCGATAATTGGACAATGGATGTAACCAATAATGCATCAGGTGGTTTTCTGCAAATCGGTGGTTTCAAAAATGATGATGGTTTAGCAATTAATACTCAAAATACAATTGTATTGGTTACGTTCACGGCAAAATCTACTGCAAGAGTGGGTGTACAAACCGGACTGAAGGTAAACAACTTATATCTATCACTTGCTGATGAATCTGCCAAAGCGCTTTCTGTTTCAGGTGTGGATGGATTAGTAACTATTTACAGTGGAGTATCCGGGTATTTCCGTTATATAATCAACAAAAAACCAATCTATGTAACAGGCGCCATTAAATTCGAAAACACCGAAATGAGTATTTCTATTGACGGTAATACAAACGCAGTTGGAAAATTTGATTTCTCAAATATCAAACCAGGAAGCGATTTTGTACTTACACCTAAAACGGATCTTAGTCTGCCAGACCCAATTACATTAGCTGTTGATGCCGTTGATGCACGCAAAGCATTCGATGCCAGAGAAGGCGGCACTACACCTTTCCAAAATGATCTACAAAAAATGGCTGCCGATATTAATGGAGATGGAATTATCAATTCTACGGATGCTTTTGCAATATTACAAATTTCTACAGGAGCTCTTACAGCTGCCGATTTTAATGAAAGTAAATGGATCTTTGTAGACTCTACATTCAAGCTGACATCATCTAATTGGCAGACTGCCCCCAACACCATCTCTTACACACCGCTCGATACATTGAAAGCTAGACAAACTTTTTGGGGAGTGATAAGAGGCGATGCCGATGGGGATTACTCTCCTTCAACCATTGTTGCTTTATCAAAAATCTTTGCTGCAACGCAAGTTTTAGACCCCAATACAGTAATGTATAGTACACCGCAAAGAATGACGATTAAGCCCGGCGATACATTATCCTTGCCGATTTATATAAAACTAAACGGAAGCAAAATCGCCGCGTTCAATATATCAGTTGAAGTGAATCCTGAAATTTTAGCTTATACAAATAAGTACAGCATAGGTAATTCTATACCTGCCGGTACCGGCTGGAGTTTTAGTACGCATTTTGACTCGAACGGCAAACTTAACATAGGCGCAACTGATTTCGTAGGAGCCATCGACCCGATAAGTCAAGATGGATTGATTGCTTTCTTTAAGTTTGTTGTTAAAGGAAATCCAAAACTTGGAGATTCATGCGGAGTAAAAATATTAAATGCGTCTGCCTCAGATGCAAAGTATATAAACCTTTCTGTTTCATCGAGTGGCGGGCAGGTAATTGTCTCCAACTTAACCGATGTTTCTGAAAATAATAATATTGATTTCAATTATTCTCTGAACCAAAACTATCCAAATCCGTTTAACCCTTCTACTTTTATTGAGTACAGCATAAAAAATGAAGGATTAGTTAAGGTAGATGTCTATAATGTATTGGGAGAATTAGTTATTAGTCTTGTGAATAAGCAGCAGAACGCTGGAAAATATAAAGTTGAATGGAACGCTTCTCAATGCGCTTCCGGAATTTATTTTTACAGAATTAATAGCGGCGAATTTGTTCAGACGCGAAAAATGCTCTTAATCAAATAGACTTAATTATAATTAGGCGTCCTAAAATAGGTTGACTGTTATTTACTGAACCTCTCTACTTAGTAGAGAGGTTCTTTTATAAAAATTACAACTTTATTCTGCCGTTCTGGCATTTTTGGTACAAATCATTACTGTATTATTTGGTTAGAAATAATCCCTCTCAAAAATATTTTAATTCTTCACTTAATCAATTTCATCGTACTAAAAATTATTTTTAAGTGATGATCAATTCAAATCTGATATCATTCCTAAAGCTTCTGTTCATCAAACAGATATCCCAAAACTGAACTTATATGGGAAATTGTAAGAATCAGATGCATGGATGAATCCAACTGAAGAATATTAGCCAAAGGTGATTTCTTAAGCCCCATCTATTTGCGTTTCTGAATCAAATTTCAATGGCACAGCAATTGAAATTTATTCAGCACTATGGAACAGACAAAAGAAGAAATAAAAGAAACAAAGGTTGACGAAACACTAGTTCAACCGAAAGAGAAGAAAGGACTGAATCTCAAAATTTTGTTATTTGGAATTCCGATCTTCATCGTACAGCTTATAGCTGTCTATTTTATCACCGCGAACTTTTTGCTGAACAAAGTTCAAACTAATCACTCTGCAACAGAGACCCCGCAAGTAGAGACAAAAAAAGAAGCGGCTCCGGCGCAGGCGAGCAGTAAAGAACTTGGCAAATTTGTTTTTATGATTGAGGATCTGATCGTCAATCCGGCAAAAACCGATGGTAAGAGATTGCTCTTATCATCGCTCGGATTCGATGTTTCTTCCGAGAAAGATGATCAAGAACTGAAATCAAAAGAAGTTCTTCTCAAAGATGCGGTTATTTCCATCATGAGCAGCAAAGAAATGACACAGCTGAGCAATATTGCATACAGAGATACTCTTAGAACAGAGATTATCAAACGTTTGGCGCAGGTAATGCCGGCTGTTAAAATTAACACAATTTATTTCAGTAAATACATCTTACAATAATATGCCTGAAATATTATCACAACAAGAGATTGACCAGCTTCTTAATAATATTAAGAGCGGCACCGAACAGAAGGTCGAAACTAACCACGAAAAAGAAGCGGTACTTTTTGATTTTCGTCTGCCCAATAGAATTTCCAAGAATCAGCTTAGAATTCTAAGAAGCATATTTGAAAATTTTGCGGAAAGTTTCAGCGGCTTTCTGGTTACAAAACTTCAAACCGTTGTTAATATCAACGTAACATCGGTAGATCAAATTTATTATTCCGAGTATATTCTATCGGTTGCTAATCCGGCATGTCTTTTCACGTTTGATATTAAAGGAACAGATGTGAGAGGAATTCTTGAACTTAATAATGATTTGGCTTTATCACTCGTTGATAAACTTTTAGGCGGAAACGGACTTGGAACAAAGCAAACTAAAGTAATTACTCCAATCGAACAAAGAGTTCTCCGTGTAGTTGCAGAAAGAGTTATGCAGGATTTGCGAAAATCATGGCAGACAGTAGACAATTTTGAATTTAATCTAGAGCGTTTTGAGCCCGATATTGATTTTGCCCAGATAACATCTCAAAGTGAATCTGTATTGCTGATCTCATTCGAAATATTAATCGGCGAGCAATCGTATTTGATGAATATTTGTTTTGCAACTTTTGCGTTCGATAACATTCTAGCAAAATTATCGGCTCAAAAGCTTTCTTCAATTAGAGCTACAAAATATTACGGTATCACGGCAAAAGAAGTTTTAACAAATCATCTTTCCGGCACACTTCTGCCGCTGCGGGTTGAAATGGGAACAACTAAGCTTTCAATAAAAGAATTGTTCGAAATGGAAGTTGGAGATATTGTACGTCTGGAAACAAAACTAAGTGACGATCAAAAAGTTAGAACCGGCAGTCAAATTCTATTTACCGGAAGAATCGGCTCCGTTAACAATCATAAAGCGATAAAAGTAACAACTAAAGTAATTGACGAACCAAAATCTTTCTGAGGAATATATGGATAACGATACAAACGAACTTACTGATCCTTCCAACTCTCAAGAACCAAAAGACAGTGCGGTTAGTAGTTCAATCGCTCAGTTCGAGGAATTTGATGATTCAACGAGAACTAGCGGCGGCTCTAATGAAAAACTTCACTTCTTAAAAGATCTGCCGATGAATATCTACATCGAACTCGGAAGAACACAGATGCAGATCAAAGATATTCTTGAATTGGAACGCGGATATGTAATTGAACTTGATAAACTTGCCAGCGAGCCGGTGGATGTTTTTGTTAATAATAAAAAAATTGCGGAAGGTGAAGTTGTGGTAATTGATAAACATTTCGGAATAAGAATTACAAGTCTTGTTGATCCCGCAAATAGAGTAAAGGACATCAACTAATGACATTTTTTGATATTGTTAAATCGTTCATTCCTTTGGTATTAATTCTAGGATTACTTTTCGGTGTTTTGGTTCTTGTAAGAAAATATTCATTTTCTTTGAGCGGCAAGAAACAGCGCTCGGTAAATGTTGATGTAATATATAACCAATTAATTCTTCCAAAAAAGTATTTATCTCTCATTCGTGTTCAAGACAAACTTCTTGTTCTAGGCATAAGTGAGAGCAGCATTACTTTGTTGAAAGAACTGGATTACAATTCATATCAAGATTCGGAAAGTCAGTCAAAAGATAACAAACCGAACTTCGTAGATCTCTTCAAGCAGAATTTGGGAATGAAATGAACAAGAAATCGTTCCTTATAATAATTGCGGCGGTTTTTATTTTCATTGCCGCAGATTCATTTGCCCAGCAGAAATCGGTTTCAATTCCGTTTCCTAAAATTAATGTAGATGTTGGTACTGCTAAGAATGGTAATGATGTTTCTGTAACACTTCAAATTTTATTATTAATGACCGTTCTATCGCTTGCACCTTCTCTGGTTATAATGACAACCGCATATTTGCGAATCATAATTGTGTTTTCATTTTTAAAGAGCGCACTTGGGACGCAGCAGATGCCGCCGTCTCAGCTCCTGGCTGGAGTTGCGCTCTTTATTACTTTTTTTATAATGGCGCCGACTTGGAATAAGGTCAACGACGAAGCGCTTAAGCCGTTAATGGCCAATAAAATCAATGTTGAGGAAGCCTACAACAAAGGTATTGAACCAATTCGACAGTTCATGTTCAAACAGACACGCAGTGAAGATATGGAATTGTTTATTGGGTTATCCAACCTTCCTCGACCTGCAAATAGGAACGAAGTTTCTACAATTATTTTAATTCCATCTTTTGTTCTTAGCGAATTGCGCGCGGGATTTATAATGGGATTTTTTCTTTTCATTCCGTTCATAATGGTTGATATGATAATCTCCAGCATACTAATGTCCATGGGAATGATGATGATGCCGCCAATGATGATCTCTCTTCCATTTAAAATTTTACTTTTCATTCTTGTTGACGGCTGGAATTTAATTGTCGGTTCTTTGGTAAGGAGTTTTGCATAAATGACTGAAGAACTCATCATAGAAGTGTTGAAAGAAACTTTCTGGACCACGTTTTTGATCCTTCTTCCGGTTCTGGGCGTTTCTCTAATAGTCGGAATTTTTATTTCTGTTTTTCAAGCCGCAACTTCAATTCAAGAAATGACTTTAACATTTGTTCCCAAAATCATTGCTGCGGCATTGGTCATAATTTTTATGCTGCCGTGGATGATTGATAAAATGGTTGCAATCACAATAAAAATGTTCACAATGTTTCAACATGTGCTGCGATGACAGAAATTTTAATCGGCGATTTTGTGATAGTTCTCCTCATTTTTCTACGAATCATTTCAATGATAGTGACTGCTCCCATATTGGGGCATAATTCATTTCCAACAATTGCCAAAATATTTCTGTCGATGGTCATTGCGTACATGGTTTTTTTGACTATTGACAAAAGCAAAATTGTTATCGATATAAATCTTATCTCGCTCGCTCTAAGTGCCGCAAAAGAAATTATTACCGGAATAATTATGGGCTTTATGCTCAACTTTGTTTTTTACGGAATTTCTTTTGCCGGTCATTTAATTGGTTACGATATGGGATTGATGATGGCTGAAGTTATGAATCCATTGCAGGAAGCAAACAATAATGTTGTTGGAGAAGTAATTTATTATGTCTCGATGATGATTTTTATTCTTATCAACGGGCATCATTACATAATCAGCGCCGTAGTTGCTTCATTTAGTGTTGTTCCTCTTTCTAAGAGTACTGTAACTTTACCAGTAGTACAGTTGATTGTAAAATATTCCTTTGCGGTTTTTACAATTGCAATAAAAATTGCAGCGCCAATAATGGTTTCTTTCTTCTTAGTTCATATTGCCGAAGGTATTATCTCGCGCGTTATTCCGAATATCCAGGTATTCTTTGTAACACAACCGGCTAAGATTGGGCTTGGACTTGTTTTTCTTTCTGCATTGGCACCGATTTATGTTTTTGTTATAAAAAATTTGCTCCAGAATTATGAATCGCAACTCACAAATATTATCAAAACGATGGGTATCTGATAATGGCTGAGAATGACGGACAGGAAAAATCCGAACAACCGACCGGCAAGAAATTATCGGATGCTAGGGATAAAGGGCAGGTTGCCAATAGCAAAGAGATCAATTCACTTGCTGTCTTTGGCACTGGCTTAATTTTAATTTATCTCACGAAAGGATTTCTTGGAGAAAAGTTTTCTGAGTTTACAATTGAAACATTAGGATCGCTCGAAAAATTTGACCTCAACAAAACAATAATTCAAACCTACATGCTGAAATGGGCTCTTTTTTTTATTACTCTTCTTGCTCCGGTTTTAATTGGAATTGTTGTGGTTACTTTAATAACCAACATTGCGCAAGTAGGATTCAAGTTTAAGACAAGCGTTTTCATGCCCAAAATGGAACGCTTTAACCCCTTCACCGGAATTAAGAGAATTTTATTTTCATCACATTCTTTCATTGAAGTCGCAAAATCATTAGCAAAATTATTCATGATAGGATTGTTCACTTACTTTATTATTTCAAAATTGATTCAGGATACAAGTCTTCTAATTCAGCTAAGTATCGAAGAGACTTTAAAGTTTATGCTCGATGCGGCATTCTCGATGATCTGGAAGATCGTTCTCTTCTTTGCAGCTCTTGCCGCAATTGATTTGACTTTCCAAAAATTCAAATTCAAAAAAGATATGATGATGTCTAAAGAAGAAGTGAAAGAAGAGATGAAACAGAGCGAAGGCGATCCGCATATCAAGGCAAGAATACGAAGACAGATGTTATCTATGGCGCACAAGAGAATGATGAAAGATGTTCCCAAAGCTGATGTAGTTGTAACAAATCCTACTCACTTTGCTATTGCTATCAAATATGAAATTAATAAAGACAACGCCCCCAAAATAGTTGCTAAAGGTATGGATGAACTTGCACAGCGAATCAAGAAAATTGCGGTCGAAAATAATATTCCTCTTTATGAAGACAAAGAACTTGCACGGGCACTCTACAAATCTGCTGAAGTCGGCTATGAAATACCGACAAAATTATTTAAAGCAGTAGCTCAAATTCTTGCATACATCTTTCAAATGAAAAAACTGAAAAAGAAAAGGAGTATAATCTAGCCGGATGAAAGCTCTCGGTAAAAATAGCGATATATTTCTGGCGTTCGGTTTAATCATGATGCTGGGGTTAATGCTTGTTCCGCTCTCCCCGACAGTCCTTGATTTTCTATTTGCACTTAACATCACACTTTCGATTTTAGTCCTAATCGTTTCTCTTTATATACAATCGCCTTTGGATATTTCTGTCTTTCCGGGATTGCTGCTGGTAACAACTTTGTTCCGTCTTGGTTTGAATATCAGTTCAACGCGGTTGGTCCTAATAGAAGGTTATGCGGGAAGAGTAATCGAATCATTCGGTTCATTTGTAGTTGGCGGTAATTATGTTGTGGGCTTCATTGTATTTATAATACTTGTTGTTATTCAGTTCATAGTAATTGTAAAAGGATCCGGAAGAATTTCTGAAGTAGCCGCGCGTTTCACTCTTGATGCAATGCCCGGAAAGCAGATGGCGATTGATGCTGATTTGAACACCGGACTGGTTTCAGAAAGCGATGCGAGAAAAAGAAGAGAAAATATTAGCCGTGAAGCTGAATTTTACGGTGCGATGGATGGAGCCAGCAAATTTGTTAAAGGTGATGCAATTGCGGGATTAATAATAAATGGCGTTAATATTCTCGGCGGATTTATAATCGGTGTAGCTCAAAAAGGATTATCGTTTCAAGACGCACTTCAAACGTATACAATTCTTACAATCGGTGATGGACTGGTTTCACAAATTCCGGCATTGATTATTTCTACTGCTGCCGGTCTTGTAGTAACACGCAGCGCTGCAGGCACAGCTTTAGATTTTCAAATGAAAACACAGCTCTTCTCAAATCCAAGAGTACTTGGAATAGTGAGCGGTGCAATCTTTTTATTTGCTTTGATTCCGGGAATGCCTGCAATTCCATTTTTAATGATCAGTATTATATTAGGTACAACGTCATACGTTTCTAAGAAAAATAAAACTTCTATTCCGTTGAATAATACTGAGGAAGAAATTCTGATTGCTGAACCGGCGGAAGAAAAAATTGAGCAGTATTTACAAGTTGATCCAATTGAAATTGAGATCGGGTACGGACTTATAAGTCTTGTTGATGAAAAGCAGGGCGGAAATCTATTCCAAAAAATTTCTTCTACAAGAAAATTAATTGCGCTTGAATTCGGAGTTTTAATTCCGCCTGTTAGAGTACGTGACAATCTTCAACTTGCACCGAATGAATATATTATCAAAATAAAAGGAAATGTTATTTCCAATTATGAAGTTTTTCCGGACCGTCTTCTTGCTATGAATCCGGGTACTATTGAAGAAACTTTATCTGGAATGCCGACGACAGATCCAGCGTTTGGTCTGCAAAGTTTTTGGATTACAAGTGAGGAAAAAGAAAAATCTGAAATGCTCGGTTACACTGTTGTTGATTGCATCTCTGTTCTATCCACTCATCTCCAGGAGGTGTTGAAGAAAAATTTTGACAAAATACTTTCACGGCAGGAAGTAAAACAGCTTCTCGAAAATATTAAAAAAGATTACTCAGCCGTTGTTGATGAAATCAATCCGGAAGTATTAAATCTTGGTACAATTCAAAAAGTTTTGCAAAACTTATTGAAAGAAAACATTCCGATAAAAGATTTTGTACAGATTCTTGAAGCGTTGATTGATTATTCCAAAACAACTAAAAATGTTGATGTACTCACGGAATATGTACGCCACACAATCGGAAGCACAATTGCAACTCTTTACAAAGATTCAAATGGAATTATACATGCAAGCGCGCTAAGCGAAAACTTGGAAACGGCAATAACCAAGTCGCTCCAGGCTCAAAAGGATAGCATAGTTACACTCGGTTTAAATCCAATGGTTTTGCGTGAACTAAATTTACAGCTTCAACAAATGATTGAAAACTTTAACAAACTCGGGTACTTGCCAATTCTAATTACATCGGCAACTATCCGTCCGTATTTCTACCGATTGGTAAACAGCAGTTTCCCGGATTTGACGGTACTGTCATATTCCGAGTTGCCGTCAAATATCGAATTGGAATTTTTAGGAAAGCTAGAGGTAAAAAATGCAAATTAAAAAATATATCGCTCCATCATTAAAGGAAGCTACACAGCAAATGAAACTTGAGATGGGTATCGACGCAATTATTCTTGGCACGCGTGTTCTCGAAAATGACAAACGATTCAATTTGAAAAAGATGTATGAAATAACTGCCGGTATAGACCAGCCCGCCAAAGCGAGTGTTGATAATCGCGTTGAACAAAAGAAACCATCTTCGGAAACTTATAAATCCGAACTTGAAGCGCTGACAAAAAAGATTTATCAGAAACCCGAAGTTATTCCTATTTCCGAAGATAAAAAGAATAAAAATTCACGCGCGGCTTCATCGGTAAAAACTTTTGACAGAGAAATAGCCGAGATAGCCGAAACATTGCAGCTTCACGAGATTCAAAAAAATATTGCTAATACATTGATTCAACATTTATCAAATTCATCCGGGTTTGTTGACGAATCGGATATAGAAAATTATCTCCTCTCAACAATGGCTTCAATGATTCCAACTACAAGTTTTAAAGTGAATAAAAAGAAGACACATAAGATAGCTCTTGTCGGTCCAACTGGAGTTGGAAAAACAACATGTATCGCAAAACTTGCTGTAATCTCTAAAATAATTCACAAGCTCAATGTAGGACTTATCTCGATTGATACTTACCGGCTCGGAGCTATTGATCAACTGAGAATATTCTCTGAGATCAGCGATATAGAAATGGCAGTTGCTTATGAACCGGAAGAAATTCCTAAGCTTATAAAAAAGTTTAAGAACAAGGATTTGATTTTTATTGATACTGTTGGAAGAAGCCAGAACAGCAAAAAAAGTCTGGATGCAATTAAAACTCATCTGGACGCGGCTCAAGTTGATGAAACAGTGCTTGTTGTTAGCGCAACCAATTCAACCAGAACTAATAATGATGTCGCTGAAAAATTTAAAAGTTTGAAATACAGCTCGGTCATTTTTTCGAAAGTTGATGAAGCGGTTTCATACGGCAATATTATGAATCTGGCTGTAACTCAAAATATACCGGTTATGTTTTTAACTAATGGTCAAGTTATTCCGGACGACATTGTTTCCGTAACTCCGGCATTTTTGGCAAATATGGTTTACACAGGTAAGTTGTACAAATGAACAGTCAAGCATCACGACTGATGGAGCTAAACAAACTTGCGGAAGTTGGAAAAAGAAATTCCGTTTCCAAGATTATCTCTGTCTGCTCGGGCAAAGGCGGTACCGGAAAAACTTTTTTCGCTGCAAATTTTGCTTATCAACTTTCACGGCTGAATAAAAAAGTTTTGCTTGTTGATCTTGACCTAAATTTCTCAAATCTGAATATCCTATTGAATCAAACTACAACTAAAACAATTTCTTCTTTCTTTGCGCAGACCGAATCAATAGACGAAATAGTTTTTAACTATGCCGTCAATCTGGATTTAATTTACGGGGACTCGGGAAGAAGCGATTACCCAAGAGTAAGCCGGGAAATTTTAGATTACTTCTTTGTTATGCTTAGAAAGATTCAAGACAAGTATGATTATATCATTTTAGATTCATCGGCCGGGGCATATGATCTGGTGCTTCGCCAACTACTAAAATCGGATTATAACATTATTGTAACATCCCCGGAACCAACTGCCTTGATGGACGCATATGTTATTTTAAAACTTTTGATTGAGAACGAATCCGAAACAGAAAGATTTGTTGTGGTTAATAAATGCAGTGATGCCGACGAAGGAGAAAATGCATTTATAAATCTTTCAACGGCAGTCAATCATTTCTTAAAAGAACATTTAGAATTGCTCGGAATAATCAGTTATGACAGCGCCGCGCATAAATCAATTATTAATCAAGAACTGCTTCTTAATTTCGATCCGCAATCGATCGCAGCAAATGAAATTAATCTATTTGTAAAGCGATTCATTACTATCACACAACTGGCTAATAATAACCAACCCAGATAGTCAAAGCAACTCTTTTTCTTTCTAAATCATTCAAAAACCAATGTTTGCAATGCCCCGGCGGCATACATGGTATGGTATAGTGTTTGCAACTTTATAAACAAAAAAAGGATGCTATGAACAAGATAATTCTTCAAACCGGGTTGCTGATATTTTTCTTTTCGGTAATCTATTTTACACAACGGGGAATGCCTCTTGAAAAAATTCTACTCAATTCATTTGTCATCTTTATCATAGTTACTTCTATGCTTAGCATAATAGTAATTGGAATAATTAAAGCAATTAATAGAAACTCGCTTAATAAATTGAGCGACTATTCAGAGAACTTAGCAGGAAAAACAAAAAATGAGTAATACAGCTCTTTGGACCTCGTACAAACAAAATCCATCAACGGATTTGAAGAAACAGATTGTTCTAAATTATGTAAATCTTGTTCACTACGTAATTCACAAGACAAATCTGATTCAAAACGGAATTCTAGACCGCCGAGATTTTTTCCAATTTGGCATTGAAGGATTAAGCGAGGCCATAGACCGTTTCGATCCCGATTTCGGGACCAAATTTGAGACGTATGCAATTCAGCGTATACGCGGAAAAATTTATGATGAGCTCCGCAAATACACGGATAAATTTGAACATGCAGTTCAAGGCGATAGCTGTACAAGTTATTCTTTGTCCAGTATCTCCTTGAATCAAACCGTAAACGATGATGACGGTATGCAATATCAAGAGCTTATCCCAAGCAGCGCAGAAAAACCCGATGCCATTCTGGAAACAAAAGATTTAAAACAAAGATTGGTTGATATTATAAAAGAACTAGGCGAAAGGGAAAGAACAATTTTGAGCTTGTATTACTACGAAGAATTGAACTACAAAGAAATTGCACAGGTGTTAAATATTACGGTTTCTCGAGTATCGCAGATTCATTCTAAAATAATTAGCGCACTTAAACTTAAGCTGGCAGAGTACAATGGTTGATGTTAAGCATCCTGAATTAAAAGAAAACATTAGAAAGAAGCTTCTGAATATTGGCACACTTCCGTCTATACCTCACATTATAACGGAAGTTTCTCAGATGCTGGACAGCGATAGAACAAGCGCAACTGATCTTTGCAAAATCATTTCTCAAGATCAAGGTATTGTCACAAAAATACTTGCAGTTGCAAATTCTCCATTGTATGGATTGCCAAGACGAGTTTCTACAATCGAGTTTGCAGTGATCATTATCGGTTTTGAACATATCAGAAATATTTTAGTTGCACTATCTCTTGTTGAAGCTTTTAAAGCCAAAAATACTCCGGATTGGAATCAGAATGCTTACTGGATCCACTCGTTGTTGACCGCAACAGCAGCAAAAAGAATTGCTGATGATCTTCACTACCCAAAATCCGGTGAAGTTTTTACTGCAGGCCTTCTTCACGATTTGGGTCTTGTAGTTCTTCAACGTTATTTGAATTCCGAATTCAAAAATATTTTAAGTATGATCGAGACAGATCAGGTCAATCACTTTACGGCAGAAGAAAAAACTCTTGGTTTTACACATCAGGATATAGGCGTGTTCTTACTTGAGAGATGGAATTTCCCTCCATACATAAGCGAAGCTATACTCTATCATCATAAACCGTCACTAACGGAAAAAGGAAGAGTTCTGGCTTCACTTATTCATCTTGCAGATTATATGACCCAGCGTTTATCAATAGGGGCTTTCGATTGGGATAATAATTTCGAACTCGATGAAAACATAATAGACATCCTCGGTTTTGGGAGTTTTCAATATTTAGAAGAATTTATTTTAGGCTACGAACCTTTATTTAAAAGTCATCTTGAATCAATAAATCTATAGGCTATCATGGAAACAATAACAACTGATTATTCGCAGAAGCGCGAGCGAACAGAATTGATCTTGAAAAAAGTTAATACATTAGCTCCCATTCCGAAGCTGTTAACTGAAGTGTTGGAACTGTTGAACGATCAATATACAAGTCCGCACATTTTATCAAAAGCAATATCCAAAGATCAAAGCGTAGTACTAAAACTTCTTACAATTGCCAACTCTCCATTTTACGGATTAACGAAAAGAGTATCTTCGATTGAGTTTGCAATAATGATTTTAGGTTACGATGAAATCAGAAATATTGTTTCTGCACTTTCGCTGATGGAATCGATGAGGAACAAAAGCGATCAATATCTTGATCAGAAAAATTTCTGGATGCACTCATACATTACAGCTACAATCTCCAAAAAAATTGCAATGGATTTTGGGTTGGAAAAAAGCGGTGAAGCATTTCTTGCAGGACTTTTACATGATCTCGGAATTTCAGTTGTCCATCGTTTCATGCATTCTGACTTTGTTAGTATTTGCGATCTTGTTAACAATGGTACCACATATCTTGATGCAGAAAGACAAGTTTTAGGAATAGACCATCAGTTGGTAGGAGAAATGCTTCTAAAGAATTGGAACATTCCTGAATTGATTTGCAATATTGTCAAGAATCATCACTCGCCGAATTTGTCTCAAGAAGCGCCGGTATTAAGTTCTGTAGTTCATCTGGCAGACTATATGACCCAGAAATTGCAGATGGGAGAATTGAATTGGGACGGCAACATTGAATTGAACGAGCACATTTTTAATAATCTGCATTTCAAAGATTTGACGGATCTTGGAAAATTTATAGAAAATTACCGTGAGCCATTAGTTGGTCAACTTGAATCATTGAGGTATTTAATTTGAGACTGATTAAAGACAATACTACCGAATATGAATCTTTTCACAAGTCGCTTCAGTATTTCACTAAACAATCTGCAGCGCGTGGAGATCTTAAACTTGTAAGTTTTGAGAACCATAAGGTTAATTCAACTCTATTTGAAAAATATTCTTTCTTTGTTCAGAATGTATCCTCGTTTCAAAAAAGAATTCAAAATATTGAAAGCGTTATAGAATTGAATTCGATTTTTCAAGAGTTTGTTAAAAGAATAATTTTTTCGAAAGAGGTAGAGATATTTCTGTTTAACGATTCTCGCCGCAATCTTATTCCTCTGAACACGGCTACATCACAACCGCACATCGCTGTGGTAAATAAAGCATATAAAGACGGCATTCTGGATTGGATATTCGAAACAAAGAAAGCAACTATAATTCCGGATCTGAATCTTCTCACAATTAATGGTTCGAAGCTCAATCAAATTATCTTCCCGATTTTTGATCGAAAAACAAATTATGGACTGCTTTCAATACTAACCCCGGTTACAAAAGTATCGGAGGATTCGCTTGAAAATCAATCGGTGCAAATTCTGTTAAGTATGATAATCCCGATGATTATAAATTTACGACAGAAACAAACAATCAATAAACTTTACCAGGAGCTTCAAGTTTACCAGTCTAAGATGAAAAATGATTTTGATACCTACGCAATTGGTGAACTTGCGCAGGGAATATTGGAAGAGATAGGCGAACCGCTTCAAGTTATTTTAAGTTATACAAACGATATTGAAAATGAACAGACCGTTGAAGGCGAGA
Source organism: Ignavibacteriales bacterium (assembly GCA_026390795.1). Taxonomy (NCBI): domain Bacteria; kingdom Pseudomonadati; phylum Ignavibacteriota; class Ignavibacteria; order Ignavibacteriales; species Ignavibacteriales bacterium. The sequence continues at coordinate 1,763,611 of JAPLFG010000003.1, forward strand.
TTACGGATAAAATTAAACAGCAGGTAAAGAAGATCAGCGACCTTGCTGACCGTCTTGTTAAATTTTCCGGGCTTAACAAACCTCAGCCGCAAAAAAGCCAGCCGTGCGAAATAAACAAAGTTCTGCGTGAATTTATTAATGTAATAAAAACGACGCTTGATAATCTTGGACTGGAATGTGAATTGGATCTTGAAGAAAATATGCCACCCATTCTATGTGATCCTAAAGACATTAAACAATTATTATCGAGCATTTTCTCAATAATTAAAAGTGATTCTAAAAAAGGCGGGGCAATAGTTATACAATCAAAGTACATTAAAGAAAAAATTGTTCTTTCGGTTTTTACAACTGAACAAGTGATGGGACTGTCCAATCCGGAAGAATACAATTCGAATGTAACGGTAAAACTAATAAACGAACTTATGAAGAAGAATGAAGGTGTTGTTGAATTCAACTCGTTGCCGCTTAAAGGAACAATCATTCATCTGATTTTCCCATTGAAAAGGAAATTAAATCTATGAGATCCGTATTCTGTTTTGTTCTGATTTCTGCTTCGTTATTGTTTGCACAAAGTAAATCGGTTGACTCGAGTTCGACGGTTTCGCTTAAAGATGGCGTTCGTATAAGTGATCTTGTTCAGCAGCAGATAAACAAAGCAAAAGAAAAACAATCAATACAAACAGTTCCCATTGTAAAAGTTGTTACTCAATCCGGAATAAATCAACCGGTTAACAAAGAAATTCCGGGCTTTTTTAGTTCATTGCCTCTACATATAAAATTATTTTTTTCGATTTCAATTGTAATTCTGCTTGTTATCACGTTTAGAAGAGCAATACTTGCTTTTAAAAAGAGAGCTTCACAGATCCTAAAAAATAAAATTACAATGCTTCGCGAAGAAAAAGTTGTAACAAGAACAAATCCTAAACTTGAAGAAGCGCGCAAGAAACTGAGAAATAGCAAATCAATCTTTGATACAACCGATAAACACATCTCTAAAGTAGCAAAGGGATTAAACATTGCTAAAGGAGAACTTCTGCTTGCATCGCGGTTGAAGATCTTTGAAATTGGAAAAATGTAAGAGAGGATGAAATGATAAAAGGAATCTATACCGCCGCTCGAAGTCTTGAATACAAAGTTAAAAATATTGACGTGATAGCAAACAATCTTGCAAACTTGAGTACAACCGGATATAAAAGAGAAATTCCTTTTTCAGAAGTAATAAACCAGATGGGTGATGTTCAGATTAAAAAACTTTCCAGCCAACGGCAGGGAGATGTTCTTCTAACCGCTAATCCATTGGATATGGCTATTTCCGGTAAAGGGTTTTTTGCAGTCAAAAATGACGAAGGTAATATAGAACTTACCCGCAACGGGAGATTTAAAATTTCAGATGAAGGATTCTTGGTTGATAGCAGCAATCAAAAAGTTTTAGGAAAGAACGGTCCGATCTCTATGGAAGATACGATGCAGAATAAGGATTCGGTAATACTTGTTACAAAAGCCGGAGAAATTAAGGTTGGCGATAAAACAATTGATACTTTGTTAATTATGAATGTTGATGATTCAACTCAATTGGCCAGATCTGACGATTCTAACTTTGCAACTGATGGACAGCAATGCTTTGCAGCTCCCGAAACCGACTACGGTATTTCTCAAGGATATCTTGAAGGAGCTAACACAAATGCTATTGAAGAAATGGAAGCAATGATTCAGCTTAATAAAGAATATGAATCAGCACAAAAAATTATTGCCTCGCTAGATAAATCGCTCGCTCAGGCAAATGAAATTGGAAAAGTATAAAAGGAGAAGGTTATGTCAGAACGTGCATTAAGAACTGCGGCTACCGGTATGTATGCTCAGCAAATTAATATTGAAGTTATCTCTAACAATATTGCCAACATTAACACCACCGGATTTAAAAAGAATAAAGCTGAATTTCAAGACTTGATGTACCAGGAGGTCAGTATTAATCCTCTTACTTCATCTACTCCAGGGTTGGAAGACACAAGTACTTCTAAGATTCAAGTTGGTAATGGTGTTAAGCCGGCATCTTCTCAAAAAATATTCAAGCAAGGCGATGTTACACCTACTAACAATCAATTTGATCTCGCAATTCAAGGTGAAGGATTTTTTCAGGTACAAAAGAGCGATGGAACATTTGCTTATACACGCGATGGTTCGTTTAAAGTAAATGCGGAAGGAAAAATTGTTACTACAAGCGGATATACTCTGGAGCCAGGATTCACTTTGACTTCGGACATTGCGAGTGTTGCAATTGGAAAAGATGGAACCGTAGAAGCTCATTTGGTCGACGGCAGCGCAGCAACACTTGGTAATATTGAACTTGCGCGCTTCATGAACAACGGTGGTCTTAATTCACTTGGCGATAATCTTTATGCGGAAACTCCGGCATCCGGACAACCGGTTCTTGGAACTCCCGGAAATGCAGGCTTTGGCGAAATTAATCAAGGTTTTCTTGAAGCATCCAACGTTGATATCGTTGAAGAGATGATTTCGATGATTGCCGCACAACGCGCATACGAAATTAATTCTAAAACAGTTAAAACTGTGGAAGATATGATGACCATGGCAAACAATCTTAAGAACGGATAATTGATATGTTCGGATTAATCTCAATACTGATAGGTTTAGTTTTTGGGCAAGGGCAGAATTTTAACGTCCAGCTTAAAAAATATTTAGATGAAAAATTGAATTCGTATGCAAAGTATGAATATCAAATTATTCAAGCGCCTAAAAATTACTCCCGCATTGAAATTAGCGAAGATAGAAAATCGCGTTTGAACAAGAACTATTTCTATTTACCTGTAAAAATTTATGATAACAAAAATATTGCAAGTCTATCGCTTCTAACTATACGTGTAAAACTTTATAAAAATGTTTTTTCGGCGGCAAAGGAAATCCGGAGAAATGAAAATCTTTTGCCGAATATGTTCGAATTAAAACTTGCTGATGTTTCCTTGTACGGTGATAATATAATTAATGTAACGGAAAATCTTGCCAATTATAGAAGCAAGGTTCTTGTAAAATCCGGATCGATCCTTTCCGGAGAAATGATTGAACCGATTCCTGTAATAAACCGAGGCGATAAAATATTTCTTCATACCGGCGGTCTTGGTGTTGATGTTTCTATAGATGTAACTGCACGTCAAGACGGATGTGCTGGAGATGTGATAAGTGTTTTATCAAACGGAAACAAATTATACAAAGGGAAAATAGTAGATAAAAGCAATTTAACTCTGGTAGAATAATATGAAACGACTAATAACAATTTTATTACTTACTGTTCTCACAGTAACAATTAAAGCTCAGGATATGCGCCAAAATGCTTACTCGTCCCTTTTCTCTGATCAGAAGGCATGCAGGCAAGGAGATGCAATAACAATAATTGTATTAGAATCTACACAAGCTTCTAATAATTCCGCAACGAACGCTGGCAGAAAGAGTGATGTTGGATTCGGTCTTTCGGGTGGTCTTGATAAAACCGCTTTACCGAATGTTGATTTAAAAGTGGCAGCTAATAATGATTTCAGCGGTGAAGGATCAACTCAAACAAGAGGTAATATAAGTACAAAGATAAGCGCAACAGTAGACACGGTACTTGCCAACGGCAATCTAGTAATTCACGGCAGTAAAAAAATTACAATTAACGGTGAAGAGCAGACAATTATTATTAAAGGAACTGTGCGCCCATCCGATATTTCTCCGGGCAACGCAGTTCTTTCATACAACATTTCCAATGCAGAATTATCATTTGAAGGGAACGGCATAATTAATAATGCACAAAAACCGGGTTTATTAACAAAAATATTCCATTGGTTGTTTTAGGATCGAAATGAAAGCAAAACTTTTTTTATTCTTTATAATTCTTTTATTCATGGGGAATTCAATTTTTTCTCAGAGAATTAAAGATGTTGCATACATGTCCGGAAAAAATTCCGAACAAATAATTGGTTACGGATTAGTGGTAGGATTGGCAGGAACCGGAGATAGTTACCGTTCATCTTTCACAATACAATCTGTAACAAGTATGCTTAAAAGATTCGGGATAACCGTTCCTCAGACGGATCTTAAAACAAAAAATGTTGCCGCCGTAATTGTAACTGCAACGTTAAGTTCAAATTTACGAGCGGGCGCAGAGTTCGATGTAACCGTTTCTTCGATGGGAGATGCAACAAGTCTTCAAGGCGGAACTCTTCTGATGACACCGCTATCAAGTATAAGCGGTAAAGTATTTGGTTTTTCTCAAGGCGCAATATCTGTCGGAGGATACGATATAAATACTTCAACCGGGAATAGAGTTTCAAAAAATCATACTTTAGCCGGAAGAGTACCGCGCGGCGGCACACTAAAAGAATCAATGGAAGTTGCAGAGCAGTCCACTGGTGAAATTTCTGTCTTCTTGAAAGATCCGGATATTACTACATCGGAGAATATTTCAATAGCCGTAAATAAAAAGTTTGGAAGTGATATTGCCAAAGCTGTTGACGCCGCCGAAGTTAAAATTGCTATACCGCAAGACCGCCAAACAAATCTTGTTGGATTTCTTTCCGAGCTGGAAAACATCCCGGTTCAAGTTGATGAGATTGCAAAAGTTGTATTAAATGAAAGAACCGGTACTGTTGTTTCCGGTCAGAATGTAAAAATTCAGCCGGTCACAATTACTCACGGAAGTCTGAATATTACAATTCGTAATTATCCTATTGTCTCTCAACCGGGTGCGTTCTCTCAAGGAAAGACAGCCATTGTAAACAATTTGATTCCGTATGCTACTCAAGATTCAACAAACACCGTTGCCATACAAGGTGCAAGCAATGTTCAGGAAGTAGCGGCTGCACTAAATTCTCTAAAAGTTTCTCCGCGCGATATAATCTCAATTTTCCAAGCGCTTAAAGAAGCAGGCGCCCTTATGGCAGAATTAATTATAATGTAAATGAAAGAACTAACGCTCAAAATAGATAATCCGCAAAGGCAAATTTCACAACCGATGAAAGTGAATTCCCGTTATGATGAAAAGGGAAAAGCAAAGGTTGCCTCTGCAACAAAGCAATTTGAAAGTATGCTTACTCAAATGATGCTTAAGAGCATGAACAAGACTACAGGCGGAATGCTTGGCGAAGAAGGTTACGGCAACGATATGTTCGATACTGTTTTTGAACAAGAAATTGCCACTTATATGGGTAAAACAAAAAGTCTTGGACTTGCCGAGATGCTCTACAAAAAAATTACGGGTGAAGAGATGAAGCCCGAGTTGCGTACAAAGATCAGTAATAAAGTTGAACCAATAAAAGTAAATAATATTAATACAAAAATTGATTCGACAAATGTTCATCTAAGTAATGAACCATCAATAAAAATTGATTCAACGAATGTACACCCAAGTAATGAATCATTGAATAGAATCCAAAAGTTGGACCAGCATATTGACGAAGCAGCCAAATCCTATGGTGTAGATAGAAATATTATAAAATCCATCATAATGACAGAAAGCGCGGGGAATCAAAAAGCGGTTTCCAGCGCTAAAGCGAAAGGATTAATGCAGTTAATGGATTCAACAGCGGTAGATATGGGGGTTCAGAATGTGTTTAATGCTAGAGAAAATATTCTTGGAGGCACTAAATATTTTGCCAAAATGCTTCGACAATATAGTGGTGATGTGAAGCTTGCACTTGCGGCATATAATGCCGGGCCGAAAAATGTGGAAAGATACAATGGTATTCCTCCTTTTGAAGAGACAAAAAATTACATAAATAAAGTGTTAAGCTATTTCAATCATTTTAGTGAGAGTAAATTATGAACGCACAGCTTTTAGTTAATTCTTTGAGGCAGCAGGATAATAATCTTGACAATTTGATCGAAGTACTTGAAGAAGAAAAATTCGCAATTGTTCAAAACGATTATAACGCTCTTGAGCAAGTTATTCTTAAAGAACAAAAAGTACTGAAAACGGTTGAACGGGAAGAATCCAACCGTATTAAGATTATTAAAGAAATTGCCAGTCTATACTCGCTGGAACTTTCATCACCTTCTGTTGAAAATCTTCTTGAACATGGAAAAAGTTATTTAGAAAATGAAATGAAAGACCTGACAAAATTGCGCGAGACTATTAATCTTAAACTTGACAAAATAGCCCAGGCTAATTTACACTTGAAAACTGTGATCGAATTCTCACGCAATATGATTAAAGAAACTGTTCTGATGCTTGTGGGACCAAACAAGCACAAACTAGTTAACAAGAGAGTATAATAATGAGTATAGGTAATGTATTTGATGTAGCCGTACGGGCAATGTCTACATATCAGCAGGCAATAGATGTTACTGCAAACAATATTTCTAATGCAAGTAACCCCGATTATGCGCGTCAAAGAATTCAGTTTGCAACTGTAACTGCTGAAAATGGACGCGGAGCCGGTGTAACCGTTGCCGATGTTCAGCGGATTAAAGATGATCTGCTGGGAGTTCAAATTAGAAATTATCAATCAAAGTCATCCGATGCCAATAAACGCTCACAAGTACTTAGTCAGATTGAAAGCATAATTTCGGAGCCTTCAGATAATGGACTTTCAAATTATATGACTCAGTTTTTTAATTCGTGGGATCAACTAGCATCGCAGCCGAACTCAACTCCTCGAAGACTGGATGTAATTCAGAATGCTCAAACTGTTAGCGACCGCTTCTCACAAATTTTAAACGGGATGAATGATATTCAAACCAGTTTGCAAACAGAAGCTCTAAATGATGTTGCTACGATTAACACATATTTAAAAGATATTAACGGTCTAAATCAAAGAATTTCCGAATCGGAAATGCGCGGCATTAAAGCCAATGAATTAAAAGATCAAAGAGAGGCATTGATTGGTAATTTGAGTAAGATGGTTAATATAACCGTTCAAAAAAATCCGAATGGTTCGGTAAATGTAAATGTCGGCGGTTTATATGGTGCCGACCTTAATACATATAATCAATTTGAAATGAAGATTGTTAATGGTCAAATGCGGCTGGTTTCACAAAACGATTCTTCTGCTATAGCAATGCTAAACAGCGGTGAATTATTTGCAGTTTCTGACCTTTATTCAAACAAGATTGCTAAATACAAATCCAGTATTGAAAACCTTGAAACCGTTTTTGTGAATAAAATTAATCAACTGCATATGAGCGGGAATACCCTGGCGCAGGGTGCTAACTCAAAAACCGGAATTCCATTTTTTGGAGAACTTGACGTTAATGGAAATGTGATTAATTCTATTTCGAATGGTCAGCTGCAAATCAATCCAGCGATTTTAGATAACCCGGCTAATATTGCCGCTTCCAATGCAGTTAATAATGATGGAAACGGTAATAATGCTATTCAAATTGCCAAACTGCTTGATTCAAAACTATTGGAGTTAAACGGCCAGAGTTTATTGGATAATTATTCAACTACACTAAATAGCATTGGATTAGATAAAGTTTCTAACGATAATACAATACAATCAAGTGAGGCAATCCTTTTACAGTTAGGAAACCAGGATTCATCTACTTCCGGAGTTTCACTTGATGAAGAAATGGCAAACGTTCTCAAATTTCAACGTTCATACGATGCCGCCTCTAAAATGGTAAAAATAGCGGATGAAATGATTCAGACAATTTTACAAATGGTGTAATTATGAGAGTAACAGAAAGTTCAATAAACGCAACGTACTTGTATAATCAGCAGCAAGTTCTCAAGCGTAAAACACAAATTCAGATTGAACTTGCAACCAATAGCAGGATTCAAACACTATCGGACGATGTTACCGGTTCACTTGAGAGCATAAAACTAAACTCTCAAATAAAAAAGACCGATACATATGTGCAGAATGGAGTAAATGCAAAACAGTTTATGAATTCTTCTCTTCAATCGCTTGATAACATGACTGTGGAAATTCAAAAAATAATGACCACTTGCGTAGATGCCGATAATCCGCTTAATGTTCAAAATTATGGAACAATGGTACAATCAATTAAAGATTCGTTAACCGCGATTGTACAAAATATGACAGCAAAGCATAATGGTATGCCTCTTTTTGGAGGAACTAATTTTCAGTCGGATCCTGTTACGATTGACGTAAATGGGAAAGCCGTCATTTCGGCCGAAGATTTTTCGGGAGTGATGCAAGCTCAAATTTCTCAAGACGTAAAACAGACATACAATATACCCGGCTCTAAATTATTAGGAACGGGCATATTTGATTCAATTAATAATATCATAGATTCTTTAACTGCTGGGACTGCACCTACCAAAGCTCAGCAAACAGATTTAGAAAACGCATATAATGCGATTCTAAATGTACAATCTCTTGGCGGTCAATCTATTAATAGAATGGATGATTTGAACCAGATGTTGACAACCCAAACAATAAATTTGCAGGAGATGCTTAGCAACAAACAGGGAGTAGATGTAGCAGCCCTTACAGTTGAATTACAAAACAAAGATTACTTATTACAGATCACTAATAAACTTTTAGCGAACAATTATCCTAAATCTCTTTTTGATTATCTATGATAAAGAAAACAGGAACATTGATTGGACTTCTTCTTGGTTTATTTTCCATTTTCGGAGCGTTTTTTTTAGAAGGCGGTTCCTTTAAAGCGCTGTTTTTATTTTCGTCTTTAGTAATTGTTTTTGGCGGAACATTTTCTGCAATCATTATTGGTTTTGGACTAGACAAATTCAAAAATATAGTTACGCTTATTCGACTAGCTTACTTTCCCAGAGAGTATGATGTGAGCCGGGTGATTGACACATTTGTAGAACTCTCTATTAAAGCACGAAAAGAAGGATTGCTTTCAATCGAAAAAGATTTGAACAAATTTGGTTATGTCTTTCCTAAAAAGATGACAAAGTTTGTTCTTGATGGCACTGATGCCGAATCGCTACAGAATCTTGCACAGCTTGAATTAAAAACAATGCAGGAAAGGCATTATTCAAATATTTTCATATTTACAAAAATGGGAGGATATGCACCCACAATGGGTATTATAGGAACTGTAATGGGTTTGATAATGACCCTTGCTAATGCCGGCGCAGATCCTAATTCATTAATTAAAAATATTGCAACCGCATTTATTGCAACGCTGTGGGGTGTATTCAGCGCAAACATTTTATGGCTTCCAGTAGGAGATAGATTAAAGAGATGTCATTCAGAGGAGAAAAATATGATGGAGATTTCTTTGGAGGGAGTGCTAACACTTCAGAGCGGAGAAATTCCTTCGATAATGAAGGCAAGACTAATAGGAATGCTTCCGCAAAGAGAACAATTAAGCAAAATGAGTTCTTAGATTCCGAAGAAAATCCTTATGCAGAAAGCGGTGATAAAGATCGGTACTTAATTACCTATTCCGATTTAATTACGCTGCTTTTGGGCTTGTTCATTATTCTTTATGCCGTATCGAATATTGACAACAGTAAGTATAAAAATGTTGTTGCAGCAATGGGAAGTTATTTCGGCAATGAGTCTATTGTTCCAAAAATGGCGGAATCAAAAATATTGACTAGGCCGAGAGAGAAAGTAAGCGAAGAACTCAGCAAGTTGATTGTAGAAAATAATTACTCGAACTCTATTCAATTGGAAGAAAACGAAAGAGGTGTTACGATACATATTCTGGATGATATTTTATTTCCTCCCGGCAAAGCGGATATGAATGAGTCTTCTAAATTAGTATTGAAAAAATTAGCTAAAGTTCTCAGCACAATTCCAAACGATATCAGAATAGAGGGACATACAGATAATATACCGATATTTACAGAACGCTATCCTTCTAACTGGCATCTTTCGGTGGATAGAGCATTAAGTACCGCTTATTATTTAATAAAACAAGAAAATATCTCTCCGGATAAAGTTTCTATTGTTGGTTACTCGGAATACAGACCGATTGCTACGAACGATACACCGGAATCAAGAGCTAAAAACAGAAGAGTAGATTTAGTAATTCTTAAGTGAGTAAATATGAAAATCAACACACATCAATTTGGTGAAATTGAATTCACCGAAGAAAAAATAATTAACTTCGAAAACGGCTTGTTCGGTTTCGAATATCTAAAAAAATATCTTTTCATTAAACCGGATGACAGTTTTTTCTATTGGCTAAACTCAATCGAAAATCCCGATATTGCTTTCCCGATGTTTGGTCTTAGAGTAATTGATGATCATTTCCCGCAGGAAGAAAATTTTGAGGCGTTTGGAATTGTGACACTTAATTCTAACCCTCTTAATATCACATTGAATCTGAAAGCGCCGGTTTACATTAATCAAAATGATAAATCGGGATTTCAAAAAATAGTTGATACGGATAATTACCCGGTTAACTACAACCTTTTTTCTGAGTGAAGGTGAATATGTTAGTCTTAACAAGAAAAATAAATGAAGATATTAAAATTGGTTCGGACATAACTATTAAAATATTATCTATTTCCGAAAATCAAATAAAGTTAGGCATTGACGCTCCTAGAAATGTACAAATTTACCGAAACGAAGTGTTTGAAAAAGTAAAAGAAAGCACAATTGAAGCATCACGTGCCAGCATTCAAAAAGAAACAGACCTATTCAAATACAAAATCCAAAGGGTTAAATAAGAAATGGACTTTGATCACGGTAAAATTAAAATCCTAGTAATCGATGATTCGGATATCATCAGAAGTACTTTAAAAAAATTCTTGCTGGAATATGAAATTGAAGTTATTACCAGCAACGACGGGTTAGAGGGGTTGCAGCAGGCAATTGAGCACAAACCGAGATTGATTTTTCTCGATTTGATGATGCCGAATCTTGACGGCATACGTTTGCTTAGAGTTCTGAAAGTGATGGAAGAATTGAAACATATTCCGGTAATAATTATTAGCGGACATACAGATAAAACCAATGTTATTGCCGCTATGGAAGCAGGTGCAGAAAAAATCGTTTCAAAACCGCTTACTAAAGAGATTCTGATTAAAAGCATTAATGAAGTCCTTGGCGGTAATTTTCTAGGCAGTTCTAAAAAGTTTCTTAATCTTACTAATTCGGAAAAGGAACAGATGACTAAGGAACTAAAAAAATATTTTATAAATAGTCTTGCTAACAAAAAAGAGACACTCAAAAAATCGCTCGATCATAAGAATATGGAATTATTAAAACTAGTTGTTCACGAATTGAAAGGGTCAAGTGGAACAGTAGGATTTCACCGAATAACAGATATCTGCCGGGAAATTGAAGCATGTGCCTCTTTGCCGAATCATAGCTGGGATGAAATTGAGCAAAAGTGTCAACTTTTAACGGAAAGCTTCCAGCAAGCAGAATCATCTGCTGTTAAGTAGGAGATAAAAAATGTTTGTAATTATTGGGCTTGTAGTTGTACTTATTTCTGTGGTTGTAGGATTCTCCTTAGCGGGTGGTAACTTAATTCTATTGATTCAAATTTCAGAGTTTATTACAATCGGCGGCGCCGCAATTGGAAGTTTATTAATTGCTTCACCATTACCGCTGATTAAAAAAATGATTAGCTCATTGAAGGGAATAATAAAACACGCAGGCAACACAAAAGATGATTATCTCCAAATGATGAAATCATTTTGCGATCTTTTCTTAATAGCTCAAAGAGAGGGATTGCTTGCAATTGAAAAGCATATTGAAGATCCGGATACTAGTACAATTCTCTCTGCAAATTCGAAATTTATTCATGACGCTGTTATGAAAAATTTCTTTTGCGATACAATGAAAGTTATGTTGGCTGGTTCAGTTCCTCCGCAGGAGATAGAAAATTTGATGGATGCAGAAATTGAGACTTTTGAAAAAGAAAACCGGCCTGTTTATGAAGGAATAAATCGAGTTGGAGATGCTTTACCCGGGCTTGGAATTGTGGCAGCAGTACTTGGAATTATCGTAACAATGGGCGCTATCAATGAAGGACCGGAAGTAGTTGGAGAAAAAGTTGCGGCTGCCTTAGTTGGAACATTTCTTGGTGTATTGCTTTCTTATGGATTTGTAGGTCCTCTAGCGGCAAATCTCTCTCACTCTGTTGAAGTGAGAGCGCAAGATTTAATAATTATTAAATCATTTATACTTGCGTATGCAAAAGGGAATCCGCCATTTGTTGCGGCTGAGATTGCTAGAAGATCAATATTTTCTGATGAGCGCCCTTCGTTCCAGGAACTTGAAGCGTTCTTAAGGGGGAAAAAAGATAAGTGAGCGATATAGGAACTGAAGCAACTCCCATAATTAAAAAAATTAAAAAATCTCACGGCGGGCATCACGGGGGCGCTTGGAAAGTTGCGTATGCGGATTTTGTAACGGCAATGATGGCTCTTTTTATCGTTCTTTGGATTTTAGGTCAAAAACCGGAAGTGAAAGAAGCAGTGTCTTCTTATTTCAAAGATCCTGTGGGATTCTCTTCCAAAAGTAAAATTTTGATAGAAGGTAAAGCGAATCCTGTACCAGGTATGAAGGCGGAAGAAGAAGCGAAAACTCATGAAATGGAAAAAGCAGAATTAGAAAAGATAGGTGAAAAATTAGAGGGAGAATTAAAAGCCGACACTGATTTAATGGGTCTTGCGAACCAAGTTAAGATTGAAATTGTTAAGGAAGGATTACTAATCGAATTGACCGACTCTGAAAATGATGTCTTCTTCGATCTGGGTACTGCGGAGTTGAAGCAAAGAGCAATAAAAATAATTCATAAAATTGGTTCAGAAATTTCGAAAATGCCTAATAAAATAATTGTTGAAGGACATACCGATTCGCATAAGTATAATAATATTGGAACCGGATATACAAATTTTGAACTGAGTTCAGAGCGAGCGCTTGCTGCAAAGAGAGCTTTGGTAGCTGGCGGATTAAAGGAGAAGCAAATTGATGAAGTACGAGGTTATGCCGATACTCGGTTAAGAAACGTTCAAAATCCGCTAAGCTCAACAAACAGAAGAATTAGTATTACTGTGAAATTTAATAAACTATGAAAACGTTAAAAAAAATATTGATAATTGAAGACGATGCGTTTCTACAGGATTTTTACAGAATAATTTTTAAAAAAATTGGCGCAGAAATTATCCTTGCTGAAGACTCGGACGATATATTTAAAATAGTTAGCGAAGGTGAAGTTGAATTGATAATCATGGACATTAATCTGAGAAACACAAGCTTGAATTCTCAGCGGATTGACGGAATAAAATTATCTCGGTATATAAAAGAACATTATAGCCATCTTCAAATTCCCATTATTCTTATTACGGCTTATCCTTTATCGAGTTTTGGAAACCGCCTTCTTGAGGATAGCTTGGCTGATGATTATCTTATTAAACCGATAGCAGATTTTAATCAACTAATTGAAAAAATTAACAACTTGGTTTGCATAAAAACATGAAAGATTCAGTCCTAATTGTAGAAGACGAAAAAGATACTCGGTTTATACTCGAGAAACTTTTATCGAGAAATAATTACGATGTGACCAGCGCCGTAAACGGGCAGGAAGCACTTGAAGTGTTAAAAACTTTTTCGCCCAAAGTTATTCTTGCAGATTGGACAATGCCGATTCTGGACGGTCTGGCGCTCTGCAATGTTCTAAAAAATGATGAAAAATATAAACTCATCTATTTTATAATTCTTACGGCACGTTCGTCTTTAAAAGACAGAATAATGGGCCTGGATGTTGGCGCGGACGATTTTTTGATCAAGCCGGTTGAAAACCAGGAGTTGCTTGCGCGAATCCGTTCAGGTGTAAGAATATTTAATCTTCAAAACGAACTAAGAAGCATTGAACATTCGAAAGCGATTGTTGAAATGGCTTGTACAATCGGGCATAAAATAAATAACCCGCTCAGCAGCTTGGTCTTTTCGATCAAAAATATTGAAAATGAGCTTATGCAGAAAGATAAATCAAAGTATCTAGAAGATTTTACGACTGTTAATGAATCAATTGAACGGATTAAAAAGTTTGTAAACGAGTTAATTCATCTCGAAAAACCAGAAGTTGTAAGTTATTTTGAAGAAAAAAGGATGATCAAGACGGATTAGTATAAAATAAATGCCTGTTCTTTCGATAATAATGCGGAGGATAAGGCATGTTAGAAAAAATTGTAAATATTTCTGCCGGGTCTGATTATAAACAATCTTCAAAACCCGGTAAACAATCAGCTGTATCGAACTATATTAATAGTTATCATGCAGTAAGCAACGATTCTATTTCGCTTTCTCCTGCCACAGCATTTCTCTCGGGTATCGGTTGGAAACTTAAAAAAATCCAAAATGAAAAAGAGAAACTGCACATTGTTTTTTCGTTTGATGATTTTGATTTCTCAACGGTAATCAATCCAGCGGAGATAATTCAAATTCCGCGCATCGAATATGAAATAAAATATTCTATTAGTTCATACACGGGTGTAGTTAATATGACTATAAAAGTTGCGTCACCTTTGAATTTAGAAGGATCCGAAAGTCTTCAGATTAAACTGCACCTGAATGAATTGAATAAATTTTTCGGTTCAATTATTTCGACTTTCGGATTTAGATCGGATGTCTCCTCAAATACATACGAAGTGCAAAAATACTTTTTGGAAATGGAAAGCGCGCTTCAAATGGAATTCAATTATTTAAATAAAGGGCTAATTAATTTTCTGGAAAAATATCTCTCGTGTAAAATTAATTTAAAAAACGATGAGAGTAATACCAGACATATGTTAGAACTGAAATTATTGCAGATAAATAAAACTTAGATTATGGCTCATTCCAATTTTTCAAAATATTCCGTGGTAAACTCCGAAACGGATTTTCGGAATTATACCGAATTGCCGAACAACAATCCGCTCGTAATTGTTGACCAGAGAATGAATATTGCGTACTGCAATGATGCGTTCAAAAAAACATTTTCTCTAGATGTTCACGATGATATATCGAAAATGAACTCCAATCCGGAGTTCGTTTATTTTTTAAAGGGATTTAGCGAAAGCAGGTATAAAAATATCTCGCTTGAAATAAATCTTTCTTCGGATAACAATCAATTCACTAAAAATTATTCTGTGAGTATTGAGAGGGTATTTATTTCTTCGGGTCTTTATTACGTCCTTACTATTGAATCGTTGGCACAACGGAAGAAACTTGAGAATAAAATAAACTCCCTTCATAATGCGCTCGATCATGGAAATGTTCCCATAATTATTTTAGATGCAAGCGGAAAAATAACTTACGCAACACGTTCGTTCGAAGTTCTTTTGTTGAGGGAAATTGAAAGTATTTATAATAGGAATCTAACTGAAGTTTTGTCCGATATCTTTGACAAAAGTGAAATTAATCATCTTGAATATGCTCTTAGATCTTTTATACCATGGAAAAAAGTAATTCCTTTTTTGGCAAGAATTCCCGTAACGTTTTGGGAATTCACTCTTAGTCCGGTGTTATCAAACGACGAACTTCAGCAAAGTTTCATTTTTATTGCTAATAATCTAACCGAACATATAAATCAAACAAAAGCAATTGAGCGGTCTGAAAGAAAGCAAAGGCTGATAATAAATAATATTTCCGATCTTCTGCTGATTATAGAGCATATAGGACCGGCGGCATTGTTCGAAAATGCCAACGATAATTTTTGCCGCATTTTCAATCTGGATAAAAATAAAATCTATTCTCTGAAAATTGACGATTTCATTCCCGCTAATCTGGTTGATAAAATTTATCAGTCAATGAAGCATCTCTCAAATTCCAATCTCCCGTTTTACGAATTCAATTATAAAAATTTCGATAAACGCGATTACTCTTGCAAAATTAACAGCATAACGGAACAAGAACGGAATTCGACAATATACATCATTACAATGAAAGACATTACCGATGAGGTTCTCTATCAAGATCAATTAAAGAGAGCATACCGTAAAGAAATGCTTCTGAATCAAATGAAGTCGGATTTTCTTGCAAACATGTCCCATGAGATTCGCACTCCGTTCAATGCCGTCGTTGGTTTTTCTGAGATTGTTGATGAAAGCATAGAGACTGGCAATATTGAGATGCTTCGTGATCTGATGGATTCGATGAAAGAAGTACTTGGGCGCGGTCTTAACTTGTTTACTAACATAGTAGAAGTATCTCAACTTGAAGCGGGTGAAGTTGAATTAGATAAAGTAGATTTGAATTGCAACCAGGTAGTTAGAAATGTATATAACAAGATGCTCGCCGAAACATCTAAAAAAAATATTGAGTTTGTTCTGGAAGTTGACGAGGAAGATTGTGTTATTGAGGTTGACTGGGTGAAATTTGAAAAAATAATTCACTCGCTGGTAGATAATGCTATAAAGTATACAACTCATGGCTGTGTTTACCTTAGCACAAAACATTTTGAGAATAGTGTAGAGATAGTTGTCTCGGATACAGGTGTTGGAATAGACAAATTGCATATTGAAAGAATATTAAAACCTTTCACACAAGAAGTAGAAGGATATACACGCCCCTTTGAAGGTGCCGGGCTCGGATTGACGATTGCCTTTAAATTGACAAAACTAATGGACGGTCAGTTTGATATCGAAAGTGAAAAAAATGTTGGGACAAAAATTTCAATTAGTTTCGCGGCGAGTAAATAAATTATGGAATCGGTATTAGAAAAATATAACCAGGCCGGTATTATTACAGAAGTGAATTATTCCAAATTCTTTCACCTCGCAAAAGAGCATTTTCAAATAAATATTAAGAATGATTACGATTATATCAACGGA
This sequence comes from Ignavibacteriales bacterium, assembly GCA_026390795.1. Taxonomy (NCBI): domain Bacteria; kingdom Pseudomonadati; phylum Ignavibacteriota; class Ignavibacteria; order Ignavibacteriales; species Ignavibacteriales bacterium. Next base: position 1,780,319 of record JAPLFG010000003.1, read on the forward strand.
GTGAAAGAAAGTATCCGTTTCTTCTCGCTTGATTTACCGCCGGAAGTTAAAGAAATCTTCATCCCGTTTGCAGAAGCGCCTGTATTCTGGATTTATGAATCGTCACTGCTCAACCAGATTGAAGAGTTCATGAAATTTAATCTCGTAAAAGATTCGTATATCGAATTGCATAAATCGATCAAAGAAAATTACTCCAAGTGGGTTATAACAAAATTAAAAAGTGAAAAGGATTATTACGCCACTTTGACAGTCAATTTTATTGAACGTGATATTAATAAACACAATTTTTTCAATCAAATCATTAAAGCAATTATACATACGTATCAAAGCACATTTTATAATCCTGTACGCGCATTGGAATTACTTACAAATACGTTGGGATTGATGAACACAATCCGTCTGAACGATCAGTCTAAAGTGGAATTAAAATATATTTTAATTCTTTACACCGGATTTATTCACTTAAAAGAAAACAATTATGAAAAAGCGAACGTAGCTTTTAAAGAAGCAATAGGTATTAAACCTCAGGGGAATACCGCAAAGATTTATTGTGCACTTACAGAGATAATTCTTGGAAACGAAGACGGTGGGATTTTTTTACTCAAAGAAATTTTTAATTACGATATTCACCGGTTAACTCTGGCAGCTAAAACGAATAATTCCGGGATGTTCAGCTATTTTTACAGAAATGCTTTTATATACAGTATCTTTCATGAAAAAGAATTTGCGCGAGCCTACACTAAAATTGATACGTTTTTAAGCGAAAGTAGCGTTCACGATGCAACTACGCTGACAGTTTGCAAAGAAAGTTTGGAATCATTCAAAATAAAAAAATTAGATGATTATTACGATGATGATATAAAAAAGTCAATTGCTTTTCTGGAAAAGATTTTACAAAACTATTCCACTTCCACAAATACACTTCTCTATTCGCTCTACCCGGAATTTCAAAATAGATATAATGCCATGGTAGAATCGATAATCCAAAATATAAAAGAGTTATACTATACCGAAGTAAGAGAAAAAATATCAACATACGATAATTCAATAAATGAAAGTTTAAGCGCAGAAAAACATTTAACTGAAGAAATAGAAAGGTATAAAATAAAGTCGAGAGAAAATCTTTCAAAATCGATTCAGCATTTAAATGAAAATTTTGATCTGGAAACCCGATCGCTCGAACAGAAAGTTAATGAACTTCATAAAGTTGACCGTTTTAATCCCAGAGTATCATTATCCAACAACATGACTTATAATATCATCATAGCGTTTGTCGTATTCTTTATTGGCGGAGTTGCCGGCTATTCAAATAAAACAGTATCCGATACTTCAGAGTTTAATTCCATGTTTACATTTGTTCTTATAACTGGTTCAAAGTGGGGTGCTATTAGTTTTGTTTTGGGTGCAATTATTTCCACAATTATGGCCGGAGTAATTTTGATTGAGCGTTCAGATATGCGGCAAAAGTTGCTTCGGAAAATAAATTACATGAAAATTGAGAGGGAACGATTAATCGCCGAACAAAGAGAAACGGTTATCAGAAAAGAAAAAATTATGTGTGATAATTTTACTAACAGTATAACCCAACACCTTAAAAGGGTAGAAGAACTGAGAACTCAGAAAGCCGATTTAGAGCGCACTCTTATGAAGCAAGCCGAAGAACAAATTAATTCAACCATTTCAGATCTGGGTCTTCTAAATTAACCTTCTTCTTGGCTATTATTAGCCAGTTGCCGAATAAAAGATCGACACCTTAAGATAACTCTTCTAATATCAATCCTAAATAGCCTTACTGGTTGGAATGATTTTTCTACTCTATATTAACTGGAAAGCAAAAAAAACTGTTATAAATATAAAAGAGAGGGTTGCTTGGCTTTAAATAATCTACCGGAAATCAGCGATCAAATTCTCGAAGCTGAAAAGCAGATCGAACTTAGAAATTTTGATGCAGCCCGCCTGCTTCTTAATGAACTAATCTGTGCCAACGAAAATAACCTTGATGCACTGAACGATCTTGCAGTAATAGAAATACTCACCGAGAATTATGATTTAGCAATGACTTTGCTTATGCAGATCTTAGCCATTGATACGCAAAATGAAGTGGCAATTGAAAATTTGCAGTATCTGAGGGAAAAATTCTCTCCAATTTTAGGTGGACCGGAGGGAAGTTGACACTTACGCTCTGCATGATTGTCAAAAATGAAGAAAAGAATCTGGCTGCATGTTTGGATTCCGTGAAAGATGTTGTTAATGAAATGATTATTGTGGATACAGGTTCAAACGACGGTACAATCAGGATTGCTGAAAAATATAATGCGAAAATATTTCAATATGAGTGGGCAAATAATTTTTCAGCGGCTAGAAATTTTGCTCTTGGAAAAGCAACCGGTGAATGGATTTTTTGCATGGATGCAGACGAACGCCTTGATAGTAATTCTGTTGACGAGTTTAAAAAACTAAGTGAAGTTAAATTATTGATCGGCTATTACTGTACTGTTAAAAATCATCATCTGGATAAAAACCGTGATAACTCAGTTCGCTATATTCGATTGTTTGCCAATTCACGCGAATTAAAATTTAGCGGGAAAGTACACGAGCAGATCGAACCATCGTTGACCCAAAATAAATATCAGATTCTCAATTCTAATATTCTTATTCATCATATCGGTTATAGCATTTCGAAAGAGGATAATCAGAAGAAAATAGAAAGAAACCTTACTTTGCTGAAAGAAGAATACGAATCCACAAAAGCAGTATACTGTCTTTTTCAAATTGCTCAATCTTTTTTTATTCTTGATGACAAGTTGAACGCATTTAAATATTATAAAAGTGCCGGCGAAAGCGTAGGGTTAGACAGATCTTTACGTGCTCAATGTTTTTCTTCTTTAGCGTACGTAGCTCACTATGATCATAAAAGTATTGAAGCTGAAAGATTTATACAGTTTTCACTCAAACTGGATGACCGCCAGCCGTTCTCACAATTGTTATCAGCTAAAATAGCATTGCGTAAAGGAGACTATATAACGGCAGAACTTAGATGCCGGCAAGCCCAGCAATTAAACCAAAATATGATTCTTGGAAAAGAGCAATCTAAACTAGCCGTCTTGTTGGACCCGGAAGAAGTAATTTGTTATGGTTTAACACTCGCTCTTCAAAACAAAAATTTTACAAATATCAGTTACTATCAAAAGGAGTTGTCTGCATATTACAATAAAAAAGTAGATGAAAACGGACCGCAAAAATTAACCGTTATTCAAAAGTTGTTCAGCAATACAATGCTAACCGTAAGCGAAGAAGAAATATTTATAGAAATGGCGAACCACTTTACAATGAATCTATTTCTATTCATGATGACCAGCAATCCGAATAAACAACAAGTATTTCAGCTGGCCAACGACTTGTTAAAAAAATATCCGGACGCGGTTGAAATAAAAAAAATAATTGCAAAATTGCTGGAAGATTCAGGGCGGATAGATGATGCTATTCTTCTTCTTGAAAACATTGTAGAAAAAAACCAGTTTGACCCAACCACATTATTCTATCTCATTTCTTTCTATTTGAAAAAAGGAGCAGAAGATAAAATTAAGCCTATCATTGGTAAATTAGAAAAAAATTATTCTCACATACCCGAAGTGATGGAAAGAGTAAGAAAATTAAGAAGAAAATTGCTTATGCTTACAACTGTTCCCCTCTAACTAAAATAAAAGGGAGTTCTGAAATATTCCAAAGACTGTCTTTGCGAACGAAGTGAAGCAAACTCAAAACTTTGATTCTGAATAATTATCGAGATTGCTTCTCCTGCTAAAACGGGATCGCAATGACAATCCTTAATTAATATTCATGCAAGCAACAGCACTACTCTAATTAACCTCGTAAAAAATTAAACTTTTCAAAAGAGTCTCCGATAATATTCTTGAGAACAAAGTGTTCTCAAAAATAAGTTCAAGCAAGGAAGCTTGAATAATAATCAACAAACACATGGAGGTTTCAAATGGCTTTTTCAGTAAACACAAATCTAGGCGCTCTTCAAGCGTACAACGCATTGGCAAAAGTTAATGCAGAGACACAAAAAGCACAGTTACGTCTTGCTACAACAAAAAGAATCAACTCAGTAGCAGATGATACATCTGGCTTTAACATCGGTAAACAAATGGAGGCTTCGGTATTAAAACAGAAAGCTCAGTTGAACAACGTTTCTTCAGCAAAAAATTTATTAGCAACAGCAGAATCCGCTCTTCAGCAGATCAATGATAAATTGAATCAGATTTCTGCTAAATACACAGACGCACAGGATCCGTTGAAAGATCAAGCAAGTATTGCAAAAGATATTACTACTCTAGCAGTAGAAATAAAATCAATTCTTCAGACAACTAATATCAACGGTACAAAGCTGTTAGTAAAACAAACAGACGTTAACTTAGCAGCAACAGACAAATCACTTGATGTAGGCGGCGCAGCTTTCTCTGTTGATTTTGGTGGAAAGATGGATACAGTAAATCTACTTACTAAAATAGCAAGCTTAACCTTAGCAGATGCCAGCGGAACAACCGCCGGTGAAACAGCTGCAGGTTTAGCCGCTGCAAGAGCATTTGTAGTTGGAGGCTTTTTAACAGACGTTAATACAAAACTTTCAGAATCCAATGTATCTGCTGCTAACGTAACAGCATTTGCTGATGCATTAACCGCAAGATATGATTCAGATATCGCAGCTGGACTTAGTGTAAGTACAGCATTAGATAACGCATTTACAGCAGGTAAAACCGCAGTAGGCGGAACAACCGTAGCTGACGCTTTAGCACAGGGTGTTCAATCAACCGGTACCGTAACTTACGATGATGCAGCTGCACTTACCGCAGTTAATACTGGTTATACTAATGCAACAGCAGCAAAAACCGCCGCAAATAGTCTCATGGCGAACATTGCTACTAAATTAGGTGAATATGGTGTTAGTGCTGCTCAAGTTCAAGCATTTTCAACAGCATTCGGTGGCTTTATGGCTACGCAGACAGATGCTGCCAATTTTGACACTGGTGCTCATTCTTTAACAGCAGTAACTGCAGCTTTAGCCGCAGGCGCAGCTGCGTTAACTGTAGCTGTAGGTGGCGATGCAAATCAGGCTCTTATTGATGCCGCTACCGCATCTGGTGTTCAATCCACCGGTACAGCAGCTTTTAGTTATATTTCTCAACAAGCTGATCTTACAACTGCATATGATGGCGGAGTAGCTGGTTATGTTCCTTCTGCTAATGATACAGCTTCTGTTATCACTGCTGCACAAGATGTTAGTGTTGCTTCAGCTGCAATCCGTGATTCTCTTGGTAGAATTGGTAACTTGAGTCAATCAATCGATTCAAGAAGCGAATTCTTAACGTCTTCAATTGCAAACAGTACAGCTTCTATCTCCAGTATATTCGACGCTGATATGGCTGCTGAACAATTGAATGCTACAAAAGGCAACATTTCTGGTCAAATTGGTACAGCAATGTTATCACAATTGAATTCAGCTCCACAACAACTCTTATCATTATTCCGTTAATTGAACATGATTTAAGTCCCCCGGTAATACCGGGGGGCTTTTTTATTGAAAACTTAAACCCGGTAAGAAAATATGCAGACAGCTACAGCATTCTCGAACAGAAATAAAATGAATCCCTATCTTGTTAATGAAATTAGTAATGCAACACCCGCTCAGCAAATAATGAAAGTATATGATTTCGCTATTATGAAGTGTCAAAAAGAAGATATGCTTAAAACAAACGAAGCAATTCAGGTTCTTATAGATTGTTTGAATTTTACAGATGAAAGTGCAAAACCAATTTCAATTGGACTATTAAGGTTGTATCAGTATTGCCAGGATCAGATGAGAAAAAAGAATTATAAAGAAGTTCAAAAAATTTTAAGTGAACTTAGAGTTACTTGGCAAGATGCATTAAAATTGAGGTAGTAAATTATGGCTTACGATCTTTTAACAACATCGGGCATAGACGGTCTTGTTACAAACTATAAAAACACGGAAGCTAATAACAGGCTGACTCCTTTAACCACTCGAAGAACGAATTATCAAACCCTCGATTCGGCTTATACAACAATAAATACAAAATTAACTGCGTTCAGCAGTTCATTAAATTCTCTAGCAAGTACGGACAGCACATCGACATTTTCTTCAATGAGAGCCACTTCTTCTAGCGCAGCTTTTTTTTCAATATCAGCTACGAGCACGGCGGTTAGTAATACAAGTACGGTACGTGTTAATCAGCTTGCAAAGAATGATCTGGTTTTATCTCAAGATCTAGCTTCCGATACTGCTTCTACTGTAATTACCGAAGCGGGAAGTCATGATTTTGTTATCACGTCAGGTGATGGTTTGGGCGGTACATTAACAAGTAAAGTGACAGTAACGTTTTCCGAATCCGATTTTACGAACGGTACGATATCGAATGCAGATGTGATGACTAAAATTCAGACAGCAATCAATACAGATAAAGCCATTGTTAATTCTGGTTCTGTTGCTGGTGATACCGAAACAACAGAAGGCTCATTCAAATTAAATCTCAACGGAACGGAAACTACAATTAATTATTCCGCTGGAACATACAGTGATGTTCTGGATAGTGTTGCCTCTCAGATTAATGCACTTTCTGGTATAACGGCAGAAAAAATTGCAGACGGACCGGATAATTTTAAGTTGCAAATTACAGTTACAGATACTTCGAAATATATAAGCATAGGAAACGATATAACAGGAACATTGGTAAACGATCTTGGTATTGCTTCTCCAAACACAAAAGAAATTAGCACATCTGCGGTAGCTAATGCTTCCGTATTTACTCCGGTATCTGGATATTCACAGTTCTCTTTAACTACCGATCAATCTGGTTTCGATTATAGAATAATGTCTCTTGATGATAGCGTTGGAGGAAGTGCGTTAGCTTCTTTGGGATTAAATTTAGGGGCGGCAAGAACTTCATTCGAACAAATTAGCAACGATATTGATACGGCAGGATATGCTTATGCCTCTTCAACATTGAATGCGAAGTTGGAATACAACGGTATAAGTATTGAGAGAAATTCAAATTCAATTTCTGATCTCATTCCCGGTTCCAAGATTGCCTTAAATGCGGTAATGCAGCCAACAGATCCAACAGTTAATATTTCAGTTACAAGGGATACTACTGCTGTAAAGACAGCCATTAATAATTTTATAAGTAAGTTTAACGATCTCTATACATATCTAAAGACTAATTTAACCAGTTCAACAAACGGTACAACAACTACGAGAGGGAGTTTGACGGGAGACTCTACGGCAACAACGCTTCAAAGTTTTTTCAGCTCTCTTTCTACTTCGACAGTATCCGGAATTCCGACAGATCAAATAAATACTCTCTATAAACTGGGAATTAAATTTGATATTACAAGCGGTTTAAGTCTTGCCGATTCTACAGTGTTAGACAGCTCATTGAACAATAAGCCGGATCAAGTAGCGGCACTCTTTAATTCCACAAACGGTATTGCTAAAACTTTCTCAACCAGAATTGCCCCATATCTTGGTTCTACCGGATATATAATGACGAGAAAAGCTACATTTACTTCAAATATAGCATCGATTACTGATACGGGTACGGCAATTCAGGCTAAGATAGATAAGAGTGCTGTACTATTACGCAGCCGATACATTAAAATGCAGCAGGATCTTCAGACAATTTTATATCTTCAATCCGATTTTGCTACCTTTTATTCTGGCTTACTTGCATCTACAACATCAAATTCAACAACCACGAGCAGCTAATGAAAAAGATAGAAATTAAAATTGAACGGACTAATAAATTGTTGGATAAAATCTCCGATAATCTTGACAACCTTATAGTTGAAACTTTCGATTCCGCATCCCCTGTCATCGCAAAAAACATGAAAGCACTGCAAAAAGCCAAAAATGAGATTATTGATGAATTTGGGCTGGAAGAGTTTTTAAAATATGGGTCGGATTTGTTAAATAGGGCTAAACTAATCGGAAGAAAGTTCGATAATATAATAGGGATATTCACCCATGAAGAGGAAAAGCTTGAAAAAGAACTTTTAAGCTATATGAGCAAGAAAAAGATTGCAAATTATTTGAGGTATTAGATGGAAATCAGAGGCGTTTCAAACAATCCGCTCTTTGTTAATCAAGCAAAGAACAACAAACCTGAAGAAGCTCAAAATCAGGATGCAAAGGATAAAATTGTGATTTCTTCAGAAGCACGCGATTTAGCCAAGGTTGATCTTAGTTCTGCCAGGTTAGAAGAGATCCGTGACCGAATTAACTCTAAATTTTACGATTCCGATGAAGCATTAAACAAAGTTGCAGAAAAGATTTTATCAGAAGTTTCTAAATAAATAATAAATATTTTTCCTCTCCTCGTTTTTTTTTCTATGTTTAATATTATGGAAAAGCGATATAAAGTATTAGTAGTTGACGACGAAGAATTAGCACAGGATTTTTTGAAATATTTTCTCTCCAAACAATTTGAAGTTCACACATGCGGCAGCGTTAATGCATTCTACAGCATAATTAATTCAGTAGATTTTGATTTGATTCTGATGGATATCTCTTTAAGAGATAACAAAGATGGAATTGATTTGACGCGTGAACTTAAAATGATGGAAAAATATAAAGACATACCTGTTTTTGTACTCACCGCGTTCAATACTACAAAAGAAAGAAACAGTTCATTCGAAGCTGGTGCAAAAGAATTTTTGGCAAAACCGGTTGATGGAAAGGCACTTCTACAATTGATTAATTCAGTGTTGACAAAACCGGAACCAATCTTCAAATATAATTCTTAGATATTTTTTGGAATTAATTACCGCATCCGACTTAAAAATTACTTTCTTAATGTGACTTCTGAAATATTGTTTTCATAGAGTCTTTGTTAGGAACATGCCTATCGGTAGGCATGTGAAATGAAGAAGCAAGCTCAATAAGTTGATGCCCGGTAGCAGCATTCGGGCATGACAATAACCCCACTATCACAACTGGAATTTATCTTTTTCAATTTTCTCTGACCTATTAAAAAAGGTTATCCCTAAAATAACTCTTAGAGATAACCTCTAGCATCAAATTCTAATTTAAGAGACCTTTGAAATATTCTAATATCTGTCTTTGCGAGTGAAGCGAAGCAAACTAAATCTTTATTGTTAGCAAAAAATGTAGATTGCTTTTCCCGCCAAGCTTGCCTGCCGGCAGGGCGGGATCGCAATGATCAAGAATAAATAATTCCTCATATGCCTTTTTATTTTTTGTTTGGATAAGGCGGTTGAGATGGAAATGTAAACGGATGATCTTTTATTTCCTGTAAAACAGTTTCAATAGCTTTATCCAGCTGAACATCTTTTCCTTGCTGAACTGATGCCGGATCGTTATCAATATAAATATCCGGATCGCCGCCGTGGTTTTCGATCCACCATTTACTTTCTTTGCCAAAGAAACCGTTGTTCGATTGCTCGACGTATCCGTTATCAATTGTTGACTGCTGATTTAATATTCCTGTCAATCCGCCCCAGGAAGGAACGCCCACTATTTTTCCTAAACCATTTGCTTTGAAATCTTCCAGGAATGCCTCGCCGTCCGAACCGTTATATTCATTTGACAGCACTACAAATTGACCCGTTGATGTACTTCCCGGATATCTGAACGGTACCATATCATGAAGAACATTATAGCCAACCATTTTCCTTTTTAGCTTATCGGTCATAAAATATTCGGTCCATCCGCCGGAATTTCTCCTCATGTCAATTATAATTCCTTTTTTATATCTGAACGCTCTCCAAAATTTATCGAATTCGCCAATGCCGCCGTCATTCATTGCATTTATATGCATGTAACCGACTTCTCCGTTTGTTGCCTTTAACACTTTATTGATATTTCCGGTGAGCCACCTGTAATATCTAAGCTGAGAATTATTTCTAATCGGTTCAATTTCATACGTTTTTGCACCTTCTGAAGATGGTTTATTATTAACGGTTACAGAAATTTTCTGTTTGTCTGTTACCTGAAGATATTTATTGTAATCCTCCGGAGCTTTAATTTCTTTTCCGTTTATTGCAATTAGATAATCTCCTTCATTAAGATCGATATCTGGTCTAACGAGCGGGGATTTCAAATCTAAATTATATTCAGTTGGTCCGTAAATTTTATCAAACTTATAGTAAGATGTTTTTCCGTCTTTGATTAGATCGGCACCGAGCCATCCGGTGTAAAGATTTGTAGCTGATGGAGCTTTCTTAGAGCCGGTATCGCCTCCGCCTATGTAAGTGTGAGAAACACTTAATTCACCTACTAACTGAAGCAGAACCCAATTCAAATCATTTCTTGAAGTCAAATAAGGAATGTACGATTTATATTTTTCTCCCAATCCTTTCCAATCCATATTGAACATATTCGGATCGAAGAAGAAATCCCGGTACCAGCGCCAAGTATCGTCAAAAATCTGATTCCATTCTTTTTGAACATTTACTGTATATGACATTCCTTCTACATTCAATTTATCAGATACATTTTTTGATTTGTATGCATCATTAACAGAAGAAGTAAAAATATCCGATCCTTTGCGAACGATCATTTGCTCGCCGTTTGTGGAGAGATCAAAACTTCTGACCTTATCGCTAAATACATTTTCTTTTTTCTCTTTCATATCGAAAATGTGAAGATCCCATTTTGTAGCGCCTTTCGGTTTGAAAATTTCTTCATATTCTGCTTCCGTAAATTTTGGAACCGAGCACCAAAGCACCTTTCCGTTTCCCGCTTTCAAATAAAAATAATTTCCAGCTTCAACAGGAAGGGGATAAGTTCTTTTCATTAATCCCTCTGTATCAATTTTGAATCCTTTCGACTCTTTAGCTTCTTCTTTTTTTACTGGGTCTGCGAAAGGAGGATTCTCTCCATCCTGCAATTGAACTACCATTATTTTCTGAGGTTCGGAGACAACATGATTGTCTTCGTAAAAATCCATTTGTATTTCAAAATTTCTGCTTGATACATAGTAGAGATACTTGCCGTTGGCGTCAAATGATGGGTAGAGGTTATCATAAAAATCATCCGTTACCGCATACTTTTTATTTTGATCTAGACTGTAAATAAAAATCTGGCTGTTTTTATTAAATTGAACGAAACTATAACAGATCCATTTGCTGTCAGGTGACCAATTGTAATCGCTTATCTCCCAATAGAATTCATCGTTCTTCATCTGATTCGATTCATCAACCTTAACAAGTTTTTTTGAATCAACATCTAGATAGAAAATTTTAAAATCTTTATTGCCGAAAAGAATTTTTTTCCCATCCGGCGACCAAAGCAGATGGTAATTGGTTTCCTTAAGCGAACTTGTTAATGGAATCCATTCTCCTCCGTCAACTTTTTGAATATATAATTCATATTCGCCGCTTTTATCAGAAAAGAATGCGATCCATTTTCCATCTGGAGAAATTTGCGGATACATTTCCCTTGTGCCGGGTGAATTTGAAAGATTGGAAGTATTTCCTTTATCGGCTGCAACTGTAAATAAATCTCCCCGCGCTTCAACAGCTGCAGATTGACCATCGTTAGAAATTGTTGCATAGTGAATATAATCTTTCGGGTTGATCACTCTGTCTCTTAATTCCCACCGGTCAGATGGAACATCGACTGTAATCTTTTTTGATTGATCGGTTTTGGTATCAAGTATATTTAAATAACCATCCTGCATATAAACAATTTGATCTTTATCGTTTGACGGGGTAATTACATCAACATCGGTATACTTTGTTATCTGAGTAATTTCTTTTGTGTCAAGGTTTTCTTTAAAAATATTTGCAACTCCGCCAACTCTATCGGAAACGAAATACATAAATTTTCCAATCCACATTGGGTATGCATTTTTGCCAACGTAATCTGTTATCGGAGTAAATTTGTTTTCTTTGAAATCGTACATCCAGATATCTGTATACCATCCGCCTTTATATCTTTTCCAGTTATATTCTTCCGGTCCTTTTCTGACGTAAAGAAATTTTGTTCCGTCTTCTGAGAAACTGCACCTCACTCCGCGTTCCAGAGGAAATCGTTCCGGTACAGAACCATCTTTGTCAATGAAGTAAAGATTTCCATCCCGCATGATATAATTTTCAAATCCTGATCTGAATACAATTCGCTTTCCATCCGGAGTCCAGCAGACCGACTGACCGCCGCCCGGATTGTAAGTAATTCTCTTTGGTTCGCCGCCGTCAGTTGAAATAGTGTAAACATTGTAGGGAACATCATAAGAACCCGTGAATGCAATCGTTGAACCGTCCGGAGAAAATTTTGCGGAGCTTTCATCACCTGGAAAAGTTGTTAACCTTGCGGCAGTTCCGCCGTTAGAATTTACAATCCAAAGATCGCCCTCATATGTGAAAACAATTTTGTTTTTATTGATATCCGGATCGCGCACGAATCTTCCTTCGGAAGAAGCGAACATAAAATTTGTAAACATGACGAAAAAGAATACTGACGCGGCAAAGAATTTTTTCATAAACACCTCTTATATTTTATACGGTTGTAAATATAAAGTTTTGAAAAGTCAGAAATAAATCATAAAAAATTATCCCGGCGAAGAACCAATCAATTAAATATTGATCTCAGAATTGATGAATTTCCGTCTGCTCAAATTAAAAAGGTCATATAAACCTTTCAGCTATATGACCTTTGATTGAAAACTATTAAAATCGCACCGGTAAGTTAAAAACCGGAGTTCACGTTAACATCAACTTGCTCATTAGAACGTCGTTTGAAATTGTTGAAATTATAGCTTAATGATAAATTAAATATCGGGGCTTCGGGCCTTACAAATAAGTTTGACGTAAATCCTGTTCCGTTTGAAACAATATTAAATTTTGTCTGACCAAATAAATTCTGCGCGCTTAATGTAGCAATCAATTGTTTTTCAAGGAATTCTTGTCTAACCGATGCGCCGATTATCATGAAAGTTTTAATTTCACCCTGTGAAGTAACATTCTTGGGATAATAATTTGTAAAGAATTGAATACGTGTTGCTGCCGAAAGCATTACAGTTGTATTCAAACGGGCATCCCACGAAAATGTATTTTGTCCTTGGATCCCGAGCTGAGGTTTTTCTTCCAAAGTGAAATGGTAAAAATTAAATACCGGATCCATCTTAAACCATGGAGCAAAAGTTACATTGGCAGTTATTTCCGCTCCAGCCGATGTTGTGTTCAAAACATTCTCTGGTATTAAATTCAATCTTCCGGTATTATCAACCTCTTGAAGTTGCTCAATACCATCTTCGGTTTTTCTGAAATATGTTTGCACTGTTAAATAAACACCGGTAAAAGATTTTTGATAATTCAATTCCAGCGAATGCGTAAACGAAGGAACCAAATATGGGTTCCCGCCGGTAGAAGTATATGTATCAGAGAAATACGTGTACGGATTCAACTGTCCGTCATAAGGTCTTTGAATTCTTCTGCTGTAACTGAATTGCATCTGCTGATCTTCGCTTATCTTTTTGGAAATGTTCAACGTTGGAAAGAGATGAAGCTTTTGATACTTGAATTGAACATTACTTGTCAACTGATCCAATAATCGATCCGTATATTCAAGACGCATTCCGGCTTGATAATCCAATCCTAAAATTTTGTCTGTGTATGTTGCGAACGCCGCATAGATATTATTTCTGAAATCAAAATTGTTTGAGAACGTGTTATTTAATATCCAAAGCTGAGAATCGTTATTAAAATCTTTACTTATTATATCGATCTTTTTGTAAAAGAGAGTTGCCTGAAGTCCGGTTTCAAAAGTATTTTTATCGACAAGATTGTGTTTATAGTTCAACTTGATTCTAGAGTCGATCCTTGATGTATTATTTTCTCTTCCCCTTAAATTTATTTGAGTTGTACCGTCTGAGAGAATAGTATTTTCAGTCGTAAATTGATTTGACGGCAATTTTAATTTAGTGAATGTCGCTTCAAAATAGAGATCGTTTACTTTTGGCGTGAAGATATTACTGAAATTTAATGATCCGTTAAAATATTCGGCTGTGGTTTTACTCTGATCATCTGTATGAGCGTAACTTCCAGAGGAGTTCTCCATTAAGTCGGAAACATTATTATAAGTATTTACACCCATGTTCATGTCAACGTAACCATAAGAACCTGTGATTCCAAGTGTAACTTTATCAGAGAAATATCTATCGAAAGCAAATCTTCCATTGAAGGCGTCACGCTTGTTATGGATATTCGCCCTAGAATTTATTCCGGTTGTACTTAATTGTGTCCGGTCTACACTTATATCTTGAAAATTGTTATACCGTCTGGCATCTCCGCCGATATTGAGATTATAATCCGGAGTTCGGTAACCAAGATTAAAATCGCCGTTATATTTATCCCGCGAACCCGCTCCGCTGTTTGCAATGCCGCTTGTATTTGTAACATTGGTTTTCTTTGTAACGATGTTTATTATACCGGCCGTTCCCTCGGCATCGTACTTGGCGGATGGATTGGTTATGATCTCAATGTTATCAATAATGTTTGCTGGAATCTGTCTTAATGCATCGGTTCCTTGAAGAACACTTGGTTTTCCGTCAACCATTACTGTAAAATTACCGCTGCCGCGTAAGGAAAGATTTCCGTTGGCATCAATTTGAACCGACGGTTGATTCTGAAGAACATCAACGGCGGTTCCACCTGTCGCAGATAAATTCTGGCTAACATTAACAACTTTTTTATCAATCTTAAATTCAACCGCACTTTTTTCTGCAATCACCTCGGACTCTTTCATAGTAACTGCATCCGAAAGAAGTTTTATCTCTTTTAGATTTACAAATTGACTTCCATCCGAAATCTGAACATCGTTAATCTCTTTTTTCTTAAAGCCGATAAATGAAATAGACAGATTATAAACTCCGTTGGGAATTCCGGATAACAAAAATTCCCCGTTTTTATCAGATGCAATTCCGTTAACCATTTGAGAATTTTGTTTTGAGAGAAGAATTATACTTGCGTATTCGATTGGAGAATTGACCGAAGCGTCTATGACCTTACCGGAGATAACGCCTTGTCCTGTTGATTTATTAATGGTTGCTGCTACTCTCGGTCCGCTCTGTGCCGAAATTTTTATTTGTAATAGTGTAAGTGTTAATAAACAGTAAAAGATTTTCTTCATAGCCATGTCCTTTCATTTGGCATTATGACGAATCAATAATTCAAAAAGTTACAGAGGGCAAAAAATTTTCACTTTCCTTTTGGTGATAATGAATGGATGGACTTATGAAATGGCATAAAAAGAATAACGTCGGCTCACATATAAAATTGATTAGACTTTCTTTAATACACTAAAAAATTATATTAACCCGTTTTGTGAATTAGAATGTAAACCGTTAAAACGGTTCTGACATTGCGCTTTGTTTTCTAACCCCGCGATTTATCGCGTAGTTAATCAATGGAACAATGATCTTTTAAACTATTTCAACAGTTTATTAAACTATATTCTTTAATTCACAAAACACGCAATAATAAATAAATTATAAACTGATTTTTTGATCTTCATGCTTGTTGAGCTTTGTATCTCAGCATGAACAAGGATTGCTACTTCTTCACATGTAGTTTAGGTGAATACTTCAAGCACTCTTTCCCGGCTGCCGAGAATACCTCAATTGATGGAAGATGCAGTGATTTGAATCCAAATGCTTTGCAAGCATAAGGGCGGTTTTTTTCCCATGTTATTCTAAAATAAACACACTTTTTGCAATCAACGGGCATTTCAATTAAGGTTTTTGATTAATTATCGAATCTATAATGAGAAAATTAATATGCAAAAACATCGCTTTTAAAATTAGGTTGATCAGTGAGCAAATTCATGGTAAAACTTAACGGAATTAAAGCAAGAGTATTGAAATTAATTAAAGCGTTATCATTTATACATAACCGCTCATTCTTTAATCTCATTTTGCTTATATTACACCACAAATTTACGTTTATTACACAAATTCAAAGTCAATCTTGCTTAAAAAATATATAACAAAATTCAAAGCCTTCTTTGGTGCTAAACCAAAATCTGTTTCAGGTGCATCAACATCAAAACCAATCGATTCGAAACCATCTGCTCAAAAACAGAAGCCACATTCTCAAACTAAACCAAGCGGTGTACATCATCCTCGTGAACCTCATAAAAAAGAAACGCGCGAAGAATACCGTCTTCGTCATGAAAAAAGTACTCGAAAAAAAACAACTCTTTCAAGTACACCGCCGAGTACGCCAAGCATCCCTCGTCCGGCTCAAATTATTTCCTCTGAACCATGGGATGATTCATTATTTAAAGTTCCAGTGGTTGACGGGAAATCGCGTTTTCACGATTTTGATTTGGCAAAAGAAATACTGCACGCAGTTTTTGATTTAGGATTTCAGTATTGCACGCAGGTCCAAGCTGAGACTCTTCCCAGATCGCTTACCGGAGATGATGTTACTGCGCAGGCACAAACAGGAACCGGTAAAACTGCGGCATTTCTTATTACCATCTTCAATCATATTCTCAAACAACCGATTGATAAAAAAAGAAAACCCGGAACACCGCGCGCATTAATTCTTGCGCCTACGCGGGAGCTTGTCTTGCAAATTGAAAAAGACACGCGCGGACTTGGCAAGTATATTCCTTGTTCAATACTTTCTCTTCTTGGCGGTGTGGATTATATAAAACAGCAAAAAATTCTTCGTAGTGAACCATGCGATATTCTAATTTGTACTCCAGGACGTTTAATTGATTTCATGAAAAAGAAGCTAGTTGATTTGAGCAAAGTGGAGATTCTAATTATTGATGAAGCCGACCGAATGCTTGATATGGGATTCATCCCATCTGTTAAACAGATTGTAATTGCTACTCCACAGAAAGCGAAACGGCAGACAATGTTTTTCAGCGCTACAATGACGGGCGATGTAAAGCGTCTTGCAGAATCATGGACGAGGCAAGCATTTGAAATTACAGTGAAGCCGGAAGATATTGCGGTCCAAAGTATTGAGCAGATTACCTATATAACAACAATTGTAGAAAAACCAACATTGCTTTATAATATCATAATGCAGAAAAAACTTGAACGCGTTTTGATATTTGTTAATAGGCGGCATGAAGCCAGGCGTTTAGTGGAAACATTTAAAATGTATGGAATTAGTTGCGCTCTTCTTTCGGGAGAAGTGGATCAAATCCAACGAATAAAAAGATTGGAAAATTTCCGGGAGGGAAAAGTTCGTGTTCTTGTTGCAACCGATGTCGCATCTCGCGGTCTTCATGTTGAAGCGATTTCGCATGTTATCAATTACAACATGCCTCAAGATGTTGAAGAATATGTGCATCGTATTGGTCGCACAGGACGTGCCGGCGCTTCCGGTATTGCAATTAATTTTGCCGATGAAGAAGATTCGTATGAACTTCAGAAGCTGGAAGAATTTCTAGGTAAAAAAATTGAATGTATTTTTCCCGAAGATGAATTGCTAATCCCGATTCCAGAAATGTATAAGAAAATAGTTTCTCAGAAACCGCGTAGAAGTGAACCCGTGAAAAGAAAAAGCAGCGGTCCAAGAAGAAGAAACTGATTACGATACAAAGGAATAATTACTCAAAAATTATTTTAATAGTTGCTTTAGCTCATCAATTGATAATGGTTTTCCGAGAATCTTTCTTGCCCCATCCAGTAAGAACATAGTTGGAGTTGCATAAACATAATAATCAGATGCAGCTTTTGAATTCCATCCTTTCAGATCGGAAACATTAATCCATTTCAAATTATTACTCTTTATGAAGCCAAGCCAGTCATCTTTTTTCTCGTCAAGAGAGATTGCAATTACTTCAAATTTTTTTTCTCTTTGAGCATTATAAAACTTATTCAACTCCGGGATTAAATCTTTACAGTGGGGGCACCAACTGGCATAGTATACTATTAATAATTTATCAGAAGTTGTTTTTTCCAGATCAACATTTTTACCATCAACATCAGGCAGAATTATATTTGGAGCCATAGCATTTACATATAGTTTTTTATTCTGGTCAATTCTTCTTTGTATAGAACTCTCGGTTTTTGAATCGAGACAAAGATCATCCTTGATTACATAATTCTGAATTATATAATCGAGCGTTTGTTCTAAGCCGAATTTTTTAAATCCGTCTATCATATATTCGGTTATATGCTGATACACAAGCTGGTTTATTTTTGCTTTGTTAAGAATTGAGTCAACTGCAATCATGAATTCCTTTTCAAGAAGCTCTTTGGGAAGCTGCGGGTTCCGGTAATAAGTTAAGTACTCAATTGTTTTGTTGGTAAAAACATCCGAATAGATTAATCCGGAATTCTTAAAATCAACTTTATCCAATGCATGAGATTTCAGAAAAACCAATTGCTTCTCCAATGGAAATGTAAAGTCAACCACCGGTAATTGTGATGATCTAATGTATCTGGCAATAAAATTGTTGGGGTTTTTTTGAGAGATGAGATTCACAAATTCCAGATATTGCTTTTGGAGTTGTGCAAATTTATTTCTCGTCGCAGCATAATAATCATCATCTTTAGGATAGCGGGCTAATATCAACTGCAGCAATTCTGTCTTTGTTTTATACTGTTTGTTAAGATTAATAAAAGAATAAAACAACTTATTGGATTCAGATCTATTCACTGCAACAGAGTCTGGAATACTATTAACATCGGCGCTAATATCTACATCTTCTCCATCATAAATAAAATTTATTCGCCTATTGTTGCCGAATTGTAAAAAGTAAATGCCGGGATGATGTTGGGTTGGGACAAATTGATAACTGAATTTATTTATTTGAGTGGATTTAATCGAATCGATAAAAAAAGTTTTTTCGCCTTGGAGAGAAAATAAAACCGCATTATTGGTATTAATTCCATCTATCGTAATGCTTACAGTCTGTGCTTCTAAAAAATTGAAGGATATTAGAAAGAACGAAAGCAAAATGTAATTCATAAATATTTCTCAAAAATTCATTCGAATTATAATAAAAAGAAAGAAGAAATTGATGTATGATTAATCCTTGATGCAGCGAACACTGAATGCATTCTTCTTACTATAATATAGAAAATCTCGAGTGATAATTTTAGTGTTATATAAGAGATTAAGGTAATAGGAATGATTAGCATCAGAAGTTTTTGTTGAACTCCAAAAGAAAGTGGTAGATCCCAAAGTAAGAGGGGCAAAGCCGACCCCGCCGAGGCCTGTATCATAGCCATAACCGGCTATCAATGCTGAGAACCCGCTTGTGTTTGTTCCCGCTCCATCAGCAGTTCCTTCGCCTCCGGCTTTTAATGCGTTTCCATCATTATCAACTGCACTGCTCGTGCTAAGAGTTTCGAAATCAAATAAGGTTGGTACATGCCATCCGGTTGGGCAAATGCCTTGTGCACCTTGGATACTGCTATATTGCATCGCTTCGTCCCACTGATAAAGACCGCCAAATTTTGTACAATTTGCCAAGGCATTATCATCGTAACAATATTTTTCAATTACACCGTTATTTGTTTGAGCTTCGTTTTTGTTAATTCTCGTTCCAACGTCTAGGTTCTCTCTCATCCAGCACTGTCTTCCGATCTGAACAACATTATATGATTTACCGGAATAGGTTAGCGTGCCCATACATCTTGTTTTGAAAGTCCATGTTATTGACCAGCCCGATGTTCCATAGCTATTTGATGCGCTTACCCGCCAGAAATATGACGTTGAAATATTAAAACCGGTCACTTGTTGGAATGTATTAGTTAATCCATTTTGATCATAGACAAGACTTGTGAACGAACTATTTAAAGATATTTGAAGTGTATAACTAGTTGCACCATTACTTGTGTTCCATGAAAACATAGGAGATATATCAACATCAGCTGAATTATTAACAGGAGAAAATAATGGAGGTGCAAATGGCGCTGTACCCGTAGTTGTAAATGTCCACGCCGGTGTTGACCAATCCGATGTTCCGTTAATACTTGTCGCGCTGACTCGCCAATAATATTTTGTCAAATTACTCAAACCGGCGAGTTGTTGGTTTGTAGGAGTTATACCCGATTGATTGTGGACTAAATTGGTGAATGAACTATTTGTGGAAACCTGCAATGTATAACTAGACGCACCTGCGCTCGTGTTCCATGCTAAAATTGGAGAAGTGCTTACATCAATAGCCCCGTTGGCTGGAGATGATAACGTCGGTGGATTAGGAGGAGGGCCTGCTGTTGTAAAAGACCATATTGGTGTTGACCAACCCGAAGTTCCGTAACTATTAGTGGCGTTAACTCTCCAGAAATAAACAGTAGAAAAATTAAATCCTGTAACTATTTGATTCGTTGTTGTTAGTCCGGATTGGTTGTAAACAAAATTTGAAAAAGAATTATTGGTTGATACTTGCAGCGTATAGCTAGTTGCGCCTGAACTTGCGTTCCAGTTTAACGATGGAGAAGTACTAACATTTACTAAATTGTTTGTCGGTAATGATAATAACGGTATGCTGGGCGCTGAACCTGTAGTTGTAAATCCCCATGTGGGAGACGACCAGCCGGATGAGCCATTAATATTTGTTGCGCTAACCCGCCAGTAATATGTTGTTAGATTACTCAAACCGGTTAACTGTTGATTTGAAGCCGTTAATCCATTTTGGTTGAAGACAAAACTTGAAAACAAACTATCGGTTGATACCTGCAATGTATAACTTATTGCGTCGGTAGTTGCATTCCATGTTAGAGTAGGAGAAGTGCTTATATCAATCGCGTTCTTTGCCGGAGATATTAAAGTAGGTGCCGGTATTAAAGTTTCCGGAATTGTTGGATCTGCAAATTTGCATGAATAAGCCACTAAAAGAAGACCAATATAAAAAATGATCTTAATTGTGGCAGAATTCATCCGTTTGATTGTTTTATATATCTTACTTTTAGATAGCAACTCGGTTACTTCCCTCATTCCGATTATATCAATATCATTCACATTTATAATATTGGTAAAGAATATTTTGAAATCAACCCACAATCTCTTTTAGAGTCCGATCTTAACTTTTTTAGTGCTTTCCCGCACAATTACGAGGGATTGTGTATATAATCTGCTATTCTTTTCTTGATTTAATTAATCAAATGTATTCCACTCACATCCTCTTCAAAAAATTTCCTTGTAATGGTAGTTATGCACTAAGTACTTTAGGTTAATCAAAAATTGAATTTGAACCAGAATGAACAAAGTAAAACTTTTCTAAACTTTAACTGCTTGGTATAATATTATTTATTTTTATTGATTATTCACTTACCAATCTTTAAGTTTATTCAGAGTAAGTATTCAGTCATTTCTTGTTGCTCTCAAATATTTTTGATTCCATATCAATATATTTCAAATTTATGTTGAAAAATGTTGAGAACAATCAAATTCGAATATTCCAATTAGAAGAAGAGAACAGCAAACTAAAAACTTCTGTGCAGGAACTCTCAGTTCTAAATGAAATAGCTACCGCAATCAGTTCGACACTTTCAATTGAAGACATTGTGGAACTAATCGTTAAAAAATGTATCAAGCATTTGAAAGTTGAACAGTGCGCCGTAATGCTATTAGATAAAAAACCCGATTCACAAAACTTTCATACTCTTATTAGAAAAGAAGACGAAAGTAAAGGTAATCTCCCACTTAAACTCGATCTACAATTAACAGGGTGGATGATTCTTAATAAAAGTCCATTGATTTCCAATGATTTAAAAAACGACACAAGATTTGTACTAAATCTTTCAGGAGAATCAATTATCAAATCTTTAATAAGTGTTCCACTGTTGATGAAAGGCAACCTTATCGGAATTCTTGCTGTGTTCAATAAAAAAAATGACCGCGAATTTACACATGATGAAGAGAGACTGCTGTCAATTATAGGTGCTCAATCTGCTCATGTTATAGAAAATGCACGCTTGTTTGAAGATGAAAAAAAACTGGAAATTTTACAGGAAGAGCTTGAAAGAGCTGCAGAGATTCAAAAAAATCTTTTACCTGCTAGATTACCCGTTATCGACGGCTTCGATTTCTATGCAGTAAATATTCCCGCAAAAGAAGTTGGCGGTGATTACTATGATTTTATAAATATTGATGAAAACAAGATGGCTTTTTGTCTTGGTGATGTTTCCGGTAAAGGATTACCGGCTGCATTGCTCATGGCAAACCTTCAAGCAACGTTGCGTAGTCAAATATTATTTAACCTGCCTTGTTGCCAAGCGATAAACCGTTCAAATCTTCTTTTGTATAGAAGCACAGAAGCAGCAAAGTTTGTAACATTATTCATAGGAATGATTGATCCATTATCTGACAAATTAAAATTTTGTAACGCCGGGCATAATTATCCAATATTAATTTCTAATGATGGAAAAATTACTAGATTAAAAGATGGCGGAATTATTCTCGGTTGTCTTCCAAACTATCCATATTCCGAAGGTGAAATTGAGTTCAAGAACGGCGATCTGTTATTCATCTTCACGGACGGAATTACTGAAGCAATGAATTTTCAAAAAGATGAATATGGCGAAGAAAAATTAATTGAAGAATTATCAATTATAAAAGATAATTCATGTGAAGAGATTGCTCAAAAGATTTTAACTAGTGTTAAATCTCACATCAAAGATGAACCACAATCTGATGATATGACATTACTGATTATAAAAAAAATTAGTCATTTATAATGGAGGCTTGTTATGAAAATAAATGTTGTTGAAAAATATACTGCGGCGGTCATCGAATTAAAAGGAGATATAACCGGCGCACCGCATAATGAGGAATTTAGCAACACTTTACGAAAACTAATTGCTGAAGAAAAGAAAAATATTGTTATTGATCTGGCAGAAACTAAATACATGAACAGCTCCGGTTTGGGAATGCTTATTGGCGGTTATACTACTGTGAAAAACTCCGGCGGCGACTTAAAACTTGCTAACGTTACTAAAAAAATAGAAAGTTTATTGGTGATTACTAAACTGAGTACAATATTCGAAAACTATGCAAGTGTTGATGAAGCTGTAAAAAGTTTTAGTTAAAAGTCATTGTAGATTTATATCGTTCTGATTCTTCCTTTTAATTAGGAGTGAAGATATGATCGGTAAAACAATTTCACACTACAAGATTTTAGAAAAACTCGGCGAAGGAGGGATGGGTGTTGTCTATAAAGCTCAGGACATTTCGCTTGATCGTATGGTGGCTCTTAAATTTTTAGCTCATCATCTTATTGCCAATGAATCCGATAAAGCGCGATTTATTCATGAAGCAAAAGCAGCTGCAATTCTAAACCATCCCAACATTTGCACAATTCACGGTATTGAAGAAGATGAAGGCGAAACATTTATTGTAATGGAATTTATTGATGGAAGAACACTTAAAGAAGTTATACCGACACTCACTTACAAGCAGTCACTCGATATCGCGATCCAAATTGCAAAAGGATTAAGCACAGCGCACGAACATGGAATAATCCATCGGGATATCAAACCGGAAAATATAATGGTGAGAAGAGATGGAATAGTTGTGATAATGGATTTTGGATTAGCAAAGCTTAGAGGTGCTTCAAAACTAACGCAGGCAGGATTAACAGCCGGAACTGCGGGATACATGGCGCCGGAACAAATATTAGGACATGAGTCCGATCACAAAGCAGATATATTTTCTCTTGGAGTAGTCCTTTATGAATTAATGTCCGGACAATTGCCATTCAAAGGAATGCACTCTTCAGCATTGATGTATGAAATAGTGAATGTGGAAGCTCCCTCTGTATCAACAATAAAACCGGAAATAAACACTGAACTCGATTTACTAATACAAGAATGTTTGGTTAAAGAGCCTAACGACAGAATTCAATCGGTAGCGGAAGTAAGAAGAAAGCTGGAGTCAATCTCCGCCTCTAGCAAAAAAACAAAAACAAAAACCGGTCATCAAAAAGTTATAACTTCAAGAAAGAGTGAAGAATCTAAAAGATATAAAGCTGATTATAACAAAATAAAACAAAGAGCAGTGATATTACTTGGACTATTTGGGTTTTTTACAATATGCACACTGATTTTGCTTTACCTTATCCTGTCACAGCCGGAACCGCTCGATCTATCAAAATATAAATACACACCATTGGCAACAGACCCTGAGCCCGAAGGTAGTCCTGCATGGTCTCGTGATGGGAAAAGTATTGCATATACAAAAGTTGTTAACGGATATTCACAAATATTTGTAAGGAATCTCTCTAAACCGATTCCTTATCAAATAACAAATCTTGATAAGAAAAGTGCTTCATCTCCATTTTGGTCCCCTAACGGAAATTTGATTTACTTTATTTCAACTGAAAAATTATACTCTGTAGGTCTTGCCGGAGGTGAGCCCAAAAAAATTATTGAATCAGTTTCTGCCGCAACTATTTCACCCGATTCCAAAACAATTGCTTACTGGAGTTGGGATGTGGTAAAAAGTAAAGATGCAAACAAACCCGATAAATATTCTGCATCTGTCTACATTACTCCCGCAAATGGAGGAGAACGCCGGAAATATATGCCTGCTCCATTTGAAGTTTCTGGAGGATATGTTCCAAAATATATTAACTTCTCGCCTGATGGAAAAAAAAATGGATTATCGACTTATAGTCAGGATGCTAAAGATGTTGGATTCTGGATTTTACCCTGGCCCGATGGAAATGATGTAAAACCATTTAAAATATTCCATAACAATAAAGATTTTACCCCTCAACCATTTTCATGGATGCCTGACTCGCGAAATTTAGTTTCTTCTTCATATAGAGGAAACGGTCTATTTATTGGAGATACTGAAACAAATGAAATAAAAAACATTACAAAAGAAATACCTGGAGGAAATTATTCTTGTGATGTTTCGCCGGATGGAAACCGGATTGCTTTAGCAATAGGCCGTTCTGATTTTAATATCATTCGAATTCCATTAGATGGATCGGAACCAGAACTATTTATAGCTTCTTCTCGAAATGAATCATCCATTTCATACTCGGATAATGGGAATAAATCCATATACATCACTAATCGTAATGGAGAAGATGAAATCTGGTTAAGAAAAAATGAAGAAGATGTCAGGCCGCTTATAGGCAAACAAGATTTTCCTGAGGCAGAAAGATTTACAATTGCATATGCAAATCTCTCTCCAGACGGCACTCGATTAGCTTTCAGAATCCACGATAATAGCGGTTTTAGAATTTATGTTGTTTCTACTGAGGGCGGTAAACCGACTCGGTTAAATGCTGAACTAATTACATCCTGGTCCCCCGACAGTAAGTGTTTAGTAACTTTAGATCCAGGTGGTCTGGCAATTGTAAAAGTAGGTGACCCGGAAGGAAAATTTATCCTTCCTAATACTAAGGATTTCGCAGGCTGGGTGTATTGGTCTCCCGATGGAAAATGGATTTACTACCGACAGAGCGGAAGAGAAAATTTAATTCTGGTTTCAACAGATGGTAAAACGAAAAAAGTGATTCCAATTCCAGGCATTAATGTTGTCGGTTTGGTGGTCTGGCCTAAAGGAGGTTCTATTCTTTATGGAGTTACGCAGAGAAGTTTATGCTCTATTGATATCAATTGAGGTAAATGCAAAATAATAAAAGAATACAAAAATATTCGAAGTTATAGTACTAGGTGGAATGCTTCCTTATTTGCTTGTTTAACTCCTGACGGCAAAAACATAGTAACAACAGCCTATGATTATAAATCTGATATCTGGATACTTGAAGGATTTCCACAGAAATAAAATTTTGTGAGGATTGAGTGGTTGGTAAAATAATTTCACACTATAAGATTTTAGAAAAACTCGGTGAAGGCGGGATGGGTGTTGTCTACAAGGCAGAAGACACCAAGCTCAAACGCATTGTAGCCTTAAAGTTCTTACCTCATCACCTATCAATTTCTAATGAAGATAATGCGCGCTTACTAAATGAAGCGCAGATGACCGCAAAATTAAATCACCCGCACATCTGTACTATTTATGATATTGAAGAAGCGGATGAAGAAAAATTTATTGTGATGGAATTTGTTGACGGTGTAACGCTCAGAACGAAAATGAAAGAAACTGTTTTGAGATTCGAAGAAGCTATAAACTACGCAACACAAATAGGAGAGGCATTAGAAGAAGCACATGCGCAGGGAATTATCCACCGGGATATCAAACCTGATAACATAATGATCAACAGCAAGAACCAAATAAAGGTAATGGATTTTGGAATTGCTAAGCTGAAAGAAGGATTAGGCGTTACACGAACGATGAGCACTTCCGGTACACTCTCATATATGGCTCCTGAACAATTATCAAATTCAGCAATTGATGGTAGAGTGGATATATTTTCTTTAGGCATTCTTCTTTATGAAATGCTATCGAGCAAACTGCCATTCAGGGGAGATCATCAGGCGGCAATGATCTACTCGATACTAAATGAGGAACCGGAGCCGATAAATAAATATTTATCAGAAGTTCCGTCGGAAATGCTTCATGTGCTTAACCGCGCGTTGGAAAAAGATCCTGAAGACCGGTATCAGAACGTTCATGATATGGTAATTGATCTAAGAAGGCTGAAAAAACAAACGGGCGGAGTTACACACCATACTACAACCCATGAACATTTTGAGAATATAACTGAACCAACTACAAAATCATTTGGATTTTTACGCAGCAAATCCAAAAAACAATTAGCGGTTATTTTGTTATTTGTTCTTTTAATTGTTTGTGCAGTTGTTGCTGTCTTATTTATTTCACGCGGACCACAATTAAATCCCGATATGAAATCACAAGTAATAACTCTACCATTTCAAAGTGTCAGGTATGCAACAATGTCGAAAGATGGAAACTGGGTGGTATTTCCTGCTGCTGATGATAAAGGAAAATTTGATATTTACATGATGAACCTTTCTCAAGGTCAACCGAGAAAAGTTACAAATGATTTCAGTGTTAGTATTCCTAATGCAACGATTTCCCCTGATGCAAATACAATTTTATTTACACGTTATAATTATAATACAAATCTTAATGAAATTATTAGCGTTTCCTCATCAGGCGGTTCCGAGAGAGTTATATTGGAAAATGCAACTGTCGCAGATTGGCGAACAGATGGTCAACGAATTCTATTTTTAATCAGAAAGTTGATAACATATAACCGGAGGGTTTTAGAATGCTGGAGTTCCAAACCAGATGGATTAGATCGCCGATTTGAATTTGCCGACACCTTTGCAAACAGAATTGGTTACCGCAATGCATTCAATTATTCATCTGATGGGAGATCAATTGTCTGGACAAAAAATTTTAAAGAGGGGTATTGCGAATTAATGATTCGGGATTTAGAAAAAGGAACGGATCGTCAACTAACCTTCGATAAAAAATTTGCCGATGACCCAATATGGGCTCCAAATGATCAAATCATCTATTCATCAAACAGAAATGGAAATATCAATTTATGGATAATTTCTGCTTCCGGTGGAGAAGCTGCACAACTAACACGGGGAAGCGGCCATGACATGAGAATGGGTATTACTAGTGACGGAAAAAGATTATTGTACTCGGAGATTCATGAAAATATTGGTCAGATCAAACTTGGGAATTTAAATAATGGCAGTATACAGCAGCTAACTTTTGACGACCGTGCACGGGCGAATCCGTCATTTTCGCCCGATGGGAAAGAGATTGTATTTATTGCTCAAGAACTGGATGACATTAGCTACATCCGCAATATATATGTAATGAATAAAGACGGAAGTAATGTGCGTAAATTGACGGATGATGTTTCTTTCAAAAATTATCCAACTTGGTCTGCAGATAAAAAATGGATAATATATGCTGCCCGTCCGACAAATGAGCCCTTAGATTCAATGAGAGTATATTTAATTCAAGCAGATAAACCAGGTCCGCCAAGAATGGTGGGATATGGATTCGGGCCTCTTTGGTTTAACGAGAAAGAGTTTACATTTGTTAAATTATCACTAACAACATATAAGGGTTCAGTTGATTCTAAAGAAGTTCAAAGATTTTCAGAAGATTCTATTGTTGTAAGACCTATTTTAAATGGGAAATATGTATCAATTGGTGATAACCGCACCGCACAAAAAAGATTATATACAAACTCAATGACTTCTTACAAATTATCAGGTATAAAAAATGCAAAACCACTTTATCTTTTTAGAGATCTTATTTATTCTTTTATTGCTTCAACCACCGAATTCTATTATAGGCGCAAAGGGTCAGAAAATGAATTACGAAAAATCACTTTTCCTGACCTAAGCGATTTACAAGTGAATTTTGATTTTAATGGTTTAGCACCAACTTACGATTTTAATTTAAGCAACGACGGAAAAGAGATTGTCTATGTTCAAAGTTACTGGAAAGTAAAGTATATTATTTTAGATAACATTTTTAAATGAGTATGATCGGTAAAACAATTTCACATTACAGAATCACAGAAAAATTAGGCGGCGGGGGAATGGGAGTAGTTTATAAAGCCGAAGATATTAAACTTCACAGAACAGTCGCATTAAAATTTTTACCTCCGGAATTAACCCGAAACGAAGATGCTAAAAAAAGATTTTTTCAAGAAGCTCAAGCCGCATCTTCTCTCCAGCACAATAATGTTTGTACAATTCATGATATAGATGAAACGGAAGATGGGCAAATATTCATCTGCATGGCATGTTATGAAGGCGAAACACTTAGACAGAAAATTGTGAATGGAAAATTGCGAATTGAAGAAATAATTGATTATTCAAAACAAATTGCTGAAGGTTTGCAAAAAGCGCATGAGAATGGAATCATCCATAGAGATATAAAACCGGAAAATATTTTCATTACTAAAGACGGCGTCATAAAAATTTTGGATTTTGGTCTTGCAAAATTGTCTGCTTCCACGATGGTAACAAAAATCAATGAGACAGTTGGAACAGCTTCATATATGTCGCCCGAACAGGCAAGCGGTACTCAAGTTGATCACCGCACGGACATCTGGGCTCTTGGTGTCATTCTTTTCGAAATACTGACAGGCGGACTTCCTTTCAAAAGTGATTATGAACAAGCTATGATTTACTCAATTTTACATGAGCATCCGTCACAAAATTTATATTCGCAGAAAAATGTTCCGGGGTATTTAATTAATTTGTGTTATAGCATGCTTTCAAAAAATCCGGAAAATCGTCCTCACGATATGAAGGAAGTTATAAAATCACTTACTATGTTTGAACCCACTCTGCGCAAAAATCTGAATGTCATTTCATTAAGATCATTTAGAAAACACAAAAATAAAATCTTAGCGTCGTTGGCATTTATTTCACTATTAATCATAGGAATATGGTATACATCTAAAACGCCTGTGACAGTTGATTCAATAAGTAAAACAGCTATCGCAGTGGATCCGACAAAAAATTCTCAAATAAATCTATGCGTCATTCCATTACTGAACAACGATGAACAAGATAATAGTATTAAAGATTGGCCCAAGAGAATCCAATCTATAGTTGCGAATTATTTGGTAGCACTTGGGATTTATGATCCGTATAGCTTGAATGGTTTA
The DNA here is from genome assembly GCA_026390795.1 of Ignavibacteriales bacterium. Lineage (NCBI taxonomy): Bacteria > Pseudomonadati > Ignavibacteriota > Ignavibacteria > Ignavibacteriales > Ignavibacteriales bacterium. The sequence goes on from JAPLFG010000003.1 coordinate 1,809,864, forward strand.
TTGGAAAGTACTTTCGGTTCGTCTAATCCTACACGAACACCGAACTTATATAAACTTATATCAGGAACATCAAATTACTTAGTTGACGGTCAAATATCTAAAGAAAACGTTGGTTACCGAATAGAGTTGAGGTTAATGAATCCTGCGGATCGCAAAAGTCTCCATTCATTTAATTCTAATGTAAAAGAGCAGAAAGATCTTATCGCTACGGTTTCAAGTCTTTCAAAAGATATTTATAATTTTTTTATACTGTACGTTTTGCAGTCTACCGAGAAAAAAATAATTGAGCCGTGGATTCAACATGGGACAGAAAATTTAGAAGCGCACGGTGAATTCATGAAAGCGTATAAAATGATTTATGATATGCAGCCCGGCAGTGAAATACATCTTAGAAAAGCAATTGCTCTCGATTCAACCTTCATTTCGCCGAGGATTTGGTTGATACCGACATTGTCTGATAAAAATGATCTCAAGGAGATACGGAAACAATTAAATGCGCTTAAAAAACTTGAAGCGACCGCGGATCCATTTGACCGTGCAATGATTGAGTGGGCTGGAGCTTTTGTTAAACATGACCTTGAAAAACAGGTTCAGTCATTATCAAAAGCTTTAACTTATTCAGAAAATAATAATATTTTATTGATTAATCTGGCAGATGATAGATACTATCTGAACGATTTGTCTGGCGCACTCGATGCTATTAATAAGATTCTGAAATCAAAATGGAACTACCCTCCGTTGTACCCTCTTTACGCTAAATGTTTTATTAGACAGAATAATCTTTCTGAAGCCAAACGCGTTCTTAAAGAATCACTCGATCTGAAAGTTGTAGACTCGGAAGTATATCTTTTGCTTTCATCTTTAGCTTCAATTGAAAATAACAGCACAGAATCTTCCAAATTCGAAAATGAATATGATAGAAAAATCCGTGAATCAGGAGCGAGCACTGCTTCCAGTGTATCAGTATTATCCGAGCATGGTGAAATGTTTTTGAGTATTAAAAAATATGATCGCGCAGAATGGCTCTACCGTAAAGCAAATTCATTAGTCCCTAAAAATTCTGATGTCCAATTCGGTTTAATAAATATCCTTATTGTTAGGAATAAACTTTCAGAAGCTGAATTGGAAATAAGTAAAGTTCTTCCCGCTAACCATAAGAATTCTCGCTTTTATAAATTAATGAGTGAATTTTATCGAAAGTCGGGCAAGAAATTAAAAGCAGTTGAAAGTCTTAATACTGCATTGTTATTCAGTCGCTCGGATGAAGAGAGTAAATATCTACGGCAAAAAATTGATTCATTAAAAAAATTGCCGGATTAATAACAAATTAAATATCGGAGGAAAAAATGCTACAGAATCTTACTTACTTTGATGTTCTTAAAAAAGCTTATTATGACGATGATTTTTGGCATATGCTGATTGCAAAACCAGCCCATGCTCTTGACAAATATGGAATCTCTTTAAATGTAGATGATGAAGAAAAACTTTTCTCTGCTTTGAAGGACTTCTCGCTTGTCCTAGCTTTTGATAGGTATAGGAGACCCAAGCTTAAAATACCACCGACGGATAATATTACGGGATGGGATTGTAAAGTTCCGTGGGGTCAAACATAATTGACCTTGGTGAAAATTACTCGGCTAATATTAAAAATAAGCAGGAGAAGTTATGGCAACAATCCTTCAAGTGCTGAATAGGGCGCTCAAAGATGAAAAATTTTGGGACCAGCTTTTAGTAGATTCGAAAAAAGCGCTCGACTCTGCGAATTTTAAATTGTCTCAAGAAGATCTTATTTATTTAATGGACCGCATTCATGATCCGGTCACTGTTGTGAAGTTTGAAAGACGCAGACATGAATCACCGGCACCGAAAGAGGTATTAGTAAATCGTAAAATGAGTAAAATTTCCAAATCTGAAACAGCTGAGAATGAGTTTCTTGACAGTGAAGAAATAAGAGTTCCTTGGAGCTGAAGCAATTTGAAAATGTAAAAAATTTCGCGTGCACACTAAGATGTAAAAGATGCTGAATGTTTTCGTTTAATACTCGTCTAGAGAAAAAAGCCGGTTTGTGGCCTAAAGAGCAAACTGAACTGCTGAATGATTATTTAAAATCATCAAACGTTTATTTGCTGCGGAATAGTATTACGCACAAACTAAAAGAATTACCTTATTGGATCTCTCTCCCTTGCTGGATACACTATAAATGGAAAACGGAGAATCTCTTACGTGTGCAATATTCTCTTGAGGATCTACTCTGGGCTCAATTTTGCGTTTACCTTAGCATTAAAATCGGCGATGACGAACTGGATGGTCAGACTAATATTACCTCTTCCGGATCCATTTCTAAATTATTATTAACCGAAGCCGAATTTACACTTTCAAATTATTTTGCCCCATCGGCAAATTTTTGGAAATACTATCATGATTATCTCATTGAGACTAATTCAGCAATTAGCAGTGTAAATGAACTGCAGCATAATTGGTCTTTAGAAACCGATCAGTTGGAAAAAGAATATTATTTGCTTTCTTCAGCTTTGAAGATCGCTACTCTTGCAATATTTTCAGTTAACAAAAAGCAAGATGAATTTGAGCCTGCGGATAATTATCTAGACGAGATGTCAACCGGGGGACAAATACTTGATGATTTTTTAGATTATGAAGAAGATTTACATTCCGGTAAATTGAATTATGCAGCGCGAATATTGCTGAGTGGTTTTCACGAAAATTTTTCGCAAGTAAAAATATTAGAAAAAATCATTGAGTCGATAATTCGTACAAACAACCATAAAATTATTTTTGATCTCGTCCGGTCTCATTATAATAAAGCCCACGATGCTGCTATGGTCTACCATTTGGTAAAAGAAGATAAATATCATTCTGTAGAATTAATGCGCTTGAACAAACATCAAAATAAAATTCATCATGATAGAGTTCGTTTAGTTCTCGGAGATCTAATGTGATTCTGTTCTGAGTTCTACGCGTCTTAAAATGTAAACGAGTGTTGCAGCTTCTGAAAAGTCGATTATTCCTTAGTGCATCTAAGATCAGCAAAGTCCTCACGCTGAAGAGGACTTTGCTGAAAATATGGAAACAGCTACTTCATTAATATAAATTTTTTGGTTGCGGTAAAAGAACCGGCGGTTAATTGATAGAAATAAACACCGGAAGGTAATTGATAATTTTGAATTGAGAATGTCGAATTATAGCTGCCGGCAGATTTAAACTCATCGACAAGTGTAGCGACTTCTTCTCCAAGTAAATCGAATACTTTTAAAGTAACATTACTTCCAACCGGTATCTGATAACTGATGTTAGTACTTGGATTGAATGGGTTTGGATAATTTTGTCCGAGAGAATAACCAGTAGGAATAGCCGTACTTTCTTCAACAAAAGTAACATTATCGGATGTTAAAATATAGTAGCTGGCAATCTGACTATTAGAAAAAGTAATTGTGTTTGTAGAGTGATTAATTACAGCGTTGATAATTGTTGTCCATTGATTAGTCTGGTTGTTCCAGTATTTTACTCTCAAACTGTTTTTATCAATGTGGTAAGCTTGTATTTGTTTATCGTCGAAATGGAATTGAATATTTCCGTTAGCGCCAAAGTTCATCATTCCGCCACATCCGCCATTCTGCATCATTCCATTGGAACCGTTTGAATTGAATATGCCCATTTCGTAACCCTTAAATATATTCTGTCCTTTACCGTTCGGCATATTGTAAGGATTCAGTTCAAGCATTCGCGCAAACATGGAATCCGACATCATCCCGCCCATATTCCAACCGCTGCCCATCATCATAAAATCTTTATCATCAAATGGATTTGTGACTTTATCATTGGAATTATTTTTGCGCATCCAACCACCGCCGAAATTATTTCCTATTAAAACCGGATCTCTCCACACTTTGCCGTTTATTTGATAAACTATAACAACGCTTAAACCATTTGTCGCTTGCAATTTTCCGCCAACGATTGTTACGTTATCTCCGTTGTTAGGTCTCGTTGCACCGGTGCTCGATTCATACCACCATGGACCGAAGTTCAAAAAGTAATCCGGCTCTCCATCATTATTCTCATCTAAATAGTAGTGATCCATAAAATAAGTTGTATCTACCAATACTCTTCCGGATAAAGTTACATCTTGCGGTTTGGTTCCGCTTGCGCCAAAAGCATAACCGCTGCAATTACCAGCATGCTGCCCCATCATGTGTGTATTGTTTCCAAAGTCATTCCACATCGGGTCGAATGGATCTCGCCACAATAATCCATCAATTTTATAAACAATAATCATGGGAAGTCCATTCATATTCAATGAAGTGTTCATCTGACCGCCGATGATAGTTATTTGATCTCCCGTTTTTGGTCTTACTGCTGTAGAATTATCCGGTGTATACCAGATGGGACCAAAGTTAAGATAGCAGTCATTTGTGTTATCACCGTTTATATCGAGATAGTAAATTGGCATTGGAAGAGATGTATCTACGGTTACTTTACCCGAGAGAGTGATCTGTGCTAATGTATCTGGAAACATAAATCCCATTCCGCCGCTTCTCATTCCTTGCGCAGAAAGAGATATGACTGACAGAAACATGAACAGTAAAAATATATTTATATTTTTTTTCATCTTATATCCTAATTATTATTTCGTATTAAATACTTACTCTTATTTATAATTATCATTTCAACCAGAACCGTTAAGAAATATCAAAATATCACGACAATTTTTTTAGAAAGCTGTTTGTAAAGTTATCTAAAGTACTCCATGTTAGATAACTAATAATGAAATTAGGTTCCCCTAGAATCAATATTCTTTTAATAATACTTGGTTATCCCATCGCCGTTTTTCGGTAGTTGTAAACAATAGCCGAGCGTCAACGTCGTCCACGCTCACGAAGCCATATCCCAATACGAGTTATTAACATGCCGACAATCCCACCGAAAATCATAGTTACACCAAGAGTATCGTGCCAGTCGCCCATCGGAGTCATTAAAAGCATTGAACCTCCAACCACTAAAGCCGCGAAAGCGATTGCGCCAGTTAATCTTCCAAGATTGTGACTTAGTCGACTTCCCAAAGCCTCGAGAGACGGTGCTTGCACACGACCAAGATTACCATCTGCGATATGCCGGAGGATACGGCGTGTATCGCTAGGGGCGTCATTTATTAAGCGCTCCATTTCACGGGCAAACTTTGTTGTCTTTTCCTTTATCCTTGCAAGTGAAAAATGTTTCGCAGTCAGACGTGATATCTCAACGCGAAATGATTTCATATAATTATGTTGAGGTGCGAGTTCGCTCATTAGAGATTCCAGAAGAACGAACGCACGAGTCAGTAAGAAAAACTCACTTGGATTATGAACACCATTTCGGCTGCCGGCATTCAGTAATGACTCAAATGCATCGCCGATTGAAATATCTTCCGGACCGTTCTTGTGCATTTCATAAAGCGTAGCTTTTATATCGACTAACAATGCTGCCTGGTTGACTTCCTCACTTGCAGGTGCCATCTCGAGATATGCCTCTGTTGCAGCACGCGCATCGCTTTTGACAACAGATTCGAGCAGGAGTATCAAGGACTCACGCATTGATTCATCAAGATCGCCGGTCATTCCGAAATCGAGAAGAGAGAGCCGCCCGTCCGGAAGAACAAAGACATTGCCCGGATGCGGATCGGCATGAAACAAGCCTTCTTCGAAGATCGATTGCAGCATCAGTTTTACCAATGTATTAATCACCCGAGGCATTGCTTTCGGATTCGACTTTGCATAAAGGTCCACCCTTTGGCCGGCGGAATAATCCATTGTAAGAACAGTTTTCCTCGAATACTCAGCAACGACATCAGGAATCCAAAGACCTTTAACATCTGCTAAGGCGGTGCGAAGTAGTACTATTGAACGCGATTCAATGCTGAAGTCGATTTCCTTATTCAGACTATTTGCAAATTCATGTACCACAACAGGGAGATCAAGTGCACGTAAACGCGGGAAGAATTTTTCTCCCAGATTTACAAGGTACTTCATTGCTGCAATATCTCTTGAGATTATTTGTTTAAGGTCGGGTCGTTGAACTTTCACTGCCACGTGTCGACCGGTGTGCATTGTGGCTTCATGGACTTGCGCAATTGATGCGGCTGCGAGTGGTGTTTCACTGAACGAAGAGAACAATGTAATCAATGGTGAACCTAGTTCGAATTCGATCCTCGCTCGGACCGTTTTGATTCCCATCGGCGGCAGATGATCGTGTAACAATTCCAACTCATCAATATAAGCGGCTGGAAGAAGATCATGCCTCATAGCAAGCACTTGACCGAATTTGATAAAAGTTAGCCCGAGTTCCTCGAAAGTTTTCCGTAGTTCTTTTGGTGGAGGCAAATGTTTCTTGCCGAATAGTGAACGCAAAAATTTGTGCCGGACAAGTACGCGCATAATTTGTGTTAATCGTGGTGCCGCTCGCAGAAAACTAATTTTCTCCGAGTCGCTAGTTACAGCCATGAGTTACTCCAAATAATCATAAGTAGGGTCATTTTTCTCCTCACTGATATCATCGAAAAACTTATTCACTCAATCTATTTCACAGTGTATTCAAACGTCTTTATTTTTGAAACTCCATCAACATTGACGGTTATCTTAAATTCATATTCACCCTTTTTATCGAGGGTGAGCCCGGCTCCAAAACAGTTGCTCATCATCATAGGTTTGAGGTCGACCGACGAGTGTAACTTTGAAGGAGGCACAATCATAATTTTTGCGCTTGCATTATCAATTTCATTTCTGTTTGCAGCATCTGTTATTTCAAGCATAATATGATGCGTGCCAACCATCATCGAGTCCATCATATTCTTGTTCATCTCCATACCGTCATGTTTCATCCCCTTCATATCTTTTCCCTTCGCCATACTAGAGTCTTTCATCTTCATACTTTCGTGTTTCATTCCCATCATATCTTTTCGCATAGCCATACTGGAGTCTTTCATCTCCATGCCATCATGTTTCATTCCTTTCATATCATCACCCATCATCTTACCCATTTTTTCTTTCATCATCTTTTTATGATGTTTCTGAGTCATGAGCCACACCTTCATGTGAAGCCCTTCCACTGTTGCATCAACTATCGGCTTACCCATCATTTTCGACATCTCATGCTTCTTCATGTCTTTTTTTGTCATGTCGTCATCATTGTGCTGTCCAAACAACGGCGCTGTCAAAGCAAGTGCTAATATCGTAGAGAGAAATACATATTTTAATTTCATGATAAATCCTTCTGATTTAGTTTATAAATTGTTTTAGTTGAGTTCGAGGTGCAACTCAATTATACTTTCTTTTTGAAGATGAACCAACCAAGTATGACGCCGATAACCAGTGTCAGTACAGTAGGTGTCCACATCCAACTGCGATTACTCATCCATCCGATTTCATTCAAGCCATTATGCATCCCACCATTCATCATTCCACCGGACATTGCACCACCTCCAAAGAGTAAGAAAAGCACGATGACCACAATTAAAGCAATGATTAAAGGATTGTTAGTTTTTGTATTCATTAGAATATTCTCCTTTCAGATAAAGGTTAAAAGTAATTATTTGTTTTATAGATGAAACCCAGTTACGATTTTCGCAAAACAAAGTGCTGCTTTGCTACACTTAGCAGCACTTACTGTTTTCTTACTTTTAACATTTATATAGAATTATTTGTACATCTTGTTAATGTGATTAAGCAGCACAAGCAGCAGCACATTTTTTGCAAGCATCTGCACACTTTTTACAACAATCGTGTGTTGAAAGTTTTTCGCATTCAGAAGCACAAGCATTACAAAGGTCTGCACAAAGTTTGCAAAGTGCATCACAGAATGATGAACCCCTTGCTTCAAATCTTGCGCACAAAGCACAAATGTCTGCACAGTCACGACAGAGTGCGATACATTTTAAATGGCTTTTATCGTTCAAGTTGATGCATTCAGTTGCACAATGTTCACATTCAATTGAGCAAGCAAGGCAAGCGTCTATGCAATTTTTGGAATTTTTCATTTTGTTTAAATCCTTTAATTATAGTTTTCTTCAGTTCCGCTGTCGCCCGGTCTTCAGATTCGCTGTTGCCCGATTTATCATTTTATGTTGTCAAGCCACGATTGGAACTCTTTTATCTCTTTATTTTGGTTCACAATAGTTTGTTGTGCCATATTTTTCATTACCGAAAATTTTCCATTAGAAACTTCACCCTTGGCCATTGTTACAGCAATTTCGTGGTGCTTAATCATCATCATTGCAAAATCTTTATCAGTATTTCCGGTCATCTTAATTTTCTTGAAATTTTCATCCATCGAATCCATTGTTCCCATTTTGTAGTTTGATTTGACTGCGGAATGCTTTTTAATGAATTCATCCATTTTTAAAATTTCATCTTTTTGAACGGTGATAATATTTAGAGCCATTGCTTTCATTTTCGCTTCAGTACCAGCAGTCAATTCTATTTCCGACATTTCAATGGCGCCCCTGTGATGCTCGATCATCATCTTTGCATAGTCATAATCATAATCTCCTGTCATTTTCATTTCAGTCATTTTATAATTCATTTTGTTCATGGATTGCATCATTCCCATATTATTCATGTCGGTTGTTTTTGTAAGAGTTGCAGTGGTATCGTGTTGTTGGATTTTGGAATTATTGTCTTTATTTACACATCCAGGCATGAATAAAAATGATGCTAAAAGGATAATTATTAATGTGGCTAAGGTTGTTTTCATTTTGGTTACCCATTATTTTTTGAACGCTTCAGTTACGCTGTTACCCGCACTTCAGGTTCATTTGATCTATTGACTCTATCCGAAATTATGGGGGGATGAGTCTAAAGACAATCGCCCAAAGGGATGAAAAGAGAGTTAGTGCTTTTAAGCTAGGAATTACAACTCAGCATGAGACACTTTAGAAGCCTGGATATCTGGGCACATATAAATAACTTAGACTACATTCTCAAAAGTTTTATATTCATAGAAACAATGAGAGTACTCAAAGAGATAGAAGTTGCTCGTAAAGCCGGGTTCAATAAAATCGATTAGGAGAATAACATTCCGTCTGTTTATTATCTCCAGTCAACTTTATTAGAAAGTTTAACCGAACCGCAATGCCCGCTTAGTGTAAATATTAAATAAATACTGACTATGGCAGGTTTTATTCGTCACCCATATTCTTTGCATCTTTGTTAAATGATTCATACTGCTCTATCGTCATATTAGGAAGTATTTGTATAAATGACACTATAGCCCAGATCTTATCATCGCTGTGAGTTGTTCCAAATCCCGGCATTCCTGTCATTTTAATACCGTTCTTAGTGATCCAGAAAAGTTCTGATGGTTTCCAATCTTTGACAGCTTCAGAAAGCTTCGGCGGACGTGGATAAAGACCTTCTCCAATTTCATCATGTTCAATCCCCGGTGCGCCGTGACATCCAACGCACATTTCTCTATAATGAATAAATCCGGTTTTTATTAAAGTTGAATCCGATAAATCTGGAGCTTTGATGTCCTTGGAATTATGCTCTATTGAGTTATCTGTTAAAGTGCTTACAACCCAAAGAGTCAAACCGTTGTGAGGTTCCAATGCGCTGATATTATAGATTCCAGAATAGAGAAAAAGAATTGCCAGTACGCAAATAATTATTAGAGTAAAAAAGATTTTCCAAAACTTTTTCATTTCAATCCTTTCGAAGGAAAAAGAAAAAATTCAGATTTGTTATTCTTAATCGAAGGATAACAAATCTGTGTTCATGCAAAATCGTTTACGTAAATGCTACTTTACTTTGAACCCGTTCTCCAACAAATTTTTCTTTGCCTGCTTAACAGTAACTTCTTTCAAAGTCATTTTGCATAACGGACATTTACCGGGCTTGTCGGAAATTACATTCCAATCCATTAGATCTTCGAATACTTTGCCGTCTTTGTTTTTGTCTATTGCTTTCAAATCAACAACACCTTTACGAACGATATTATCTGTTTTTGCAGTATCTTTTTTCATCTCCATTTTTGAATGATCAGCGCTCATTTTCATTTGAGCAAATATTCCTGTAGAAGATGTCATAATTACTGCAAATGCAACTAAAAGAATTTTTATTGATTTCATTTTGCTACTCCTTATTTATTTTGTTTTTACTTGTTAATCATGAATTAGATATTACATTTTCATTCCAGGCATTGTGCCGGGAGTTGATTTTTTTGAACCGTTTGTTTTATCACCGTTAGGTATTCCGGTTTTTAGCTGACTTTCGGAATCGATTAAAAATCCGCCGGTAGCAGCTATTTCGTCGCCTTCATTTAATCCAGAAAGGATTTGATATTTATCTCCGAACCGATTACCAATTTGAACGCTTCGCGCTTCGAACATTCCATCGCCAGTTTTTGTCCACACTACGGCTCTTTGGCCAGCAATGATAACGGCATCTGCCGGAACAAGTAATCCTTGTCCGCCTGCGCTATTGAACACAGTTTCGCCATACATCTGCGGTTTAAGTTTTCCGCCTAAACTTGAAAACTCACTCCTAACTTTTACGGTTCTAGTTTGCGAATTAATCACCGGATAAATGAAAGTAACTCTTCCGTTAAATTCTTCTCCGGGATAAGCACGTAAGTGTAATTTAACCGGACTTCCAACTTTTACACTTGCCAAATTATTTTCATACACTTCAGCAATATTCCAAAGAGTTGAAAGCTCGGCAACGTCATAAATTGCGGTTCCTTCGTTTACATAAACACCTTCCTGAACTTTCTTCTCAATTACGGTCCCGCTTACCGGAGAAAAGTATGTTAGTGTTAGATTTATTTCGCGTGTCTTCTCAAGTGTTAGAATTTGTTCTGATGTCAAACCGAAAATCTCTAACTTCTTTTTTGATGCACTCAAAAGAGAAGTAGAGTTCGATGAATTATTTAGGGCAATTAAATATTCATTCTGCGCTTGAACCAAATCTGGGCTGTAAATTTCAAATAGAGCTTGACCTTTTTTGATATAGTCGCCGGTTTTATCAACGAATAGTTTTTCTATCCTTCCATTGAACCTCGCCGAGATTGTTTTGCGGTTATTCTCAACAAAATCTAAATAACTATAAGCAGTAACTTGGTTTTGAAGATTTTCTTTCTTAACAACAACTGTAGAAACATTCGCCAGAATTTGTTTCTTACCGCTCAGCGTAACCATGTCTGCCATATCTTTATCGTTAGCCGGTTCTACTTTTTCATCGACAACTTTTTTAATCAAATCCATACCGCAGATCGGGCAAGCACCCGGTCTATCCATATGAACTTGCGGGTGCATTGTGCAAGTCCAATACTCCTTAACACTTGTTTGTGGGTTTTCGTTTTTATTCTTTGCCGAACAACCTATCAAGATAATAATCAAAAGTATCGCAATGTATAATGGTTGATGGTTGATGGTTGATGTGAAAAATGACTTTAATGTTTTCATATTATTTCTTCTTTTTATTTTCTTGTGAGGTTAATTTTATTGATACAAAGATTTTACAAAGCTGTTCGGATTCTTCTAATAAGATCTTCAATTGCTTTTGTTGATTACCATCTTTCAGTAATTCAATTAAGACTCTTAACCAAAATTTGGACTCTCTTGCTTCTTTAGAAACAATTCCAATTTTATGAATGAAATCGTTTTTTGATTCTGCCGCTTGCGATTCTTCATAATTTGCGCCGATTGATGTGACTGCTTTTGCCAGCTGATTAATTATAACTTTGTTTATAGTTGTAGGCGGAAGAGCATCTAATAATTTCAGAGTATCCACTGCAAATCGAAAAGTTCGATTTAACATTTCCTCTGTTTTCTCATTCATAATAAACTCCTTTAATTCTTTTATCTGATACTCATTTTTAAATTCTTCAATTAGCCATCGACCATTGTTTCACCTCAACAATCATACATCAAAACTCATCCATTTTTTTCCCAACCATCATTTCAATTTCCGCAAGCGACATTTGAGTATCAGCTTTTGCCATGTAATAGTTCATCTGCTGCATCAACAACATGCGGTAAGAATCAATTACTGTTGTAACACCGGTTCTATTATTCTGATAAGCCGACACTTGCGATTCAGCGGCGTTGCTATAAAGCGGAATTACTTTTTCATTATAGAGTTTTGCCAAATCAACAGCCGTGTTATATTTAACAAGAGCAGCTTTTAATTGAGAAGTCATCTCGCGCTGCATATCTTTCTTCTCATATTCAATACTGCTTATTCCGGCAGATAGTTCTTCTTCCTTTGCTTTGTATTTGTTGATTGACCACGGGGCAAATGGAAGATTGATTGAGAACATCAGTGAATACATGTACTCTGTCTTGGGAGTTTCCATTGCAAGCATTGCTAAATCTGTCTTTGATGTAAGAATCATTCCTCGCGGCATTCTCATAAACATACCTTGAACCATTAAATCGGGAATCAACTCACGGTTGTTGGCATTAATCATCGCTTTATTCATTTCGATCATGCCGCCCATTTTTTTGAGAGTAGGATTTGAATCAGCGAGAATTTCTTCCAACTTAGATTGAGTTGAAGAGAGAGAATCTGCAGAAAAATCTTTAACAGCATAAACATCTTTTGAATCAAGATTTCGTCCGAGAAATTTATTGAGTTTGTAAATCTCTGCTTCTTTCTGCTTTTCCAAAATCAGAAGCTGAGTTTCATCCGAAGCGATTTCACTCTGGAGAGTAAGAAGATCCGCTTGATTGATCTTATTTGTGTAGTAAGATGATTCAACCGATTTAATTACATTTTTAATTAAAGCAATATTTTTTTTCTGAACATCGATCTTCCTATCAATCAGCCAAAGTGTGTAATAAGACATTTTTATTTGAGCCGTGAGATTAATTTTATATATATCAAAATTGTTTCCTTCAACAAAAGTATTCTTCCTTTCAACGTCAGCCATTGCATTCAGTTTTCCGCCAAGAGGAAACATTTGCGAAAGAGCAATGCTGTTTGAGTTGGATTGATTAAGAATATCTATCGAGCTCGTTGGCACTTGAGAAAACTCAACCGAAAAATTTGGTGCAGGAAGAGTGTTGATTGATTCAGTTCTCCTTTCTGATGCGGTGATTTTATATTGTAATGATTTCAACTGCGGATTATTTTTTACCCCTTCTGAAACCAAAGAGTCAACTGACTGTGCATTTATTCTTGTGTTAATAACTAATAATAAACTTAACACAGAGAGTACAGAAAATATCACAGAGTTCCGCAGAGTTTTTCCCATTATATAATTCTCAATTCTCAATTCTAAATTCTCCATTATTATTCTCCCTCCTTCATCCAATCGGCCATTTTGGAAATTTCAAGTGTACCTTTTTTAAGCGCATGTTCTTTCATAATTGCAAACAAAATAGGAGTAACTACAAGTACGTGAACCGCGGATGTTAATAGTCCTCCAATCATTGGTGCGGTAAGCGGTTTCATCACATCCGATCCGGTTCCGGTTGCCCACATGATTGGAATAAGTCCAACCATAGCAGTGAAAACAGTCATTAGCTTTGGTCTCAATCTTAGAACCGAACCTTCAACAGTTGCTTCATAAATATCATCATTTGTTATTGGTCCTCTTTTCCCTTTTTGATGATCGCGAATCCTTCTATCCAACGCTTCATGCAGATATACAACCATTATAACACCGGTTTCAACAGCAATTCCGTATAGAGCAATAAATCCAACCCAAACTGCGACGGAGAAATTGTAACCAAGAATGTAAATCATATACATTCCGCCGATTAGCGCGAACGGAACCGAGAGCATTACAACCCCGGCTTCAACGTAATTTTTAAGTGTCAAATAAAGAAGAAGATAGATCAACACGAAAACTATAGGCATAATAATTTCAATTGTCTGCTGCGCGCGGACTTTGCTTTCATATTGTCCGCTCCAAGTGTAAGAGTATCCTGCCGGAAGTTTCAATCCATTTTCGATAACTTTTTTAGCGTCAACCATTACACTTCCCATATCACGCCCGCGTGTATTCATAAAGACTATTGAACGAAGCATTCCGTTTTCACTGCTGATCATGGGCGGACCGGTTACTAAATTTATATCGGCTAATTCAGTGAGAGGCAGATAAGTAACCGCATTTTGATTTACACTTGTTAGTGAATAATCATTTTGCGTTGCTGGTGCTTCAGGAATAGCGCTAGCTTGATTCGAACTTCCCATCGAAGACATTCCGCTGGAGTTACCTTTATTTGTTCCGCTACTCATCGAACCAGATGATGAAGCCATAGGATTTGATAATGCAACCGGAACGATTAAGCTTTTTAGTTCTTCAATGTTATCACGGTAATCTTTTTGATAGCGCATTCTAATCGGAAAACGCATTCTTCCTTCGAGTACAATTCCAAGGTTTTGACCGCCGATTGCGGTTTCAATAATATCTTGAAGATCACTAATGTTTACACCGTAACGGGCGGCTATTCCTCTTTTAATATTAATATCGAGATAGTAACCATTTTGAACTCGCTCTGCAACGACATCGGCAGCACCGTTAACATTCTTCAAAATACCTTCTGCTTTGATTGCGTATGTTTCCAGAGTATCTAAGTTCGGTCCAAAGATTTTGAGACCAATATCTGTTCGCACACCGGTTGAAAGCATATTAATTCTGTTGATAATCGGTTGAGTCCAGCCGTTACGCACACCGGGTATTTGTAATTTTGCATCAAGTTCTGCAACAATATCTTGTTTTGTAATTCCAGGGCGCCATTCGCTTTTTGGTTTGAGTAAAATAATTGTCTCAATCATACTTAACGGAGCGTTGTCTGTTGCAGTTTCTGCGCGCCCGGTTTTTCCCAGAACATGGTGAACTTCTGGTATAGACTTAATGATTTTGTCTTGTTCCTGTAAAATTCTATTCACTTCACCAATTGACGCACCGGGCAAAGTTACGGGCATATAAAGAATTGATCCTTCATCAAGCGGAGGCATGAATTCACTTCCGGTATTAAGAATCATTGGAATTGTAATCAGAAGAGCAATTACATTTATCGCGATTGTAATTTTTCTGTGTTTGAGCACCCAATGAATTACCGGGGCATAAAGTTTAATAAAAAAATGCGTGGTTGGATTTTTCTCTTCCGGTTTGAATTTACCGCGCATCAGCATAGTCATCAAGACCGGTATTAGAGAAATAACTACAATGGCAGACCCGATCAATGCAAACGATTTTGTATACGCAAGCGGATGAAATAATTTTCCTTCTTGCCCGGTTAACATAAATACAGGAAGAAATGAAACAAGAATTATTAATTCAGAAAAGAAGATTGCTCTTCCAACTTGCTTCGCCGAATCAATTGAAATGCGTTTATATTCCTCCGGTGTTAGGTGTCCCTTTACCTCAATTGCCTTAGCTAAGTTTCTGTATGCGTTTTCCACAAGAACAATTGAAGAATCTACTATTACTCCAACAGCTAATATTATTCCTCCGAGTGACATGATGTTGGAAGAAATTCCGAACAAATACATAAGAATGAAAGCGATAAGAATTGCTATGGGAAGTTCAATCAAAATTCTGACGATGCTTCTGAAGTGAAGAAGAAAAATCATCACCATAATTGAAACGGTAATTGAAGCTTCTATTAATGCTCTTTCTAAAGTTCCTACGGCTTCTTTAATCAACGTGCTTCTATCATATGATGTAACAATCTCAACCCCGGGTGGAAGACCGGGAGAAATTTCTTTTATCTTTTCTTTTACATGATCAATTACATCTTTTGCATTTTCACCGGTTCTCATTACTATTATTCCGCCAACAACTTCTCCTTCGCCGTTTTTATCCAGCGCCCCACGCCGTATATCGCCGCCAAGTTCAACCGATGCAACATTTTTAATTAGAATCGGAATTCCATTTGAAGCAGTTTTTATTACGGTATTTTCAATATCATTCTTTGATTGAATGTAACCTTGACCGCGCACAAAATATTCAGCATTACTTATTTCTAAGATTTTCCCGCCGACTTCATTATTACTTTTCTGAACGGCACTGACTACATCGGAAACCGTTAGATTGTAAGCGCGTAAATCAGTAGGGTTAACATTGACCTGATATTGTTTTACATATCCGCCTATGCTTGCAACTTCCGCAACACCCGCGACGGAGGAAAGCTTGTAGCGGATATACCAATCCTGAACTGCTCGAAGAGTTCCGAGATCATATCCTTTGCCCTCGACTGTATACCAATAAACATGTCCAACACCGGTTCCATCGGGACCTAGTGAAGGGACAACTCCGGATGGCAGTTGAGCTTGAATTGTATTCATCCTTTCAAGGACACGTGTGCGAGCAAAATACGGATCAACGCCATCTTCAAATACAACAAAGACAAAAGACATACCGAACATTGAAGTTGCCCGCACTGCTTTAACTTTAGGCAATCCTTGTAAACCGGAAACAATTGGATAGGTAACTTGGTCTTCAATTATCTGAGGTGATCTTCCCATCCATTCTGTATAAATGATAACCTGGTTTTCGGATAAATCTGGAATTGCATCAACCGGAAGATTGACCACACTATAAATTCCAGCGGCGATAACAATTAGATAAATCAGAATTACAATGAAACGATTTTGTGATGACCATTCTATAATTTTTTCAATCATAATATTTCTCTTTTGATCTTTAGTTTTTTTATAAACTCGATCTCTTTTGCAGATAGCTTAACAAAATAGAATTACTTAAACTGCTTAAAATGCACAGAGATATACGGAGAAGCTATTTAACTTCTGTTAAGGAAAAAGAATTAGACGAGAATCAAATGAGAAGAATGGAATCGAGTAAAAATAGAGGAGGACTATGAACTTTCTCTATTCTTTGTCTGAAATGAAAACTAACTGATTTGTTTTGATAATCCGAAGGAAAATAGATAACGGCAGAAATATTTTCTTTTTGTAACTCAAAATTATTCTGAATGGTATAATCAGAATTATTGGTTTTGGAATGAATGCATCCGCAATTCGAAATGCAGTGTGCGGATGTTGAATACTCAAGTTCACAACCGGAAGTTGATTCTTGTGTAGTTTCCTGGCAGCAAGTATCAAATTTCTTTTCTATTTCTTTTGTATGGCAGCAATCGATTGGACTTACATTCGAAATGAATCCGCTAAGAGTAAACACTAATTGGACTGATAACCCTAATAGCGTAATTTGTTTTAATATTTTTTGTCTGGATCGAATCATTTTTCTTTATCTAATACGAAACAAAATAAAGATTTATTTACTTAATAAGAAAATATTTTTATGATCAATGTTTCAACCATAGCCTATATACAATAGTTCCCAATACGGAGGATTTTATGAAAATTAAATAAATCTACATATATCTAAGTGTTTTCATTTTGTGATAGGAACGGTAATTTTCTTTTTAAGAACCGCAAAAATTTCAATACTGCGTCTGTAATTAGTCATTAAAAGCAAATATGGGATGACGACATTAAATTTAAGATCAAATCTCAAGGAAGCAGCGAATCATTGAAAAATGAAAACTCCAAATTCTTTCGTTTTTGGGGTCTAAAGAGCTGGCTATAGGGCTCTTCCAAAGGAATCCCTTCGGGAGAACCCGTCCCGACCAGTCGGGACTGATTACAAAGCACTTCTTTTTCTTAAATCCTTTTAGAACAAATTAATTTCAAAGGTTTTTCTTCTTATGCAATAGTTCTGCAATAAGAACAATTTACTTTACTTAAAAATGCAAAGGCCTAAGGCTGTAATATTAATTGTAAACATTACTACTTATATAAAAATTTCAGCGGATTAAACATTAAGAAATTCTGTCACTCAAGTTCAGTTTCTTTGCTCTTTGTCATAACAATGAAATCTCTATAGGGTAATCTGTAAGATTTATTATTAACTGAAATTTTTATATCAGGTTTTGTTACATCCAGAACAGTAGCTTTGTCACCGCCGGTGAATTTATATTCTTTGTTCAACGGAGTAAAATTTTTTCTAAAAACTCTTTCCAATTCCATATAGACTCCTTTTTTTCTTCACATAGAATATTATTGAATCGTGGTCAGAAATTATAGAAGAATTTATGAGAAGTAAATAGTGCAAAGGGATGAAATGTGCACTACATCTTTTTCGGCAATAAAGATCAAATTTATTCAATAACGACCATAATTTCTCAATTGATGTTTTGCCATGAATTAGATGAAGTAGTTATTAAACAGAATTCCGATACTATTCTAAAGAAAAATGTTTTTGAATCATACGGACTGAAATTTAATATTTGCCTAAAATCTCAACATATTCTAATGTTTCATAGCATAAACGGCATATAAAATTGCAAATGATCGGACCTCACATTCACTAGTATTATTTCTAATCGTTCATTGGTTTAAATATGTAGTTCCGTTTTCATCCCTTCGCTCGATTGAAATACCTCGGATATCTGAATAAATTAGTATAATAGTGTCAATATGAAATTTGTTAATTATAAAATAAGGTAATAATATGACGAATACAGACGACAGACAGCACCGCTCAAGGTTAAAAAAAATTGCACGTCGTGTGATGAAAGAAAGAGGTTTCTTTCCGGATTTTTCTATTTATGCGATGGCTGAGCTTGATAAAATACAGGGGCCGGCAACACAACCCGAAGAATCGACACCTGTACTTAGGAATCTAATCTGGTGCTCAATCGATAATGATGATTCACGTGATCTTGACCAAATTACATTTGCTGAATCACTGACGGGCGGAATTACAAAGATACTTGTGGCCATATCCGATGTTGATGCTCTTTTAAAGAAAGGTTCGGCACTTGATGATCATGCTAGACAAAACACTACTTCGATCTATACTGCCGCCGAGATATTCCCGATGCTGCCCGAAAAACTTTCTACAGATCTTACTTCTCTAAATCTTGAATCTGACCGGCTTGCGATTGTTATTGAAATGAATATTTCAGAGGATGGATCTCTTAATAGTTCGAGCATTTATAAAGCAGCAGTTCGTAATCATGCAAAGCTTGCCTACAACAGCGTTGCAAATTGGCTCGAAGGTAATGGTCCGATTCCCGAGGAGGTTCGCACTATAGAAGGACTTGCTGAGAACCTTCAACTCCAAGACCGCACTGCCCAGAAATTAAGAGCACTTCGGCACGAGCACGGCGCTCTTAACCTTGAGACAATAGAAGCACGACCGGTTTTTGAAGGAGACGAACTCAAGGATCTGAAAGCTGAAAAAAAGAACAGAGCCACAGAAATTATTGAAGACTTTATGATCTCGGCAAACGGTGTAACTGCACGGTACCTTGCTTCCCAAAAATTTACTTCTCTTCGACGCGTTGTGCGAGTACCCAAGCGTTGGGAACGAATTGTTGAACTTGCCAGAGAACGCGGTTCAATATTACCTATGGAACCCGATGCTAAATCACTTGAACAATTTCTTGTATCAGCAAAAGCAAATGATCCGCTTCGCTTTCCTGATCTATCATTGAGTGTCATCAAACTTCTTGGTCCCGGAGAATATGTCATCGAACTTCCCGGAGGTGACGTCAGTGGGCACTTCGGTCTTGCGGTCAAGGATTATGCTCATTCGACAGCTCCTAACCGTCGCTTTCCTGATATAATAACACAGCGTTTACTGAAAGCTGCTTTGGCATCAAACCCTCAACCATACACGAATGACGAATTAGAATTGCTAGCTAAACACTGCTCTGAAGCAGAAGACGCCGCGAAAAAAGTTGAAAGGCAGGTAACTAAATCTGCGGCCGCAATTTTATTGGAATCAAGAATTGGAGAACGTTTCGATGCCATAGTTACCGGCGCATCTGAGAAGGGCACTTGGATCCGTCTGCTACACCCTCCAATAGAAGGAAGGCTTGAGAGCGGGTTTGAAGGTATGGATGTTGGTCACGAACTCCGAGTGCAACTTGCTAGCACGAATGTGGAGCGCGGATATATTGATTTTAAGAGAGTGAATTAAGTAGCGGCACTATAATGTAAGGTTACGAGATACTAGAATTAGAAAAATTTTAGAGACTGACCGGATTATCAATAAGAGAAAATAGTTAATCACTCTCTTCAATTTTAAAGTCTCGGAATACTAAACTTTTTTGGTTTGAATTGGAAGATTACGAATCTCATCAAAGAAAGGAGTCTTTTTTTCTTCAACGCATTTTACTGCATACAAATAAAGTGCAGCACTCCAGGTTTGCCAATCCTGTCCCATCGGTTTTCCATCTTGTGCTTTAATCCACTCATTAAATCCAAAATCGACATTCCCGGTAGCAGACATTTTAATAGTATGAGTAAGTGCTAAGAGTTTTTCTTCTGCAAGTTCGTATCTTTTTGCGGCAACTAAGGCTGCCACATAAAGTCCAGATATAAATGGCCAAATTCCTCCGTTGTGGTATTCACCCGGTTTGTTATAAATTTCATATCTAGGCAGCCAATCGGGGTCCACAGGTTTTATAAATGGGAAAAAATTAGGAGGTAGATCAACACTCAATTCACCCCTCTTTCTCATAACCCTACATTCCTCTTCGATCCATGAAATCATTTCATCGGATCTTGTGGGAGAAGCCAAACCAGAAAGAATAGCAAGACTGTTTCCGAGTAAGTCGAATCTTTCACTGCTATAAATTTTGTAGGACCAGAAAGCATAGTATGGTTTGTGTTTCACTACAAGACCTTCATGAACGTGGTGGTGTATTGTTCCTCCTGTAATAGTAAAGCGACCCATTTCACGTGCTACTTTATCGGCTCTTTCAAACTTGCCTAAGATCCTTAGGTAAGAATACTCTAAAGTGTTTACAAACAATCCATATCCTGTAACCCATTGTTCATCGCGCCAGTCACTTGTAGGCTGCTGGGCAACAAGGTATCTGTCAGATGGACTTTGATATTCCATCCAAGTCAATGCTTTCTCAATTGATTCATTCAGAAAGTCCAATTCACCGGAAATTTTTTTAAAGATACCAACACCCAGCAAAAAGAGCGGAGTAGTATCACTAGCTCCTCGATCTTCTTTATCATGCACGAGTGAAGGAATGTGACCATGCTCAGTTTGATTTTTTGCAAGTGTTTCTAATACTCTCCGGATACTATCGAGTAATTTCTGATTTCCAGAAACAGCAATTCCCAAAATAGAAAACATTAAATCTCTTGTATAAGGTTCTGGATAACCCCAACCTGCAGTACGCGGAAGACCTTGAAAAGGTCCATGGCTATTATGAATTAGTACTTCAAGCGCGGCATCCTTTGCTTTATTTATCTCTAACCAATTTTCAGTCTGTTTCGAATTAATTTTCAAATTACCTTATTCCTAATCTATCGTTCATTATCTGAACAAATTTTTTTGCAACAATCCGGAAATCGAAATTTTTCATTACACGTTCTCTTCCTGCTTTTCCCATTTTATCTCGAAGCTCAGCATTCGTCATCAGCATCATTAAATATTTTGCGATGTCATGAACATTTGCACGGTAATCTACTGTTCTTGGTACTTTAAAAGTAACTTTATGTTGATCCTCAAAGCCAGCGTCGTCGCCAAGCAATACATCGTTAACAACAATTTTCTGGGCAACACTTGCCAGCAATGCTGTTTCCTCATGGATTAGGGTATCCAGCATTCCCATAGCTTTAATACTTATAACCGGTTTTTGGCAGGCACCGGCTTCTACTTGTGGCATTCCAAATCCTTCGAGTCTAGAAGGGGCAGCATATATATCGCATGCGCCAATAAGGTAAGGCATAAAATTTCGAGAAATTGTATTTGTTTCGTACGTTACATTTTTTTCAATACCCAGATGTGTTGCCATTTCAAGATCAGCTAGATTTTGAATTTTTGTTCGTGGCTGTGGCCATACTTTGCATACATATTTCCAATCAGGTGCTTTAGTGTCAATGAGGGCGAGTGCCTGCATTACTTCTTGTGCGCCTTTTGAAGCAGCATCGCCGCCAACGGTCAATATCATTAACTGATCTGGTGATATGCCCAAAGATTCGCGCACTGCTAATATTTTTGGATCGTTTTTAGCGTACGGTCTGAATATATCTGTATCACAGCCTACAGGTAACACTTCAATTTTATCGCCATTAATACCATCGCGTACATACATCTCTTTTACCCAATTCGATGTTACAAGAATGAGTGGAAGGGAATTCAAAACTTCCTGATAGTTTGCAATGTAACCGTCTGCCACTAACCAAGGTACCGGTTGCACCCCATAACGTAACGGATGAAGTACAAGTTGTGGTGTATGTCCCCAATAACCCACGCCTACAACAACATCAGGTTCAAACCAACGATAGTACCATTCCTTTTCCTGAGCGGATTCAAAATGAACCGCATACGCATCAACTCCCAGTTCAATTAAACCCTGATAGAGTAGATCTCCCTGTGTAGAAAGTCCCCCGGGTGATGGTGGATAGTCATATAATACCAATACTTTCATATTAAAACTCCTCTATTATCAAGCCATTTTTTTGCATCATTCGGGTTTGTAAATTTCCAAAAAGCTTCTGCCTTTGGAGTCGTTACTGCTTCCCAACTATTTATTTCAAATCCGTATGTCTCAGTGATAATTCTATATTTTGTTTTCCAAATTTTTTCTTTAAGATTTTGAAAAAGATCGGCATTTGCTTGAGGTCTCGGATAATATTGTTTATTGCCGTCTTCGTAAGCAAAGGCCCAGAGTTCACGAGTGAGTATTTCTCCATTATACCAGAGGTTAATAACTGCTCTACCTGTTTCTTCATGCCTTTTATGTCTTGTGTATTCTCCATTTGGATTGTGAGAAATTATCAAGTCAAAATGCTTTTTTATTAATAATTTTTTGATAAGATTCTCCACCTCTTTCTCATCCAGAGCATTCTGTTCAGGGCCATCGTCAAGATCACCCATAATTCCTTCAGCCTTAAGAATTTTTAGTGCATTAAAAAATCTATTAGCACGTTCTATATCACTAGATCTGCATAACGAAACGATAAACCTTCGCCAATTGGGATGCATTAGTATCGTTCCGCCGGCCCATAATGTTTCATCATCGGGGTGTGCTACAATTAAAGCAATTTCATTTGAATTCAAGTTTTCATCCTAACGATATACCATTGTAATCCATTATAAAACTATGAAGAGAGGTAACTTGATTCAATCAATCAAAGGGATGAAAAAAGAACTACATCTTTTAATTAACGGATGCTTTAAAAAAAATCTAGGTAGGCCTCAGAGATCTGTCGCCCAAGGATGCATTTATTGTTTATTATCTGTAAGAATAAATATTACCGGCTAGGGAGTAAGAATTGATTCGGTAAAAGGTCCTGCTGATACTATGATTCCAGTGCATTTTACTTCATAGTCACAAGGTATTGAGATGATCGCTGCAATAGTTTTGTATTAGTAGACTGTTAATAGGTAGGTTAAAGCAGCCATTTTAGGTAAATTCAGGACTTGTGAAAAATAAAAAACCCCAAATTCTTTCGTTTTTGGGGTCTTTTGAGCTGGCTATGGGACTCGAACCCGCGACCTGCTGATTACAAATAATAGTGACTATTAGGATTGTAGCCTAAGAACGAAGGATTTTACATGAGTCCCTACTAAAGTCCCTACCAAACATAAGGAGGAGAATTCCTTATGTTCATTTCTAAAACAAAAAAATCACCATTCTATCAATTGACTTATGAAGTTGATGGAAAGAAAACAACCATCTCAACGAAAGCTAAAAACCGCACTGATGCCCATCTCTTTTTAATATACTTTCAAAAAAAACGAGATGGAGAATCCAAAGAACAAATAAAATCCATATCATTAACTAAATTCAAGGAGGAATATGATGATTACATTAAGCCAACAAAATCAAAAAGCTATCTTCGTTCTATTAATCTTTCTTTCAAAATGCTAATTGCTTTCAGTGGAGATATTTCATTAAGCAGATTAGATATTCACACAATCGATAAATTTATCACTCACACTTTTTCACGAACTCCGAGAGGAGCTTCTCTTTATTACCGTACACTGAAAGCTGCTTTTAGTAAAGCTGTTCTTTGGAATTACATTACTGAAAATCCACTTAAGAAAATTAAAACTCCAAAAGTTTCTAAAGCTTTTCCGGTTTTCATTTCCGAAACAGAATTGAAAACTATTCTGGAAAATACACAAGAGGAATATCTCAAAGATTTATTTCTCACCGCTTTTTATACCGGAATGCGTCTTGGTGAATTAGTAAATATGAAGTGGTCGTGGGTCGATCTAAAACAGAATCAAATTACTGTTCAATGCTCAGAGTTTTTCACAACCAAGAGTAAAAAAGAAAGGATCATCCCGTTTAATTCTAATCTCAAAAAGATTTTTATGAATCGATTTCCAAAAGTAGTCAGTATCAAAAATGACGAATATATTTTTTCAAAACTCCCCGGAATAAAATTCAATGAAGACTTTATAAGCAAAAAGTTCAAGGATTTCGTTCGTGCTGCCAAACTTGATGAAAGAATTCACTTTCATACTTTGCGGCATTCTTTCGCTTCGCTATTGGTCCAGCGTGGAGTTTCTTTATATGTGGTCAAAGAATTGCTCGGACATGAAGAGCTTTCAACTACTCAAATCTACAGTCATCTACAACAACAAAACTTGAGAGATGCTGTGAATCTATTATAAAGAATTTTTCGTACTAAGAAGGATTCCACTTTACACTATTTAATCCTTCAAACATCGAACACTATAACCATAATCTTTCGGATTGAATCTATACCACCCAGAGATTAGAAAGCTCAAGTCTTCTATTTGTGCATAGGAAGTATCACCTCTATTACTGTATTCTGAAGAACTCCAGAAAATACCATTAACGCTTAAATCAAGAAAATAACTATCACTATGACGATAACCGCCAAGTAATGCCGAAAATCCACTTGCATTTGTGCCATTCGCTTGCCCACTAGCTAATAATGCCTTCGCATCATAGCTTACTGTTTTATTTAATATTTCAAACTCAGCATTTGTTGGAATGTGCCATCCATTAGGACATATTCCTTTAGTTCCTTCTGTTACACTATATTCCATAGCTTCTTTCCATTGATATAATCCTCCATAAGTTGCACAATTTATAGGATCATTGTTATAACAATACTTTTCTATTGTACCATTATTTATCTGGTTAATACTACCATTTATCATTGTACCTATATCTAGATTTTCTTTTAACCAGCATTGGTAGCCAATTTGTACAGTGTTATATATTTTACCTTGATAAGAAACTATTGGGACACAATTAGTAAAGAATGACCAAGTACTTGACCAATTGGAAGTACCGTAATTATTGGTCGCATTAACACGCCAATAATATGTTGTTGAATTGTTTAAACCACTTACTTGTAAACTTAGACCTGTAAATCCACTTAGAGATAAAACTGTACTTGTAAAAGAACTACTTGTGGATACCTGTAAAGTATAGCTGGTTGCTTTATCACTCGCATTCCAGTAAAGAGTTGGTGGAATAGCAATATTAATTGCATTATTTGTCGGTGCTGATAATATTGGTGCACTAGGGGCGGTTCCTGCTACTATTGTCGTAAAACTCCAAGTGCTCGAATAGGAAGATGTTCCATAACTATTACTCGCGCTTACCCGCCAGTAGTATGTTTGCAAGTTGCTTAGACTGCTTATTTGCTTACTCAATACGTTCCCAACATTCTGGTTATAAACAAAACTGGAGAAACTGTTATTTTGAGATACTTGTAATGTATAACTTGTTGCGTCGGTACTTGTATCCCAACTTAAAGTCGGTGATGTTAATTGATTTGCTGATCCATCGCTGGGTGTCAATAATGTTGGTGCATTCGGAGCTGTCCCTGGAGGAACTATCATAGTAATTGTTAGAGTTTTCGATCCGCCGTTAGAATTAAAAACAACAGTACCATTAAAACTACCCGGCGCCAATCCACTTTTATTTATGGAAACATTTATTATAGATTTATCTCCGGCATTTATATTCCCACTTGTTGATGAAAGATTTATCCAAATATTACTAATTGTGGACGTCCAATTCATAACACTCATTCCAGTATTTTTTAGCTCAACTTGTGAAGTTAAAATCGATGAACCAAAATCAATACTAGTTGGTGAAATTGATAACTGAGGTAAGTTTGGATCTGGTTTTACCATCAATACATTTATAATTTTTTCCCCAGCATCCGATACGACATTTATTTGTGCTGTATAAGTCCCGATTGCAATATTATTTCGTGAAACCGAAACTTGTATCGGGTCCGTTTCAGTCGTTGTAGTTCCTGAGGTCGGTGTTATTGTTACCCATGGTTGATTCGAAGTAATCGTCCACGTAATAGTTCCAACTTTCCCTTTGTTAGTAATAAAAAAACTCAAATCGTTTTTTGTTGTTTCAAAATCTAAGGTTGATGGAGATGCTTCCAATTCGGGACTTAACTTAACTAATTGAATATCCGCATTTACAGTTTTTCCATCGAGAACAGTTACAGTTGTCGTATTATCATTGTATCCATCTTTTTTTGCAGTAATAGTATATTGTATCGGTTTAACATCTGGAATTGTGTAGTTACCATCATTACCGGTAACTACAGATGACGTAGCGGGGTTTGAAGTTATTTGTGCACCTACTATTGGTTGAGTGTTTTTACTATCTGTTACTTTTCCGGTTATCTGTGTTTGTATAATTGGTGCGTCAGTCGGTGCCTGCTTACATGTAAAAATTAATACAAGAGTCATGAAGACAATAAAATATAAACTATAGTTCTTCCATGTAAGTTTCATAAAAATTCCGTTTACTTTGTTCTTTATAAAACATTAAAAATTATATCTATAACAAATTTGCAAATTTTGATTACTATCTAAACCGACGTGTAAATTATCTTGTTTAACCGCAACGGCATCAATTACATTCCAAATGTATAAAGCTGCTGCAGTAATGAGGCTTATCTTGCTATATGTATCATAGTTCTTAGATTCATTATTATAAAAATCTCTAACCGCTTGGGTTCTTGCGGAAAGGGCTTTATTAGTTGCATCAATACTCAATTGTTTTAAAATTAATCCTCCTGCAAGCCCGCCAATACTTCCAACCATAAATGAAATCCCTTTGAATGAATCATTTTTATAAAGTTGTCCCCATCCTGGCACAACAATAGATCGCCATAGAGCATTAAATCCCGTAATGAGAGTTGTCGGATAGCAATCATTAAAATTTTCAAAATTAGGATCAATGTTTCCTCTTTCCGCTACTTGGCACAATACCCAAACTTTGTAGCCTCTCTTTGTAAAGAGAGATTCAGTATAATCACAGACAATATTAATGGGTAGTTTTATATCAACTGAAGCGCCGGGAATTCCTTTCTTCTTGATAGCACTTTTTATTTCGTCTAAGTTTACGAACAATCCGATTTTTAATGCACCTTCATAGAGCGCCGTTGCTATAGCACTAATGCGAGCACTCGCTGCATCAATATCTTCTGCACTTGCTACTTTATAATAAAATGTACCATAACCTGACGATTGTAATGGAGGGTTCTGTATCCAATTCGGTCGTACCTGAGGGAAAATATTTTCATAAAATGTAAAAAATAACGTTATCAGTATTAATAACTTATTCATAAATAAAGCCGCAAGTAATTGAGAAATTTAAGGTACATCCCACACAAATTATTATTCTATTTCTCCTTAGAAAACTCTTTATACTTTTTCACTTGCTCATCGAAGAAATTTTGAAATTCCTTTTCATTAAACTTAATTCTTAATTCTTCCTCTGCTTGGATCTGCTTATTCAACTCTTTTTTTAGTATAGCTTTTGGTACTCTTAGGGCAATGTATGCGTGATAAATTCCAAGGTCATCTATTGTGTTTTTTTCGCATGTCTTATAGGCATCATTGACTACTTTGCTTATTGTAGTTTGAATTTTATCTTTTATTAGTCTTTCTATACCTGAATTATCTGCTTTGGAACTCGCACCTTCTAGCCAATTTGTAGTAACACGTTCAACTAGTCCAATTAATCTTCTCATTAACATACCTTGCGCATCCTCAAAAGCAAGATTCCTTACTTTAGAACGGTCTTTGCCCTCAGACATGCCTACGTCCCGGTAGTTTTCATCATCGTCAAAGGATTCATCACCGCATGGTATTGGTATTTCCTTCTCTATTCTTTCAGTAAGTGGCGGATTCTTGATGTCTGGAGTACTTGAGCATGATATTAGAATAAAAGAGAATAAACCCACGAAAAAAACTAACATTAACTTTTTCATATTAACCTCTTTTTGTTACTGTTTTAAGTCTCTTTTTTATTATTCAGTTTTTCTTTAATAAACGTTCATAAAAGCTATTCGAAATTATTTTGATATTTACTTATAGAAATGAATATTTATCCATCTAATAAACTCACGTGTTAGTACGTTATAATCTACTATCACATTTATCCCCACACCGTCATATGTTGCGCATACATTAGAATATTCGGAAAACGAGATTAAAATATTTTGATATATATAAAGTCTTGCGACTTATTATTTTAATGTGTTTACAAGAAAGTATAATTTGAATTTGTGTCCCCATTGCGGGTTTACCTTTTTTCAAATAGAACTTAATATATAAATGGATATCTGTCAAATGGTTATAGGCAAATTTATATATCAATAATACCCATCTTAGCATGTTTTTTATATTTATTTTCGTATAAAAAACTTCCCTTTCAACGCTCGTTTTTCAACTCAAACTCACCCAACCGATACATAACTACTGTCTTTTTCAAAGCCTTTCGTTGAAACGCCATTTTTAGTAATTGTGCATCCCTTACGATTTGGGTTAGACCCTTGCCGGAAAGGGAATAGCACACAATCCTTAATCGCACACTCCCGAACTTGCTTTTTTTCATACCCGGAACATTCAAGACAATGTTTCTTAATCGCTTTCAATGGTGTTAATTTCATTTTATCCCCAGTTTATATTTTGGATAAGTTGGACAACTTTATTTGTACTTCGGAGAGCTAATCGAAAAATGATCTGTCCAAGTTGTCCAAATCACGTAGTTCACCCAGTCTGATATACCTATCGGTACCTGATTTTCGCTCAGTTATCTTAATTCCTCTAATTTTGGCTGCTTCTTTAAACCACCTGGAGAATCTTACCGGTTGAATTTCAGCGAATTCTTCATACTCACTTCTGAAGTTTTCTAACAAATCTTTCTTCTGGAATTCCTTCCCAAGTTCCAATGCTTCAAAATATTCCGCAAATTCCTCACAAGTCGAGTTGATCAACTTTTTCTTTTCCAAGTTGATATGATTACACTGTATCATTCCTTTACTAAGGTAAAGCTGTAAGCAACCGATCATATAATTCAAAAAATAATTCCATTCTTCATTACTCCATTCATCAAAAAATCTATGGCCGAATTCATCTATCGGTCTATTCGTTCTGTTGTAATGGTCCGAAAATTCTACAACAAATTGACGATCCAAAGTGGAGTCGTCCGATCCTTCAATAGTGTAGTTTGTTGAAATAATAATTTTGGGTGATTCATGAAAGGGGATGATGATCTCATTCTGGTTTTTCTTTTCAACTGTGATATCATCGGTAATAATTGAAAAGAGCTTATCGAAATTAAATCTCTTAGTTACATCATTAAACTCGATAATTGCGGTATCAAGAGTAACCGATTGAAAACTAAAACTCTTTGAGAAATTAAAATTTCTGCCATCCAAGCGAATCGTCTTTCTAAGTTTACCAATCGCTTGAGCAACTAAACCTTTCCCGCTTCTTCCTGCAGCACCATCACTCAACTTCTCATCAAGAAAAATAATTGCTTTTGCGTTAGTTGAATCTTTGTAATTATGAAGTAAATAACCTATTCCACTCCGCAGAGAGAAAACTCTTTGCTCATCATCTTTGCATATGTTTCGAATAAACTTTGCAAATTCAGCTTCTCGTTTTTCAACCGTGAATCTTTTATGAATAACCTGTCTATCCCATATAAACCCTTCCAATTCTTCGTACTTCTTTACCTCTACCTTTGCTTTGGATATTTCAACAAAACAATTTGAGAAAAAGAGAAAACCTTTCTCCTTTGTGTCACGTAAAAATTCTAAATTCTTCGTTTCCAGAAACTCAAGAAATGTCTGAACAAAATGTTGAGGTGCTCCTTTAATCACGGCATCAATCACTTTTATTCGAGGAGTTTCTTTGAAATGTTCATCATCCAATCTCTTTAGATAATCAATAACAAAATCCTTTATGTTAAAAATCTCCACTTCACGCACTATATTCTTACTAACCTTCAGCAGAATATATCCTCGTTCTAATTGCAATTTACAGAAGCCATTCTCTTCAAGAAATCTTTTGAAGTTCTGTTTTGAAATATGTGTCTTATCATTCTCTATATACCAGAACTTTACAAACGGTTTTTGCCAGCCATATTTTTCGGCAGTATGATAAACCGTTCCGAGTGTTATTCTTCCATCAGATTTCTTCATCAATTCATCAAACTTTTTATTTATCTCAAATTCAGAATCATGATAGTGCTGATTTCCAAGACTCATCCTCAGAAAATATTTCCTTCCTTCTTCACCAATCGTTACCAACCCAAAACCAATTCTATACCAATCATCATAACAATTGACCGGAAGATTATTCTCTAAAAACTCAATTGCGCTTTCCAATTTTTCTTTATCAAAACTTGTCGGTTCAAATGTTCTCTTACCAACTTCAAGGACTTCTTTTTCTTTTTGTAAATCGCAAAACTCTTCCAAGCATTCAATCAAAACATCAGCATCAATTTCTTCCGGCGGTTTTTTTGGTTCATCATATAAAAACAAATATCTGTTCCCGCTCTCATGTTTCGAATAGGGAAGTACAGTTTGTGATTGACCCCATCTCAATTCAATATGATCGCATAATCCTTCATCTTTTAGATATAACC
The DNA here is from genome assembly GCA_026390795.1 of Ignavibacteriales bacterium. Lineage (NCBI taxonomy): Bacteria > Pseudomonadati > Ignavibacteriota > Ignavibacteria > Ignavibacteriales > Ignavibacteriales bacterium. The sequence goes on from JAPLFG010000003.1 coordinate 1,840,759, forward strand.
GGTAAACACTTTTAGGTCCGTTCAATCTCTCTTTCAATCTTTCACTCTCACTTACTTTAATCCAGATATGATAACCAACTCCGCTACCACTTTTTATTGTCCACGAATATTTATCACCTAATCCTAATCTTTTACAAATCATATCAACAATACTCGGGTCTGTCACTTTATCGAAATCAATATTTCTCAAATCATTAATTCCGCAAATTCCGCCGATACCGGTTACACTTGCGTTCCATCCAAGATTAACCACATCATTTTCGGTTTGTTCAATCAATTGCCAATTTTCCCAAGGAATAGTTGGCCGTTTACCTTGTATAGGTAATACGTTGAATCCAAAAGCATTTTTATAAATTTTTGCCATTTCCAGAAATTGCATTATTTATTCTCTCCGGAATTAATTCTAAAAATCTTTAGTTCATTTTTTTGCTTTTCTTCAGTATCAAGAATCTTATCTCCAGTATCTAGCTTCTTTACCGCTTCTCTCAAACAATCCATATTTAAATGTGAATAAATTTCAGTGGTAGAAATAGACGAATGTCCCAGCAGTTCTTTTATTGTATAAAGCGAAACACCTTTCTGGGCAAGATTAGAAGCGAAGGAATGTCTTAAAGAGTGGAAGTGAATTCCATTGTCCATTCCCGCAGATTTGCAAGCGTCTTTGAATCTTCTCGAGAAATAATTTCCTGTAAACATTTTACCATTCTCTTTGCAAAACACGAAGTTATGTGTAGCATTTCTAGATTTTATCGAAATAATCTTTTTTTGTTTTTCATTCTGAACTTGTCCGCCGTTCCTTTGGCGGATTCTCAATCCTGCACTGAGCCTTGTCGAAGTGTCTAAATTCTCAATTATTTTAAGAGCCTCTTCACTCATCGGAATAAATCTTTGTGTTCTTCCTTTCGTGGTAAACTCTTCATCACCAACAGTTATAATCCGTCCATTCAAATCCACATTCTTCCATCTTAGATTTACAATCTCATCCAAACGCATTCCGGTATAAAACGCTATCATCACAAAATCTTTTACTTTTTCGCTTTTTATCTGATCACGGATAACCGACAACTGATCACTATTGATGAATATCGGTGCCATCTTTTGTCTTTTAGGAAGCTTTACTTTTGTGAAGCAATTCTCTTTGATATATCCCCAGTCTTTCGCTTTATTAAATGCTGCTTTAAGATTGCGGTAGTAAACGACATGACCTTTCTTCACCTTTTGCTGAAGGTGAGTAAGAAAATCTTCAATATCTTTCAATTGAATTGCCTTGATTGAATGTTGTATACCGAAAAAATCAATTAAATGATTTAATGCAATATTCACTGAATTGTAATAAGCTTTTGAACGGCTATTCTTTATTAGAGTGGAATACTCGTCTTTGAATACCCTCAGCGTAACAACTTCTTTTGGTTCCTGTCCTGGCATTATCGAGATCAACAACTTGAGTTTTTCTAAATCATCAGCAGAAATATTTTTTAATATCTCTTCCATTTTTTACTCCGCTTCATCTAAGAGCTGCCTGCTAAAAGCTAATTGCTATCTTTTCTTCTTTCGCGGAAACTCAATAACAATTTTATGACCCTGTGTTGAGTTCAACGAAGCATTTTCTTTGCTTTTTTCTTCATCAAATCTTTTGTTCTTTTCTTCATTCCTTCTTCCCTTTTGTTCATCAAATCCTATTTCCATCTGATTCGGATCTTTAGTGGTGAGCTGAGCCTGCAGTGAGTCTTGTCGAACTGTCGAACCACGTTCATTTTCTTTAGTCACCTCGAGCGAAGTCGAGGAGTCATTCTGTTTGCTGATTTCTGAATTCTGACATCCGCTTTTGTAAATCCACTCATCCAATTCAGCTTTCGAGAAGAAAATTATTTTGCCTGTTGGCTTGTAATGTGGGATTATTTTTCGGTAGGTTAACTTGTAAAGATAACTTGGCGCATAACCAAGATAAGCGCACGCCTCTTTGAACGTCAGCGGCTTATCATCTTTTTTCTTGAGTAAATTTTCAAGTGTGGAAAGTTTCTGAAGGATAACCCCGCTGAGTGAAGCCTGCGGTGAGCCGTAGCTCTGAGCTTGTCGAAGAGGTAGTCGAACCTTCGAAGTGTCTTTCTGCTTTCTCATCTCACACCTCATGTTGAATAATTACATGAGTAATATGAAATAGAAAATCAACAAAAAGAATTTATCGGCTTTTATGCGATTTTATGGCAAAGCCATAAAAGAGGATAAAAGATTTCAGCACACCCCTCATTTCTTTTATGGCATTTTATGCCTCAGACATAAAAGATGATAAAAGAGCATAAAAGTATATTACCACTGAAAAATTGATCTCTCCAAGAATTCGTCTGATCAAATTTCCTGTTTGAGTAAAGTTCTCTGTATAATTTTTCTTTTGCGGTAGGTCTCTAAAAACCGTTCCTTTTTTATTAACAAAGTGCTTTGCAATTACCTTGAATTTGTTCTCGTCGTCAATCGCACCACGTTTTGCTAACTCATCAACAAAAATTGCAAAGGAACAATCGCTATCGTTCCAACTAAACTTTTTTGAATGGTGAAACCCTCTGCATAACGGTTCCTGTTTCTCATCCGTAAAATGAATAAGTATTTCCTCTTTCGAATACTTGGGAATGATTTCGTTCCTATAAAGACAATCAAATAATTTCAACAGATTTTCTTTTCCGCTCCGCCAAACTATTCGTTCTGATATATCAACTTTATTTGTAACATTATTTTCACTTCTAGAACATTCCATCCATTTTGCTTTAGCTTCAAGTTTTGTTCTGTGGTGCGCTAGGAGCGCTTCAGTCCTTTCCAAATAATCAAAATATTCTTCACATAATTTATCCCCGCATAATTGGACTGCGTCCATTGTTACAGCTTGTTTTATCTTCTTATCGGAATTTATTAGCTCAACTAGGGTGGTTTCTTGTTTTGTAGTTTTTGCAGATATCTTTATGTCGGCGGGCTCTATATTCTTTACCTCACATTTTACATCCTGAATCGCGTTCCGGCATCTTACTATTTCATTGGAGATGAATTCGATCTTTTCCACATCGAGTTCAATTCCTTCTAATTGCTTTTCAAGAGCAGTAAACGAAAACCTTTCAATGCGCATATTTCCCCCTTACATTAAGAGAGTAATTCTATACACACAATTAATTAAGTCAGTCGCCCTTAGAAGTGAGGGCTTTCTTACATCGTCCCGATCTTTAAGCAGAAGAAAGTTTCGATATGGTTTATTCCCCAAACAAGTAATAAATTATCACTAATTGATATGTTATATAATAATTTTCTTTTAAATTTTCACCACAATTTTTCTAATATGCAATTCTCATCAGAGGTGAATTTACTACACATGCAATAAATTGCATTATCCTGGATTTCTCTTCCTTTTTAATAAAAAATACCTTAAACTCTATTCAAGAATTAAACAATTAGAGTAACCATTTGCGATAAAGGTCACATTGTGACCATATTCGCAAACCAACACTCCATAAACATGCAGAAAGAGCGCATTTATAATTATCTGGAGTCTTACCTCCAAAATATTCAAGCTGAGGGTAAACTCAACTTTTCTCTCGATATTCTGAGAAAGGAATTCCCTGGTTATTCCGATAATGCCATTCAAGTCAACTTAAAACGGTTATCACAAAAGAATAAAGTTAGATCGGTCTTAAAAGGGTTCTACGTCATAATCCCGCCCGAATACTCAAACAGAAAAATTCTTCCTCCGGAATTATTTATTGACTCTCTTTTCAAGTTCTTGGAACGCCCTTATTATTTAGGACTTCTTTCTGCAGCGGCTCTCCATGGCGCGGCTCATCAACAGCCGCAAGAATCTTATGTTTTTATAAACAAGCCGCCTCTTAGGTCTACTAAAGTTGAAGGTATCAAAATAAATTATGTAGTTAAATCGCTCCTTCCTCAAGTTGGAATAGAGAAAAGAAAAACTGAAACTGGTTACATAAATATTTCTTCTGCAGAATTAACTGCTGTTGATCTGGTTGAATACCAGCATAGAGTTGGTGGATTAAACCGCGTTGCAACCGTATTGTTTGAATTAACCGAAGCAATGTCGCCTGAGAAACTAACCGAAGTTTTACAAAATAAATTTTCTTTAACATCACTCCAGCGGTTAGGTTACTTGCTTGATTGTGTGTTGAATAAGAATGAACTTGCCTCGGTAATTAAAAACCATATGGCAGATAAAAAAGTATTTCGGATTCCTCTCAGTTCAACCGCAAACAAAGATGGGGCTTCAACTAATTTGATTTGGAAAGTAATAGAGAACACAAAAATAGAAACCGACTTTTAAGTCGTCCTGAGTTTATCGAGGGATGCAAACAATGAGATTATCATTCATGAATCATAATTCTAAATTCATAATTACTTTTTAGATGATACCCAAACCATATATTACAGCATGGTCTAAACATTCACCTTGGACGAGTAATTATCTTGTTGAGCAAGATTTAATTATTGAACGTGCTCTTTCAGAAATTTTTTTTGATCCCGATCTAAACAAAAGTTTAGCATTCCGTGGCGGAACAGCTATTCATAAATTGTTCTTTCACCCACAGCCACGCTATTCAGAAGATATAGACCTTGTTCAAACTGATTCCGGACCAATCGGAGATATACTTACACTTGTTAGAGAAAAATTATCGTTTCTTGGTGATGCCAAATATATAAGATCAGCGCACAACAACACTCTAACTTATCGGTTTGATACAGAATTCGAGCCGATCATAAAGCCCAAATTAAAAATAGAAATTAATACACGTGAACACTTCACGGTGTTTGGTTATCAAGAAGTAGATCATAAAATTGAAAACGAATGGTTTAATGGCGAATGTAAAATAAAAACATTCTCTCTTGAAGAATTACTAGGAACAAAACTCCGGGCATTGTTTCAGAGAAGTAAAGGAAGAGACCTCTTCGATCTCTGGTATGCCAATCTCAACTGGAAGTTAGATATTCCCAAAATCATAAAGACATTTCATAAATATCTTGAACATGACGAGCTGCGGGTTTCAAGTAAAGAGTTTATCCTTAGTCTTGAAGAAAAGCTGGAAGACGACTCCTTCCATGGTGATGTTGCCGGATTGATTAGACCGGAAATAAATTATGATGGTAATGATGCTTGGGATATCATCAAAGAGAAAATTATAAACATGTTGTAAAAATCGGTGATAATAGACAATGATTATATTTTATAGAAGAAGGGAACTAAAAATTGGCAATTAAGAAAAGCGAATTATATAGCTCAATCTGGCAAAGCTGTGATGAACTTCGCGGTGGTATGGATGCCTCGCAATACAAAGATTACGTCTTGGTTATTCTTTTTATTAAGTATATCTCTGATAAATACGCCGGAGTTCCTTATGCGCCAATCACTGTCCCTAAAGGTGCCAGTTTCAAAGATATGGTTGCGCTTAAAGGCAAACCGACTATTGGCGATGATATCAACAAAAAGATCATTGCTAAGATTGCCGGAGCCAATAAACTAACCGGGACAATTGATGTCGCTAATTTTAACGATCCGGAAAAATTAGGCAGTGGTAAAGATATGGTTGATAAGCTCACCAAACTTATTGCCATATTTGAAAGTCCTTCGCTCGATTTTAGTAAGAACCGTGCGGAAGGTGATGATCTGCTTGGTGATGCTTATGAATTCCTGATGAAGAACTTTGCCACACAGAGCGGCAAAAGCAAAGGTCAGTTTTACACTCCCGCAGAAGTCAGCCGTGTTATGGCAAAGGTTATTGGAATCAATCCAAAAATTACGAATGCACAGACAACTGTTTACGATCCCACATGCGGATCCGCTTCTTTGCTTTTAAAAGTTTCAGACGAAACTGATAAAAACATTTCTCTTTTCGGTCAAGAGATGGATGTTGCAACTGCAGCTCTTGCACGTATGAATATGGTCCTTCACAATCATGCTTCTGATATTCAAACAATCAAACAAGGCAACACATTAGCAACACCGCTTTTTCTAGATGAACATAATCGTCTTAAGACTTTTGATTTTGCAGTTGCTAATCCGCCATTTTCATATAAATCATGGTCAAACGGATTAACAGCACAAGACGGTTCAATCAGCGATCCATACAAACGATTTGATGGTTACGGTATCCCACCAAATAAAAATGGCGACTTCGCATTTCTTCTTCACATTATTCGCTCACTCAAAAGTAAAGGCAAAGGCGCTTGTATTTTACCTCATGGTGTTTTGTTCAGAGGTAACGCCGAAGCTGAAATTCGTAAGAATATTATTCAGAGAGGATACATCAAAGGTATCATCGGCCTTCCTGCAAATTTGTTTTTTGGTACTGGTATCCCGGCATGTATTATAGTTATTGATAAAGAAAATGCTGATAACCGCAAAGCTGTTTTTATGATTGATGCTAGCAAAGGATTTATTAAAGATGGCAACAAAAATCGTTTGCGTTATCAAGATATTCACAAAATTGTGGATGTGTTTAATAATAAAATTGAAATTCTAAAATACTCCCGCATTGTTCCGGTGGTAGAGATAGAAAAGAATGAATTCAATCTTAACATCCCACGTTATATAGATAGCTCCGAGCCCGAAGACATTCAAGATATTGAAGCCCATCTTAAAGGCGGTATTCCTAACTCTAATATTGAAGCATTACAAAATTACTGGAATGTTTATCCCACCCTCAAACAAGAATTATTCGAACCTTCTGTTCGTAGTGGTTATAGCAACCTAAAGAATGGCACTGTCACACCGAGCGAAGTCGAGGTGCCAAAGCGCAACATTAAAGAAGTTATATTCAGCCATCCTGAATTCATCTCTTACAGAGAACAAGTTGATAATGTTTTCAACACTTGGAAGAAAAAGAATAAAACAATTCTTAAAAATCTTGCAATTGGTGATAAACCAAAACTTATAATTCGCAATCTTTCAGAAGGTATTTTAAAATCATTTACAGATCTTCGGCTTATTGATAAGTATGACATCTATCAGCATCTTATGGAATACTGGGCTTCGGTAATGCAAGACGATATTTATCTTATTTCTATTGACGGATGGAAAACAGATTTTATTTATGATGAAAAGAAAAAAGAATACGAATGCGATCTGCTTCCTAAACAGTATGTAATTAACCGTTACTTTATTATAGAAAAAGAAGAGATAGAAAATCTTGAATCAGAGCGTGAAGCTCTTGCAAGCCAAATGGAAGAAATGATTGAAGAACAAAGTGGAGAAGACGATCTATTTGCAGAAGTGAAAACTGATAAAGGAAAAGTAACAAAAGCACGTCTGCAAAAAAGAATTAAAGAACTTGAAAAGGAAGAGCTTAACGAACCTATAAGGAAAGCAGCTGAACCTAAAGTCGCTTATAAAGGGATTGCTACTGAAGAAGATGGAAAAGATGAATTATCAATCTTAAAATCATTACTTGAACTTATCGAAAAAGAAGCCGTTCTCAAAAGGAAAATTAAAGAAGCAGAAGAAAAACTTTTGGAACTGCTCAAAAAAAAATACAAAGCTCTTACCGAAACCGAAATAAAAGATTTGGTTGTAACTGATAAATGGATGACCGCAATTGGTAATGATGTTAAAAGCGATATGGATCGTATCTCACAAAGATTAACACAGCGTATTAAAGAACTTGCCGAACGTTACCAAACACCTTTGCCGAAACTCAAGAATGAAGTTGAAGAACTTGAAAAGAAAGTAAACGCGCACATTCAAAAAATGGGTTTCAAATGAAATTGAAAGAGGGTTATAGACAAACGGAAGTTGGAATTATTCCTAATGATTGGGAAATAAAAAGACTAGGTGATTTAGGTTCTTTTAAAAAGGGAAAGGGAATCAATAAAGATAATGTGATTTCTGATGGATTACCTTGCATAAGGTACGGTGAAATTTATACACACCACAATGAATACATTAAAAAATTTAATTCATTTATAAATTATGAAACAGCTAGAGATAGTCAAAAAATTAGTCAAGGTGATTTGCTGTTTGCTGGTTCTGGAGAAACCGCTGAAGAAATTGGAAAGTGCGTTGCTTTTCTAGATAATATTGAAGCATATGCTGGAGGTGATATCATTATTCTCTCACCAAAAGACTATGATTCAAAATTCCTTTGTTTTTTACTGAACAATAATATTGTAACAAAGCAAAAAACTCAACTTGGACAAGGAGATGCAGTAGTACATATTTACTCGCGTAATTTAAGATCCATACTAATTCCTCTTCCTCCAACAAAAGAAGAACAAACCACCATTGCCCAAGCGCTTAGTGATACAGACGAACTCATTAACTCACTAGATGGACTCATTGCCAAAAAACGCAACATAAAACAAGGCGCGATGCAGCAACTCCTAACCGGCAAAAAACGTTTACCTGGTTTTAGAGGTGAGTGGAAAATCGTTTTATTTCAAGAACTGGCTGACAAAACTATCAAATGGAGTTTTACTGGCGGTCCATTTGGGTCAAATCTTAAAACTACTCATTATACTAATGAAGGAATCAGAATTATTCAGTTGCAAAATATTGGGGATGGCTGTTTTATTGATGATTATAAAATTTATACATCAATTCAAAAAGCTAATGAATTAATTAGCTGTAATATATATCCTGGTGAACTTATACTTTCAAAAATGGGTGACCCTGTTGCTAGAGCCTGTATTATTCCGAGTAATGAAAAGCGTTATTTAATGTCATCCGATGGAATTCGTCTTGCGGTTGATAAAAATAGATTTAGCAAAGTATTTATCTATTATTATCTGAATTTTCGTGCTTTTAGAACCATTGTAGATTCTGCAAGTACTGGTTCTACAAGAAAAAGGATTGGACTAAACGATTTGAAAACTCTTCCATTAATACTCCCCTTTTTACATGAACAAATTGCAATCTCGCAAATTCTATGCGATATGGATTCCGAAATTGAATCTCTCGAGAAGAAACGTGATAAATATAAAGCCATCAAACAAGGTATAATGCAAGAACTGTTAACTGGAAGAATAAGACTGGTATAATATGTTTAAACAAATAATTAGTGGAATAACATACAAACTCCCAAATCACTTAAATGATTTTCAATTAGGAATGTATGTTCATTTAATCAATTGGAAATGGAAATATATTACACCTTCTCCGGGTGTGAATAAACATAAAGGAAAGTTAATTGAGTATGATGCTATTCTCCCGGCATCAGTTACTAGTAGTTATCCTATAATTTATCCATCTGTACTATCTAAGTTTTTATCTCATTACTTAAAATATCCATTTAGAGTCCACGAATTTTTTAATCATATGGCAAGCTCTCAAGCTGCTAATGTTAATCTCTTTCTTCCAATTCTTACCCATTCCAAAGCAAATGAAATATTAAAGATGATAAAATCAGATTTTGACAGATTGGCCATTAATGAACTTGATAACGGTTTTCGGATTGAATTTTGGGATGAAGGATTCGGCAATTTGAATGATAAAACAAAAGTATCCGGAACCGACTCGGATATTGCAATTGCATACTACAATAATGAAAACCAGCTTTGTCTTTGGTTAATTGAACACAAACTTACTGAAGCCGAATTTACTGAATGTGGTGGATATACTAGCGAAGGACGAAAAGATAAAGTAAAACATAATTGCAATAAATCTTTCTTGGAAATTATAATTAATAAAAATTATTGTTATTATCATGATAAGTGCCGTTATAAGTATTGGGAGATAACTGAGAAACATTTACCCTTTTTTAGTAATCAAAATGCGTACTCTTCTTGTCCATTTCGAGGGGGAATGAATCAGTTATGGCGAAATCAAATTCTTGGACTTAGCATTGAGGATGATTCAAATCAACCAGCATATAAACACGTTTATTTTTCAGTGGTTAAGCATCCGGACAATCACTCCCTTGATAAAGCAATCACTGATTATAAAACTCTTGTAGATCATAATCCGAAATTCTCAGATTATACATCAGTAGATTTTATTAATGCAGCGGCCACTCAAAAGGATTCAACGCTTGATTGTTGGATTAATTGGTACAAAGAACTTTACAAACTATAGAATATAGCCATGATACAAATTGGTGACGTTGAGCGTAAAACTCAAAATCGTATTGTAAAACTATTTAAAAATCTGCTTAAATACGATTACCTTGATAATTGGGAAGATCGCCCTAACAATAACAACATCGAAGTAGAATATTTAACTGCATATCTCAAAAGTAAAAAAGTCAGTCCAATACTTATCAGTAAAACATTGGATAAACTTCGCATTGTTGCTAATAATGATTCTGAAACTCTTTACACCAACAACAAAAATTTCTATAGTTTACTTCGCTATGGTGTTCAAATCCAAGAAGAAGCCGGGCAAAATCATGATAATGTTGAACTTATCGATTGGGATAACCCTGGAAATAATCACTTCGCTATAGCAGAAGAAGTTACTCTTTTTGGTAATCATGAAAAACGACCGGATATTGTTATCTATGTAAATGGCATAGCTCTCGCTGTTTTAGAATTAAAACGCAGTATTGTTTCAATTGGTGATGGAATACGCCAAAGTATTGTTAACCAGCAAAAGGAATTTATTCAATCCTTCTTCTCAACTGTTCAAATTGTATTTGCCGGCAATGATACAGAAGGTTTACGTTATGGAACTATCGGTACTCCCGAAAAATATTTTCTTAAATGGAAAGAAGACAGCTCCGAACAAAATCTGCTGGATAAATATCTTTTACTTCTTTGTGATAAAAAAAGATTTTTAGAAATTATTCACGATTTCCTGCTATTTGACGGCGGTATTAAAAAACTTTGCCGCACCCATCAATACTTTGGTGTTAAAGCCGCTCAAGATTTTTATAAAAAAAGAGAAGGCGGAATCATTTGGCATACCCAAGGTAGCGGTAAAAGTTTGGTTATGGTTTGGCTTGCCAAATGGATACTAGAACATAATCCCAATGCTAGAATTGTTATTCTAACTGATCGAGATGAATTAGATAAACAGATTGAAAGAGTTTTTGGAGATGTAGGTGAAACTCTTAAACGCACTTCTAGTGGTAAGAATCTTATGGAGTTGCTTAATAATCCATTACCAAGAATGATGTGTTCCCTTATTCACAAATTCGGTCAGAAAAATGTGGATAATTTTGATTCGTTTATTGAAGAATTAAAAAGCGGGCCTACCCATACATATGGCGAGATATTTGTTTTTGTTGATGAATGTCATCGCACAAATTCCGGTAAACTTCACAAGTTTATGAAGGCAATACTTAAAAATGCTGTTTTTATTGGCTTCACCGGAACCCCGCTTCTTAAAAAAGATAAACAAACAAGTATCGATGTTTTTGGTAGATACATTCATACATATAAATTTAATGAAGCAGTTGAAGATGGAGTTGTTTTGGATTTGGTTTACGAAGCACGAGATATCGATCAAAGAATTTCTTCTCCCGAGAAAATTGATGCGTGGTTTGAAGTAAAGACCAAAGAATTAAATTCCTTCCAGAAATCTGAACTAAAAAGAAAATGGGGAACTATGCAGCAAGTGCTTAGTTCAAAAAAACGTCTTGATCAAATTGTTAGAGATATTATAATTGATTTCAGTCTTAGACCGCGACTTAGCTCAGATTACGGAAATGCAATTCTAATTGCTCGCAGTATTTTTGACGCTTCAAGATACTATGACCTATTCCAAGAAACAGAACTTCGAAATAAATGTGCAATAATTACTTCATATTCACCAACAACTCGAGATATAAGTACGGAGGATACTGGTGCTAACACAGATACAGATAAAGAATTTATTTATAACACATACAAATCACTTCTTAATGGCAAAAGAACAGAAGTCTATGAAGATGAAGCTAAAGAACTTTTCAAAAAAGAACCTGCCACTATGAAGCTGCTTATTGTTGTTGACAAATTACTTACTGGATTTGATGCGCCACCATGTAGTTATCTTTACATTGATAAGAATATGCAAGACCATGGCTTATTCCAAGCTATATGCCGTGTTAATCGTTTGGATGGAGATGATAAACCATTTGGTTACATCGTAGATTACAAGGATTTATTCAAGAAAGTAGAATATGCTGTTGCCGTTTATACATCGGAACTGGATTATGATCAGCTTGATAAAGAAGACGTTGATATTATGCTCAAGAGCAGATTGGAAAAAGGTAAAGAGCGTTTAGATTCTTCTATGGAAGAATTATCACTTTTATGTGAGCCTGCGCCTCCTCCTAAAAATCAGTTGTCATATATAAGATTTTTCTGTGGCGATCCGGAAAATCCGAATGACCTTAAAGCCAATGAAGTAAAAAGAACTGCTCTTTATTTAAAAGTAGTCGCATTTATTAGGGCATACGCGAATATCGCTATAGAATTAGCTGAAGCTGGTTATTCATTGAAGGAAATCGAAGAGATCAAAGCTAAACTCGATTTCTATCTCAACCTTAGAGAAGAGATTCGTAAAACAAGTGGAGAAACTCTCGATCTAAAAACTTATGAAGCTGACATGCGTTTCTTGATTGATAATTTTATTCAAGCTGATGAAAGTAAAGTTATTTCTAAATTTGGTGAGCTTACACTTTTGGATCTGATTGTTAAATCCGGTATAGCTGATGCAATCAACAGTTTACCACAAAGCATGAAGAACAGCAAACAAGCCATTCAAGAAGCTATCGAGAATAATATCCGTCAGAAAATTATTCAAGAACATCTTATTGATCCCGCATACTTTGAAGAAATGTCTAAACTCTTAGATCAATTAATTAAAGAAAGAAAACAAAATGCGGTTAGCTATGAAGAATATCTGAAAAAAATTGATGCCCTTGCAAAACGAGTTGTTATTGGTAATCCGCCGGATCTTCCATCCGAAATTAAGACTAAGGCACAGAAGGCTTTATACAATAATGTCGGTAAACAAAAAGATTTGGCTATAGCATTAGACAAAGCTATTATGGAATCACGGAAAGCTGATTGGCGCGATAATAATGGTCCGAGAGAAAAAGAAGTAAAAGCAGCGATGTACAAAATTTTAAAAGACATAAACGAAGTAGAAAGAATTTTTGCAATTGTTAAGCAGCAAAATGAATATTGAGAAACAACAAATAAAATTAGGTGATATCTCTATTGATGTGATTTATAAGAATATTAAGAATATTCATCTAAGTGTTCATCCTCCAACCGGCAGAGTTAGAATCGCTTCTCCTACTCGATTCAAATTGGATTCGCTGCGGGTTTATGCAATTTCAAAATTAAATTGGATAAAAAAACAACAACATAAAATTCAATCACAAGATAGAGAAGCGCCTAGAGAATATATCACTCGTGAGACTCATTATTACCTTGGTAAAAGATTTTTATTGAATGTAATCATTACTAATTCCACACCTAAAATTATTCTTAACCACTCCACAATTGAATTACATGTTCGTGAAAACTCTACTCTATTACAGCGAAAAACTTTGATGAACGAGTGGTATAGAGAAAGCTTAAAAGAAATTATTCCGGAATACATTGAACGATGGGAAAAGATATTAAATGTAAAAGTTAATGAGTATGGAATAAAAAAAATGAAAACCCGTTGGGGCACATGCAATATAAAAGATCAACGAATCTGGATAAATTTAGAATTAGCCAAGAAACCGATTCAATGTTTAGAGTATATTATCGTTCATGAGATGATTCATCTTATAGAAAGAACACACAACGAAAGATTCCTTGCCTTGATGAAAAAATTCCTCCCTCAATGGAAGTTATATAAAGAAGAACTCAACCGTTTTCCACTTAATCATGAGGAGTGGGATTACTGAAATTATTTATTCTAATTATTAGCTAAGGAGATTTTATGGCATGGAATTCTGACATTAAAGGTTCAGTTCTTAGTATAGCTTCATGTGAGCAAAGTCCATTACGTGTAATGGCTGGTCCTGGTACTGGCAAATCTTTTTCAATGAAACGAAGAATTCAACGTTTATTAGAGACTCAAGATATTGATCCTTCAAAAGTACTCGCTATTACATTTACAAGAACAGCAGCTGCTGACATGGTTAAGGAATTATCTTCATTAAATGTTAGAGGGAGTGAGGATATAAAAGCATACACCTTACATTCATATTGTTTCTCAGTCCTGATGCAAAACAATGTCCTTGAAACTCTCGGTAGATTCCCAAGACCACTTATTACATATATGGAAAGAGGGATACTCAAATTTGAAGTCTCGCCACTTTTAGAAGATTTAAAACTCCAAGGTGAGTTCGGAAATAAAAGAGAAATGTGTAGAAGAATTAGAGCATTTGAAAGTGCTTGGGCTAGATTACAATCTGAAATACCTGGATGGCCAATTGATCCAATCGATAATAATTTTCATCGTTTTCTAATTGAATGGTTAAATTTTCACAACAGTATGTTAATTGGTGAAATAATTCCCGAAACGCTTAGGTACTTACGATCTAATCCAACGGCCAATTCATTTACCGATTTTGATCACGTAGTTATTGACGAATTCCAAGATTTGAACAAAGCAGAACAAGTTCTTATTGATCTGATTGCTAGTGGTAAAGATTATTTTATTATCGGGGATGAGGATCAATCTATCTATAGTTTTAGATTCGCACATCCCGAAGGAATTATTTCATTCAATATTTCTCATCCGGATACTCATGATGAAAGTTTAACAGAATGCCGCAGATGCCCACAGAAAGTAGTTCATCTAGCAAATAGTCTAATTCTCCATAATCACCGACCAAATACTCAGCCTCGTTTAGAAATCAGAAACTCGAATCCAGTTGGTATAGTTAATATTGTCCAATGGGCAAACTTGGATCAAGAAGCAATTGGAATTGCTCAATATATTAATTATCTCATCTCAAATAAGGGATATAATGCTGGGGATATACTTATTCTTTCACCAAGAAGACTTATCGCTTACAAAATAATAGAACAAATTAGAAATTATTCTATACCACTACATAGCTATTATTATGATGCAGTCTTAGAAGAAACTGAAGGCCAGAAGTCGTTTATAATTCTTTCATTATTAACAAATATTGAAGATAGGGTTTCCCTTCGTTTTTGGTTAGGAGTTGATGGTACTAACTGGAGAGCAAACCAATACCAAAGAATAAGAGAATATTCATTTACTCATAATATTTCTCCAAATGAAGTCATGCAAAAACTTTTAAGTAAAGAAGTCAATATTCCCAATACTACACAAGTTCAACATCAATATAACACTCTAATCGAATTCTTAGGTAGATTGCGACAGTTATCAACCCTCGAGGTTTTTGAAGAGTTATTTCCAATTGGTCATGAATGGTCATCTGCAATAAGAGATGCAGTACTAGATAAAATTAATGAGAACTCAAGTATTCCTGAACTCTTTAATTTGGTTAAAACCTTTATATCTCAACCAGAAAATCCAACCGATGGTAATTATGTAAAAATTATGAGCCTTCACAAATCCAAGGGATTAACTAGTAAGATTGTAATTATTCCTTCAACTATTCAAGGATTGATTCCTACGGTAGATGCAACGCTTGAAAGGGCTGAACGAGAAGTTAACCTACAAGAACAAAGAAGATTATTTTACGTCGCGATCACTCGTCCTAGTGAAATCCTTTTAATATCATCCTTTAACGAAATGAATATTGCACTTGCATATAAAATTGGAGCATTAGGAGGTAGAAGAATTAGTATCAATCAACAACGAAATATCGCTAGCCAGTTTATTTCCGAATTAGGGCCAAGTACCCCTATTTCAAAATTAGGAACTACGTGGGCTATTAATAACTATATCTAGAATAAATTCAAAAGACTTTCATTTGGCAGTCAATGACCATTCCTTTTTTTTACAGCGGTGAAGGACTAAAAGAAAAATACAAACAAATTGAAAATGATCTAATAAAAGCATTGGAATAAAAATTACGATAAATGGAAAAACAAAAAGAATACAAATATCAAGTAGCATTGTCATTTGCCGGTGAGGATAGGGCTTATGCAGATCAAGTTGCTAATTGTTTGAGAAAAAAAAGCGTTAAAGTTTTTTATGATAATTTTGAGGAAGATATTCTCTGGGGAAAAGATTTATATGAGTATCTGGATAATATTTATAGAAAAGAATCACGATTCTGTGTAATGTTTCTTTCAGAGAATTATGCTAAAAAAGTATGGACAAACCATGAACGCCAAAGTGCTCAAGCAAGGGCTTTCCAAAAAAATGAAGACTATATCTTACCCGTAAAATTAGATGATACAGAAATACCCGGTATAAGACCCACACTAGGATATATTGATGGAAGGAAATACGATCCTCAACAAATCTGTAAGAAAATTTTATCAAAATTAATTGTTATACCCTCAGTCAAAAAAGAAGCGGATGACGATAAGGATATTCCATTACTAAAGAGAAGAATTACCGAAAAAGAGAAGAAGGAATTTCTATTAACAGCATTTCAAGAATTGAAAGATGGGTTCAAGAGCAGATTGGAAAAACTTTCAAATAAAAACAAACATGTTAAAACAAAGTTTAATGAAAAGACTCAATCTAAATTTATTACTGTAATAAAAACGGAAGATCATGAAATCGGCTGCAAAATATGGATAGATAAAAGTGGCAATCACGGATTATCAATATTATACAGTGTAGATCACAATGATTCGTATATATTCAATTCATATAATGACAGTGCAACCGTTGAAGATGACGGCTATCATATTTATTTCAATATTCTTGGTATGGTATTTTTCTCTGTCCCGGGTGAAGAAAAAATAGATCTGAAACATGCTAGTATCAAAGACTTGACAAAATACTATTGGAACCGTTTGATAAGAGATCTTGATTATTGATCAAAATATTATGGTATTATTAGCGGAATTCTAATAAACGAATACTCACTTGATTCATAAAGCGGGGAATTAGTTATAACTGAAAGATTATTAAAAATATCTTTTCACTTTTTTACCATCACATACTTTTTTACATATTCGGCAATACTATCTACTGGTAATCTATTCCCTGCCTTTTTCACATCTTTAATAAATTCATCACATTCCTCTTCGGTTAATACTTTGCAATTCATAGCCTCCCATAAAAAATCCATAGTCGTTATTATCTTTATTCCGTTCTTATCGCAATAATCTTTAATATCTTTCAAATTACTGCTTGCAATATATTTTTTATCAATTTTAGCTACTGCCATACATGCGGCTTCCCCTTTCCCAACAAATTTTTGTAGCTTGGCATATTCTAAGATAAAATCTAAATTGCTATCTAAATCTATTCTTTCAAAATTGTTAACGGAAATAAAATTGAATACTTGCACTTTATATTGCGGGAATAAATAAAGTTCTTCAAGAACCTTGTCTATAAAAACTATTCTATTTGGAAATATTGCTGGTATTGTATTTAATCTGTTACCATCAACGAAGTGTATTATTACGTCGGCATCAATTAAAATTTTAGGTCCAATAAGCTCATTGTTCTTCAGCATCTTCTTTGTCCCCAAAATCGATTCCCAATTCTCTCATCAATTCCAAATAATGAGCTTTAGAAATTATATTTTCATCAAACAACTTTTTTGCTTTTACTCCATAATCTCCAATTACAAGATCCTCGTTTCCCGCATCATATAATGCCGTGTCATATCCATATTGCTTGGCCAGTGTCTTTATATCTTCGCCAAATTTTTCTCTAAATTCTTCGGTGATCAAATGTAAATCCACCAACCTTCTTAGCATTGCTTTGTTTGAACATGAATAGTATTGTTCTAAAGCCAAGATAGTGCTTACAGAAATTTTGTCTTTTTTTAATTCATCATTTGGAATGAACTTTAATAATCCTTCCCTTGGTAGCATCAAATTAGCGGCAAATATGTTTGCGTTTTCTTCTTCCTTTTTATCTTTCTTATCAAGGTTATTATCACAAATGATATGTTCGAAATCTTTTTGAACAAATAAATGATACAGTTCATGAAAAATTGTGAAATGTTGTCTTCCCAAAGAATGTATCGAGTTGATCAACATAAATTTGTCTTCACCAATTTTCAGTGACATACCTGAGAAAGTGCCTTCCATTTTCTTAAATATTGTCAGCACATTTAATTGTAGCAATAGACTTTTTACCCTAATTGGGTTAATTGTATTGTAACCGGATTTCTCTCTAAATTCTGCTGCTGCTTTTTCTAAGTTAAGATTTGACGGCATGTTTTTTTTCTAAGTTCCTAAGTTTAATATAGTTTTTAACAATCCTGTGGAAGTTCGCAATTGTAATAAAATCTTTTTCTTTTAACTCATCTTTTCTAAAAGCGAATACTTTGTTGATAATTTGTTCTTCGGGATTATCAGTCAATAAAACTTCCAATTCAACCCCGAATAGATCCGCAATTTTAGTCAAGTGATCCAAGGGGATATTTCTTTCACCTCTCTCATAATAACTTATTGTTGTATGGTCCTTCAAACCAAGAAAATTGGCCACTTCGATTTGAGTAAAATTATATTTTTCCCTGAGAACTCTTATATTGTTCCCAATTACTTTAAATTTTGAATCCATTTTGTACTCCTTGAGGGTGATCAAAGTTAATATCTTTGTTACATATTGTCAAATAATTTCCTAATTAGATGTACTATGTAACAAAAGAGTTCCGTTTTTAATTCAATTTCAATGTTTGTATTTATTATCGTTAATAGTTTGTAACTGTTTATAGTTAGTCACCCCCTCTTATTCAGCGATACTTCAAACATCTTTGTTCAGTATTCCTGTTTTAACCAATATATTGAACATAATGCTTGTATAAACACGTTTTTTCTTGCTTATTGTTCAATAATCAAATATATTCGCAACAAATGAACACGCTATATCATAATGAAAGACACTGAAAAAAATATAATAACTAAGGCAGTTACCAAGTTCGAGGATGAAACCGGTTTTCGGCTTACAACCAACACCACTGATGAAAAAGTCGAGCTGGTTTTAAGAGATAAAGAATACGACCTCAAATTTAACGCTGAAGTAATTCCATTGGTAAATAAAACGAAGTTGGGAATAATTAAAAATCAACTCGATCGATTAGGTAATATTCCTCTTCTTATTACTCTGATTGCGAACAATGAAACAGCCGATCTCCTTAAAAATTTTGGTATTAATTTTATCGATGCAGCTGGTAATGCTTATATTAATATTCACCCATTATTAATAAAAATAAAAGGGCAAAAACTCACTGCTATAGAAAACCCTTTGAAAAATGAAACTTCTATTTTCAAAACCGCTGGTCTCCAAATAGTTTTTACTCTCTTATGTAATCCTGGTTTGGAAAGAGATCCTTATCGCGATATTGCTGATTGGGCCAATGTTGCACTTGGCACCGTTCATCTTACAATGATTCAATTGGAAAAACTAGGTTATTTAGTCAATGTTAATAGCGGTGGTAAAAAACTTGTTAATACAAAAGAATTGCTGAAAGAGTGGACCCTTGGATTTCCAAGACTTATTAAACAAAAATACTTTTTCGGCAGATATCAGATTGATGATCATGAAACCATCAATAAAATCGATCTCAATTATTTTGGTGCTTTGCTCGGTGGTGAGACCGCAGCTGCTCAATTAACAAATTACTTGCGTCCGCTAATCCATACCATCTATATTGGCGATAAATTAGGAGAGTTTATTTTGAGAAATCGCCTTAAAAAAAATCCTAATGGTAATATCGAACTGATTAAAAAATTCTGGAATTTTAGCGGTGAATATGAATTTAAAAATCTGGCACCTGCAATTCTCATTTATACAGATTTAATGACAACCGGTGATCCAAGAAACATAGAAACAGCCAACATAATTTACGAGAGAGACATTGCTGGACATCTCAACTAAAATAGATCCGTTTACTTCAGAAGTGTTAACGTTGGTATCTAAAATTACCGATACTTTGAATATGGATTTCTTTGTAATCGGAGCCACCGCAAGAGATATAGTCTTCAATCTTATCCATGGAATTAAAATCCAAAGAGGAACAAACGACATCGATTTTAGTGTTCGAGTAAGGAATTGGGATGACTTTAAAAAACTTACCAACGCGCTTATAGACAATAATTTTTCACCTTCTAAGATTGTTCACAGATTCACATACAAATCTATTCCAAGCATTGATATTATTCCCTTTGGAGAGGTTTCCCTTGATTCTTCTTCAATTCGGTGGCCGGATAAAGAAGCAAAAGAAATGAGTATTCTCGGTTTCGAAGAATGTTTTCTTGATTCAGAATCTGTTCGGATCCAAACAAATCCTCAAATCGATATTAAATTTGCTTCCACAAGAGGATTAGTTCTAATGAAATTAATTTCATGGAAAGATGGTTTTCCTACACGTTCCAGAGATGCACTTGATATTCAATATATCATTAAGAATTACATTGAAGCCGGCAATATGGAGCGGTTACAATCTGAACATAATGATTTAGTCAATGATCAATTTGATTTCGAACTAACTGGAGCTATTCTACTTGGTCGGGACATTGCTGAAATTTCAACTCCTCAAACTCTTGAATTTCTGATAAATATTTTGGTAGAAGAAATTAAAAACGGGGGCAATTCAAAATTCATTTCTGATATGATGATTGGCGCCAATATAATTTCACAAAGAGATGAAAAGATCAAACACTATACTAATCTTCTCAATAATTTACTCATAGGTTTGAAAAATAAACTGTAGGGAACGGTTTGTGACCGTTTCACTTTTTGGTGCAAGCCATTTCTTGACCAACTCATTTCCTAATCTTCTCAACAATCTTTTCTCCCGTTCTACCCACTACATAACCGCCTAAGCCGATTTGCAATAAAGTCCATGCTTCATTACTTAAACGAAATGCAAGCCACCCAAAAGAATCACACACAACTAGGATAAGAAAAGTAAGCATTGTAATTGGTCTCCAATTTCTCTGCAGCCAGCTTTGTCCTTTCGCTTCTGCTTCAACAACCCGGGATTGAGAATCCAATAACTTTGATTCATATTCTAAAGCTTTACCTAAAAACTCATTCTCAATTTTCGTCAACTCATTTTGCAATTTCCCGCGCTCTTCGTCAGTCGTTGTAAGATTATCAATCAAATTAGTAATTGGCTTTACAATTCCACTCAAAAAATCTAACACTCCCATTTTAACCTCCTCGTTCAATTGTCATTCCGGCATGTCTTTAGCCGGAATCCATTTCTATTCTAACAGCTAAATACTAATCGCTAGTAGCTGATTTCTGACTACTGATTGCTGACAGCTTCACGTTGTAAATCTCCCGAATAATATTTTTCTCAACTTCACTCAACTTATTATGTAATATTTCAAATCGCGATAAATAATTTTTCTCAATTGAAGACGATTTCTTTTTCGCTTCATCAACATCTTTCTCAATACGTTTAATCCTGGACCAGAATAAAAAATTGACCAGACTTACTAAACCACTTATAACCCAAAAGAAAATATTGTCATTCATAAAAACCTCATGAAAATAGTCTGGTCATCCTGATACCGACTTGTCGGGAAAAGGATCTAAGACCTAACAATCCTCCAATTATCCATATGTATATATTTTCCTTCATAAAATACTTCTCACGTCTAGCGTTTCACTTTTCACGTTCTCATACACCGTTTTCCCATGAACCTTTCTTGAAATCATCACATCCTTACGATTCGATTCACCATTCCAAGAAACATGAATCCACTTTCCGAATTCATAAATCAATTGATCGAATGATAATTTTTGTAAAACGATATTGAACACATCAACTAATTTCAAGGAGGGGATTATAAAATCGGCAGCTTTTCCTTCAAGATGTTGAGAATTAAATTTTCCACCAACTGCAGTATTTACATCGAATGAACGAAATCCTGAATTAATAAAAATCGGCACATCGATGATTTCTCTCAAAGGTTGGAGAACATTCACACAAAGTAATCTCAAATTCTCAATCTGTTTTTCATTCGGTTCATTTTTATAACCATGCCTTTCAGCTTCTTGAGAAATGACAAACTCTTTCAGATAGAAATTATTTGTTAGTTTTATATCATGTGAGTTTGTCATTCCGAATCCGGATTTATCCGGCGAGGAATCTTTCTTTGTCTTCACCAAAGCATTCATTTTAATTTCCAATAATTTTTAGCTGATGGCCAAAAGCTAATTGCTGAATGCTATCAAACCACTGTATTTCACTTTACATCAGATTGGAGATTAAACTTGTTCCGAACTCGATTCTGGATAGGCAAGCAACCTTTTGTGTGAGGTCTCAGCTCAACTTGCCCGGCCCTGACGGGTCGGGGCATGTGACAGCCAGTATTACATAACGAACATTATGCCAAAGGCTTTGTGTAGTCCCAACTTAAACTTTGTAGTTCTGTCATTTCAGCATAATGTTGCATTATGCAAACTCGGCACTAAAGAATACTAATCGCCTCATCATACATTTTCAAAACTGTCATCCGGTCATAGCATTTATTAACTAACCGAACATTAAATTCCACTCGTGGGCGGCTCGCGCTCTCGACACGCCCACTCCTTAATCGAATCCTATTATTTTCATTCATACAAACTGCGAGTGGAGTTTATCCCGTTCTTTTTCGGGATGTCGTGGCTTTGCCACACACACTCCACTTCGCTCCATTCAAAATTAAATCCGCGTTAATCCGTTTGATCAGTGTCATCTGTGTTCCATTCATTTCGTCATCTTTTTATGATTCTTTGAAAACAAAAGAAAACAAATCATAAATATCGAGCGTTGCATTTATCAAATCACAAAAATAATTTTCACCAACAGCTAAAAACTAAAAGCTAATGGCTCACTTAATAGACATATCACATATAAGAAATGAATCCAAATTCCAGAAATATCACAAACTTGGATTAATCAATGAACTGGTCCTTCGGAATTTGCAAATCAAATCAGAATACCTTGAATTGCGAAAGATTCACAATCAGATCGAATCAATTTTTATACTCTCAGAAAAATATCATCGTTCTTATGATTCAATTAATACAATTTTGTTTCGTAAAAGGAACACAAAACCTATTTCAATTTTCTAGAAATTTTACACTCTGATTTCTGAATTCTGATTTCTGTTTTCAACACTTTTTCTTGCCCTCATCAAACCAACCCCTAACAAGCCTGTAACAAGCCATATCCAAGCCATAAGACCGCCACAATCTCATTTTCTTTTACTTTCCCATTATTACAGTGAACACGTCATTTCATTCACGTAGAATTGCCTTCGTAATTAATCATAACTTTAGGAGGTTTTACCATGGCAATCGTAAATGGAAATGTCCTTGGAAACTTATCCGGGAAGCTTGGCAACCTTTCCGCGAGAACAGTTGATGGTCACACTGTATTAGCAGCTCGTCCATCTAGCTTTAATGCAAGCCAAGATCCGGCTGTTCTACAAGTTCGTCAGAAATTCTCAGTTACTGCAAAATTTGCAAGTGCTATTCTTGCACTTACTTCTCTCGTTTCAATTTGGAAGAAAGTTAGAAATGTCGCAAGCTCAGTTTTTAATGAAATCTTTCAGAGCAACTTCGCTTATTCTTCCATTGAAAAACCAACCGAGCAAAACATTCTCGCACCGGAAGGATTTCCTTTGCAGATTTCAACCGCTGCAGTAGCCGCTGATAAAATCACAGCTACACTTCCAATACTTAATACTTCATCTGTTTTCGGTGCTGATGAAGTTAATCTTTCTGCTAATGCATTAGTCTGCTATTATGATCCAACTAATGAAGCAGACGAACCATTTAAGATAATTTCTTTATCTAAAGATGCAGCGGGTTACAATTTCGCGCAGACATACGATTTAGAAATCGATCTTAACGCATTGCAGAAAAATACAGCCGCGAAGTATCAACATAGCATTCTCTATGTGTGTGTAGTAACCAAGACTGCTGATGGAAAAGTCGTTCAAAACTCCGGCACCTACACAAAACTTAATTAAACCTTTCACGTGGGCGGTTCACTCCGCCCATCTCTACCTGTTTAACTTATTATTTATTCTTTACAAATTTAATTGCTGTGACCGGATGAATTTCCCAGCAAGTATATGACTTCATTCCTTTTTTACCTCTTGGAATTCCATTCAAATGAGGTGCATCAAAAAACAATTGCCCGGTTATCTCAACATACATTTTATGTTCCATTACATTGCCTGCCCCTGGTTCTTTCCCCCTTAAAAATTTCTCCTTAATAAAATCTCTTACGACCTTACATTTTGCACGCAATTTTGAATCTTCAACAAATCTCTCTTCCGGTAAGGGAACTTCTACTATTAGGCAACTATCTTTCCATTCCTCTGAATTCCTAATCTGTATATGATAATCACCATCCCGATGGTTCTTGGAATCATTCTCTAATGCTATCAAATGTAAATACCCTCGTGTTGTTACAATATCACCTTCTTTCAATCCTTTCTGAACCGTGGTAGGGATTCTCTTTGCCACATATATTTTTGATGAATAAGATTCAATTGGATTGTCCAATGCTAATAATTCGGTTAAAGGAATTGTCATCTTAGTAGATTTTGGAGGGAGACTTGTTTTAATGCTCCATCTAGCAATCCCTGGATTTAATTCTGTTGGTTGTCCAATGCTGGCACTCAACGAAAAGAGGCAAATAAGTAAAATGAAAGAGTAATTCATTCTTCTCATATAAACTCCATTGTTAAATTAGGATTACACTGAACATAACTTAAATACTAATTAAAATAAATCAGAAGCATCGTGAAGAATTTTTTCAGATAATGTTGCAATGAGGTTATAAGAATTCTTATTAAGATTCTTTCATTTCTGGGATAACGAATTTACCCTTAGTTCACAAATTTGCGCCTGCCTGCCGGCATAGGCAAGTTCACTTCGATTCACTTAAAATTGTTCGCTAGAAAAAAGCCGCTCTGATTCGGCTCATTCATTCGCCTCACACAGCGTAAACCAGTCCTGATGAAAAGAAGGATCTACTTTCAGTTCGGTCAATACTTTTTCATCAAAGGCATTCAAAAATATTTCCCTCATAAAGCATGAACGCAAATTATTCGTTTGTCTCTTGCTCACACTTTTTGTGACAAAAAGATGCGCCAATTTCCAAACTCATAAATTGCTTAAAGCAACTTCCTTTCCAAATTGTTTGCTTCACTTCGTTCAGCTATTACAAGCATTATTTTGCCCGCCGGCAAACAAGCTTAGTCTTATTCGAATCTTGGTAGTCAATCGGGGCAAGGGTATATGAAACTCACCCTCTAATTTATTTCAATAAATTTTAGTCAATCGGGTTTCGCCCTTGCCTTGAATTTTCATCTTTTCTTACACCAACATGGTATCAAGTCATTATTTCGCAAAAGAGCGCCTAAGCGGGCAAAATATGTTTTTTAACGGCGTAAAAGGTTGGGTCATGTCATCTGTAATAGTTCACTACTCCAAACGGCACAAAGGTTTTCTTATTCGCTTAGTTCAATCAAATCAAAAATTCTTTGTAAATATATTTACTCCCGCCGGTTCACTTCATTCACTACCATTTAAAACATATACCGCAGCAAATACTTTTCTAAATGCTTTTATCAAATCAATCAAAAAATCTTAAAGGAGATTAGCCATGTTATCACAAGAACAAAAACAACAATTAAGACAAGAGAAAAAAGAAAAGATCATCCGCATTCGGAAAACTCTTTCTGAAATGACAGAAGAACAGCGCCAAGCCGTAGCTGATAAATTCGGCATTGTTACTGTTGAAGGGCATTTATTAACACCTCACAACCAATGCTTTTTGGTTGCTCAATCAGAAATAAACTTTTCAATTGTTGGTGGGTTTCAACAGTGGAAGAAAGCCGGAAGAATTGTTCGCAAAGGTGAACACGGCTTTTTAATCTTTGTTCCATCTAAAGCCAAGCAAGAAAATAATTCAGAAATGATTTCTGATGAGGAAGATGTTCACTTTTTTATAGCAACGGTTTTTGATATTTCACAAACAGAAGCTATAGCAAAATCGGAAGCTGCATAAGCTTCCGGTTGTTTCTCTTTTTATACTATTTCAGTATATTGAAAATGAAAAAAGTTAAAGCAGCTTTTAGTTAACAATTATGTTCATATTAAATTTTGTTTGGTAGTAAAGAGGACTAGGACTCGAAAAGTCCCTACTAAAGTCCCTACTTAGTTCAGTGAATCAGCGTGATAGTTCAAATTTGCAGAAACAAAAAAGCCCTAAAATTTATCATTTTAGGGCTTTTGAAGAGCTGGCTATGGGACTCGAACCCGCGACCTGCTGATTACAAATCAGCTGCTCTACCAACTGAGCTAAGCCAGCATTTTTTCGTGCGGCAAATCTAATATAAAAACTACATTCAGCGCAACAATTTCAAATGAATAATTCCATCCCCATTATCAATTTATTGAAGCAGCAAAAACTATATATTTGAACTGGAAATAATTGATAATCATGCTATCTAAAAACCAACTCAAATATTATTCATCTCTTCTGAATAAAAAGATAAGACAAGAAGAGAAAAAATTTATTGTTGAAGGTCCGAAACTTATTTACGAAGCGATTGAATCCGACTTCCGGTGTGAACTTGTTGTTGCTTTAAAAGATTTTTTAGATGAAAATAATAGTTTTGTTAACATCCTTGTGAAGAATAATATTAAGTATGATCCGGTGAAAAAAACGGAACTTGAAAAACTGTGTGATACAAAAACTCCCCAAGGAGTTATCGGCGTCTTCAATTTCAATGAAAAAGCCGAAGCTGGTATTCTTAAAGATAAATTAATCGTTGCCATGGAAAACATTTCTGATCCGGGCAATTTAGGAACCATAATTAGAAACTGCGATTGGTTCGGTGTAAAGAATGTTCTATTAACTTCCGATTGTGCGGAAAAATATAATCCCAAAGTTATTCGCTCTTCAGCCGGTTCCGTTTTTCATCTTAATCTTTTTTACAAGAATAATTTTTACGGTGTGTTGGAAGAACAACAGAAGTATGGTTATAAAATTTTGTGCGCTGATCTTAAAGGGGAAAACCTTTACCATATATCTCAAAACGAAAAAATGATTCTTCTTTTGGCTAACGAAGCCAATGGTCCATCCGAAAAGATTTTGGAAATCTGCGATTTGAAAATTACAATTCCAAAGAAAGGAGAAGCAGAATCAATGAATGTTGCGAGTGCATCGGCTGTTTTACTTTCCGAATTAACAAGAAATTAGAATTCATCTCCGTGTGTAATAAATATAATCGGTTACCGCTGGCTCGTGACCATTCTGTCTCAGCAGCAAATTTATCTGTGCGCGGTGATATGTGGAGTGGTTGATTATATGAGTAATTATATCTTGTAACGAAGTTTCAAATGATTCACCTTTTGTGTTCTGATAAGAATATTTTTTTACCAAATCATTTTTACTCGAACTGTTTAACAACTTAAGCCATTCTTCATTATTTAATTGCGACCTTTTTTCCAATAGGTCTAATTCAACTTTATCCCAGAATGAATTTGTGTGTTTGCCTTGAATTCTGCCGAGCCATGTTTCTTGCGAAAGGACGAGATGACTCATGATCTCTAAAATTTTTTGAGTCGGGTGTAGAACTAATTTTAACGCAGAAAAAATTCGATTATTCGCCCAGATATTGTATTCGAATAGATTTATAAAATGTTCATTCATGAGATTATTTCAATATTATCATTTTTTTTGTCTGAACAAAATTCCCGGCTTGCAGGCGGTAAAAATAAACGCCGCTTGGTAATTGATAATTTTTAATTGAGAATTGAGAATCATATCTGCCCGCTTGTTTAAATTCATTCACGAGAGTTGCGACCTCTCTTCCCAATAAATCATAGATTTTTAGAGAAACATGAGTTCCAGCTGGCAGTTGATAACTTATAACTGTGCTGGGATTAAATGGATTAGGATAATTCTGATTGAGTTGGAATGATGTAGGAATTGCCGTTTCGTTTTTAACATCTGTTGCCAATTCGGATGCCTTTGGTATTCGTACGGAAGTATAAATACGATACTCGCCGGGTTGCAACGTAATTGAAGTTGAGGCATTCATTACATCGGTGCTGTCCCCTGTAAAAAATTCATACCACTTCCCAACGTTTTGAAATGCAATTGTGGCGTTCTGAGTAGAAACATCAAAATTGCCAATTATAGCGACATTCATTGAATTATGATTAATGTACAAACTTTTAATTGCACCCGATGCATTTAGTGTAAAATCTGAACTTGAAAAAGCTGGGTAATATTTTTTTAACCGGATTAATGCCGCAAAAGTATTGAACAAATTTTTTCTATCTGTGTTTGATAAATAATTCCAGGCGAATGGTTTTTCTCCAAGTCTGCCGTTTGTATTAATCGAAACATCATAACCCAGTTCGCCGCCCATCCAGATCATTTTTGGACCGGGAACGGTTATGAATAATGTGGCGGCAAGTTTTATTCTCTCTAATGCTGTTGTAAGAGTTTTTATGTTATAACTCCCGTTAGAATTTCCGAATTGTAAATTCTTGTACATCAATCTCTCTTCATCATGACTTTCCATATAGCCGTCAATATTTGGAATGGTCCAATTTCTCTTCTTATAAGAAATATCTGAAAAATCCCAGCCTGTTGAATATCCCATTGTTGATTGATTGTAAGCATAATTAAAATTTCCCCACATAAGAATTCCATTTCCGTGCTGAGCGAGCTCTTGATCTTCGCGGTTCTCGGCGAGATGTTCAAAAATAATTATTGCAGTCGGATCGTAAGACCAGACTTTATCAACCATTCTCTCTAAGAGGCGAACTCGAGCCGCGTCATAAATACTTCCCCAAATATCGCCTGTTGCGGGCTTTGGAGTGTTGCTAAATCCTTTTGTAAAATCAAATCTAAATCCGTCAATCTTAAATTCTGTTAACCAATATTGAAGAACACGGTCAACAAAGTATTGAGTTGCCGGGCTTTCATGGTTGAAATCATTTCCCCATTGAGCATCGGGATTTGCAAAATTAGATTTTACATTGAACCACGGATTATTTGAAGCGGGACGGCTGTTAACAATATCCCAATACATTTGAACCATTGAATTAGAATTATATGCGTGATTAAGAACTATATCTTGTATAACGGCAATTCCGTTTTGATGGCATGCATCAATAAAATTTTTCAGATCATCTATCGTTCCGTAATATTTATCCGGTGCGAAATATGTCATCGGATTGTAACCCCAGCTATTATTTCCCTCGAACTCGCTTATCGGCATTAGTTCAATTGCATTAACACCAAGTTTTTTGAAATAGCTCAGCGTATCCACAAGAGTTTTATAAGAGTGAGTAGAAACAAAATCGCGTACCAGCAATTCGTAGATAACTAATTTTTCTTTTGAAGGACGAATGAAATTAGGAACTTTCCAGTTGAAAGTAGATTTGTACGGTTGTAAAACAGAAACAATGCCGCTTGTTTTTTGAGTGGGGTAAGATTTAAGATTTGGATAAACGGTCGAAGGAATATACTGATCATTTGCCGGATCAAGAATTTTATCTGTGTAAGGATCATAAATTCGCAAGCTGCCGTCTATCAAAAATTGATAAGCAATTTCCCCAGGAGGATCTGCTATACTAGATGGCATATTAATCCACCACAAACTATCTGGAGTTGAGTTATCACGATTCATAAACCAGAGAGGGTCGACTTTCCAATCTGAATGATCTCCGATCAAGTAAATAAATTTTTTGCCCGGTGCGTAAAGAGCAAGAACTCTTGTATTATAATTTACTCCGATTTGACTCCCCGAGGGGATTGGAAGGTTTTTTATCTCCGGGTTTCGCATTATAATAAATGTTTTAGTATCGGTTACATCCGCCGTATCAGTTGCGATGACTTTAACTTCATTACTTCCGCTGCTGTAATCATTTGCATTGAAGACATAACTGAGAGTGTCTGTAGTTCTTTCAACCTTTTGTTCTCCATTTACAAAAAGTTGGACGGATTTAGTTTTCGTATCGATTGCAGAAGTTGAAACGGAAATCGGAACTGTTCCGCCGGTAGAAACAAAAACCGGTGAGCGTAGAGGATCACCAAAAGAAACATTTACTACCGGTGAGTTAAATACAACCGATATACCAGAAGTGTAAAGCGGAATAATAATATCTTCGGTTTGTTTTGTCCCGTCATAGCTTCGTACAACAAGACAAAGTTCTGTAATATTTTCACTTGCTAAAATTTGTGTTTTGTAGGAGTAGTATTGACGCGGATTATTTATCAGTAATTGATAGACATTAGGTGAGATGCGTGTGAGCTTGGCTTGGGATAAATTAACGCTCCAATCCGCAATTACATGCTGCCATCTTCCTGCTTGAGTTGTAACTCCTGTGTAGACATAAAGATCATTAGTATAATTAATTGGTTTTCTACTATCTGTTGATAACGTAATATCAAACGTAATTGCAATCTGATCTGTTTGAGTTGGATAAGTCGGTGATGTAGTCCAAATCTTTTGAGCAAATACTGCTGAAGTAAAAAATAAAAACAAAATAATAATTTTATTTTTCATAGTAACTTCGATTCTTCGGTTAAATAATAGTTGTCTAATATTTTCGTGTAAAGTTAGGTATGGATAATTTGCTAATCAAGGAATTCCCAAGCAAAACCGAAGCGTATGCCGCGCTCTTGTTTGGGATAATAGGGAACAATAAAATATTTTGTATTTATTAGATTTTCCAAGACAAAATAAACAGTGGCTGATTTTTGAATCCTCCCGGCAAGAAAGAAATCAACCTGGAATGATGGGGAGACCGATGGAGACAACAATACTTGATCTGCCGTTACCGGATTGAAATCGAAATAAGAAGAGATATTCTTTTCATAATCAAAATAAATAAAATCCCTTGTGCCGATTGAATAATAATTCAATCCTGTTTTTAATTGTAGGTTTGTGTTGAAAAGTGTATCAACATAATAAATTCCGCCCGAAGAATTGAAACTTGGAAGTTTGTATTCCTTTCTGTTTTCCGGTGAAAAATAGAAACTGAAATTTGAACTAAGCAGAATTTTCCAAACTTTGTAATTCAGTTTTACATTCATCCCCTGCAATAGAAGATTTTTAATTGCAAAAAAAGAGGTCTGCTCGTACGATGAATCACCGATAAAAGTAGTAGATAGAAGGGCATTTGCAGTTGACTGGCTAAAATAGCCGATGGAAAGGTTGCCAAACTTATTTTTATAAGACAAGATAAATTCAAAAGAAGATTTCTTCTGAGTCTCTAATTTTATAACCGGTCGAACAAATCTTTCTTCCCATGGGTTAAACGGTTTTTGATATGAAGAAAAACCTGCATACAGATTAAACGATTTACCGATTAAAAGATCAGCGTCTGCACCCAGTCCTATGTATCCCTTGTCAGAGTAATTCAGATACTTTCCGAATATTGACGGATTGAATGAATTACCGAACATTGTAAATGATGCAAGCATTGATTCTGAAAAAGAAGCTTTACGCGTTTCCTGTGCAAGAAACGGTGTGTTGAAAACCGATCGCTCTAAATTTGTTGTCGAAATTAATTTCCCAAATTTAAAATTAAGATCTTGCCGTAAATTCAAACCGATTGTTCTGTGAAAATTATTATCAACAATTTTTTTCAATATATTTTGATTGATTGTCAATAATTCGTTTTGGCGGAACTCTATTAGATTCGATTGATAATACAAGGCAAGATCGGTGTAAGCCGAATCTAAAAAATTGGCAAGCATTCGTAATCTAAAATCATTAACCGTTACTTTCTGATAGCGGTTCGGAAAATTAACCGGGGCTTGAAGGTTATTATAAACCACATCATTAAATTGTGCCAAAGGGTAAGTGGCGAGAATTGAATCGGCATCTACGCCTCCGTTCAACTGAACTTTGGATTTTACATATCTATAACTTGCAGTCAGATTAATCGATTTAGAAAAAAGATAACTTAGACGGGTTATTCCGCTCCAGACACTGTAATCTGTGTTTATGTAGTTGGGGTTTGTGTTTTGATTCGTAATTTCTATATAAGTATTTAATTTATGTATCGGGTAAATGTTGAATATTCCATCAATTAATCCTTCTCCGTTTGGCGCCTGGTAATATTTTAACCGGGAAAACGGTTTACGCGAATCGGATTCTCTTGAAATGAAATTAATAGAAACCGGGTTATTAGCATTTCCAAACAAAAAACCGCGCGCAAGCGGAATTACCTCAATGGAATCAATGCTTTCCGACTGAAAGAGATTCAGATCGAGTGAATTTGTTAACCGGTTATTGATAGAAATACCGTCAGACAAAAATGAAACATTTCCGAAACCATTACCATAAATCAAGGCTTCGCTTGGCTGCCCAACAGTGCCAAGATCGCGCACAAATCCGAAGGGAACATTAAAGAAAAAATCAGCCGCAGTTCGGTAATCGGTTGTTCTCAATTTTTCCTTTGATATGATAAAATTATTCAACCGGTTACTTAGCAGAGATTGATTCTTGATAGGGAGAAGAACTTCTTTTTTGATTTTGCTAACGGTAGTGTCCTTCAAAGAAGTCTGATTTGTTTTTACAGTATCGCTAAGTAGGTTTTTTTTTGAAAAAGAAGAATTAGGAAAGTGATTCCCCGCAAAAATATTTGCTGCAAGAAAAAAATAAATGGAAAAGTGAAGTAATAATTTTTTTTTCACAAGCGAATCTAAAATTTGTTTACAAGATAATTCGATTTTATTTCTCAACAAAAAAGAAATGATGCATGTTTTTGACTGCAAATCTATTGCCTGATAACGGCATTGCTTGCTAAGTCAAAATGATGATAAAAGACAAAAACTGTTTGTTTTCAATTAAAAAAATACTAAATTTCATTCGAATTTCATCCACAAATAAAAGAGGTAAAAATATGTCGATGACAAAAAGCGAACTGTTAACCTATATGGCTAAAAAATCCGGTCTAAGCAAAAAAGCAACCGGAGAATTTATTCAAGAATTTGTAGTTCTCGCTTACAAAGAAGCAAAAAAAGCTTTTGTTATTCCTGGTCTTGGAAAATTAGTTCTTGTTGATAGAAAAGCAAGATTAGGCAGAAATCCAAAAACCGGTGAAACAATTCAAATCCCAGCAAAAAAAGTTGTGAAATTCAGAATTGCTAAACAAGCAAAAGACGCTATTCTTATCTATAAAAAGTAATTTTTGAAAAACTGAAAGTCCCGCTTTGCCGGGACTTTCTTTTTCATTCTTTATGCCCGGATCTTAACCCCTTCATTTTATCTATCAGTTGTTGATAAAGATCTTCATTTATATTCTTCATGATTATTAAAAGCAGTTCATTAAATTTTCCGGCACTCGCATAAAAACCGATTGTTCTGTTTTGTAAACTATCATGAATATAAACCGGTCGTGTAGGATAGCCATTAAAAATACCACCGGATATTTTATCAATATTTTCAACCTTTATTTCGAAAGTCTTTGAGGAGAAAAAGAAATCGGAACAAACTAATCTCTCATTATCCGCAGAGATTCTAAATGGAAATTGTCTATACGTTTTGATGTAATATCTATTGAGCCAAATGATAATTGCAAAATTAATTGCCACAAAGAAAGCGAAGTACCAATGCGATAAAGCCCCGATGATTGAAGCGGCGAGATAAATAAGAAGCAGTATGCTTAGAGGAATATTTCCGTAACGGTAAAATAATTTTGCTAAGAATGAATAGCTGAAAGTTTTCATAAGGTGTAAATTGTTTTTATAAAGCTACTAAAACATTATTAAAGATTCTAAAGAGTAATTTGTAAGAGTGAAATACCGGCGGGAGAACTTGAAGCTGAATTATTTTACCAGAAGCATTTTTTTTGTTTTTATAAAATCATTGGCTTGGAGAGTGTAGAAGTAAACACCCGAACTTAATTGAGAATTGTTAACATGCCTTCCAGTAAGCAATGTTGAGAATTGAGAGTTATAAATTCCCGGTGGTTTGAATTCTTTTACTAATGTCGCAACTTCTCTGCCAATGAAATCGTAAACTTTTAGAGTCACTAAACCGCCAACTGCTATTTGATAACTTATAATAGTACTTGGATTAAATGGATTCGGATAGTTTTGCTTAAGCTCATATTCACTGGGTAAATCTAACTTGCCAACTTTTGTAACCGGGGTTCCGATGAATTTATAAATTTTACCTATTGCGTAGTTTGCAAAGTAAAGTTCGTTATTCTCATCAAGACCAAATGTTGATATTGGGTTTGAAGATGAGAACAACAAATTATTTTTAACAACCGAACCTTGAAGTTCAATTGCCCAAATCTTTCCGGAGACATAATCCGCATAAACATATTTTCCTAAGAGTTCCGATGCATTTTTGCCGTGGTAAACAAATCCTCCCGTAATTGAATAACCGCCGTCATTGTTGTGTCCATATTCCCAAATCGGTTTAATATAATCGGTAGCGTTGCATCCGGATGTATTGTATGAATGATTCCCTTCAAAACATCTCCAGCCGTAATTGCCTCCTTTTTCTATTAGATCAATTTCTTCCCATGCATTTTGCCCAACATCTGCAGCCCAAAGTTTTTTAGTCTCAAAATCAAAACTGAAACGCCAGACATTTCTAAAACCATATGCAAAAATTTCTTCCCGGTGTCCCGATGTATTTCCTTTAAATGGATTATCGGGCGGAATGGCATAATTCAATGACCCGGTTTTGTTATTAATATCGATTCGTAAAATTTTTCCGAGAAGTGAAGAAAGATTTTGCGCGTTATTCTGAGGGTCGCCGCCCGAGCCGCCGTCGCCGAAAGAAATATAGAGAAAGCCATCCGGTCCAAAAGAAATTCGTCCGCCATTATGATTTGTATACGGCTGATTTACTTCCAGCAAAATCAATTCGCTGTTTCGATCTGCTTTGTCCGGATCATTAGCATCAACCTTGAATCTCGATATAATTGTACGCCTAGGATTATCGGTTGTGTAATCAACAAAAAAATAACCGTTATTTTTATAATCCGGATGAAATGCTAAGCCAAGCAAACCCATCTCTCCGCCGCTTAGCACTTTATCGCTTAAATCGAGAAATGTTTTTTTTGAGGTAGTAAATTGAGTATTCTTGAAAACAGAAATTACTCCGCGTTGTTCCAGAATAAAAAGCCGATTCGAACCATCTCCGGAATTTTGGATATCGACAGGCTGCTCGAATGTAAGATTAGGAAAAGCCAATTCTATTTGTAATTGTGTTTGCGCCGGATTACAAGATGAAAACAAAAAAATTATAGCGAGGTATGATTGAGTAATCTTTTTCATATAAACCTTTCTGTCCGTAGTATATGGAACATTTTTCGGTTGAAGAATGTTCACCCAGTGTAAAAATTTTGCCTTTAACGTTTCTTAACGGACTTAATATTGACCTTTATCACTTGTCTGAATATTTTAAAAATGAATTCATAAAAGAAAGGATACAAAGATGAAAACCAAAATAAATTTTCTTATTCAGGTTGTTCTTTTATTTGCAATGCTGATAACTTCTAAGTCATTTGCAAGTGAGCCAAAGAAAGCTGCAAATTTTAGATTGAAAGACTATAATGGCAAAGAATATCAATTAAGCGATTTTAAAAATTCCAAAGCTACTGTTGTAATGTTCATCGCAACTCAATGCCCGGTTTCCAATGCCTATAATCCGCGTATGGCTAAACTTTATGCCGATTATAAAGATAAAGGTGTGACATTCATTGGTGTTAATTCCAATGAGAAGGAGAGCGTTGAAGAAATCAAAGAACATGCAAAATCAAATAAACTCGATTTTTTAATTCTAAAAGATCCAAACAATGTTGTAGCCGATAAATTTGATGCTTCAGTTACGCCGGAGACATACGTGCTTGACGCCAATATGAATATATTATATCATGGCAGAATAGACGACAATCGCCGCGAGTCTGATGTTAAAACTAAAGATTTAAGAGCAGCATTAGATGAAGTTCTTACCGGCAAGAAGGTTGAAGTTTCGGAGACTAAAGCATTTGGCTGTTCAATAAAAAGAGCGGAATGATGTTGAGAAAAATTTTCATGGTTTTGATTTTACTCTTTATTGCTTCTCAATTTGAAATTTATCGAGCACAAGAAATAAAAGTTGAACCGATTGATAAAACAAAACTGACAAAGCTAATAAAGGACCGGAACGGAAAAGTTCTTTTTCTAAATTTGTGGGCAACTTGGTGCATTCCTTGCAGAGAGGAATTTCCATCGATAGTTAAATTGGCTGGCGAAATGCAAAATGTTGAGTTCGTTGGCATTAGTGCGGATTATCCGGATGAAGTCAAAACCAAGATTATTCCATTCTTAAAATCGAATAAAGCGAATTTTACTAATTACGTAAGCGGTTTTTCGGGAGATGAAGATTTGATAAATGCTCTTGATAAAAAATGGAACGGCGCTTTACCGGCTACTTTAATTTATGATAAAAACGGAAAGAAGATTTCATTCTTAAAAGGGAAACAATCTTACGAGAAATTTAAGGCAGACATAAAAAAAGCTGATGAACAGAATTGATTTATGCCGGAAAGCTTTGAGTTAGATCAAAATTGATTGCCGGCAATATATTTTTTTACGTCAAATTTTTTAGCGCAGCCGTTGTAATTCATGTAACGGGTTTTACCATAAACAGAACGATCGAACCAAGCGCGGTCGTGAACACCGCCTATTGACCATGCAATTCCTGCATAACCATTCGGATCCCTGCCGTCAAGTTCATATTTATCATTTAAGTAAATTGCAATGCGCATTGCCTCTTCTGGTAATTTGCTCCATTCCAAAATTTTTTTTGCCCAATACATTCGCATATATCCATGCATCTTACCTTTACTTATCATCTCTGATTGTGCGGCATTCCAGAGTTCGTCATGAGTTTTGGCGTTCTCAAATTGCTTGAGTGAATATTCATACTCACGTTTATCTTTGCGATGAGAATTCAACGAGTTCTTTGCCCAATCCGGAAAACCATCAAATGAATCGTAATTTTCATTGAAGTAACAAAAATTATCGGCTAATTCCCGTCTCACAATCAGTTCTTCTAAAAACGATTTATGTGATTCAGAATATTCGGTCATCGGTTGTATCATTAAAGCAACACGCTGAGGAGAAATCTGCCCAAAGTGAAGGTAAGGTGAGAGATTAGAGGCACCATTTGCGTTCGGATCATTACGCTTCTCGTTATAATTTTTCAATTTATGTTTTATAAAATATTCCAATATAAGATGAGCAGTTTTCTCGCCGGGTATAATCCAATCAACTTCCGGGACATCAAAATTTATTTTAAGTGAACTTCTAATTTTTTGCCAATCAACTTTATCGTTATTAAAATTACTTCGTTTCATTTTCTTCAAGGAAGGAAACTCATCCATAAATTCCGGTAATAATTTTTGAATCTTGGGTCGTATAGTATAAGCCGCGAACTCCAGCTTGTTTGATGCAACCAGACATGGAACAATATTGTGTGCATCAACCTCATAAAATGGAATTTCTATTTTTTCTGCTACAGATTTTTTCCAACGGCGTACACTTTTTAGAGGATTGAAATCTGTAACCAGTGCCGAAGCATCAGATTCAACAACATACTTTGGAATTTCAATTTCCGGATTACCGCTTAACAATAAAAATGGAATGTTAAATCGCAGAAGTTCGTTCTCAACTTCTTCCAGTCCTTTCAGCATAAAACCATATTGACGGATGCTTGCTTCTAAAAAATTTGGAACAAGGTTAAAAATAACATAAAGAGGAATTTTCCTTTCAAGTGCAATTTGCTGGGCATGAAGCAAAGCCCAGTTATCATGAGCACGTTGATCACGCTGCATCCAATAAATTACCGGACCGTTTTTAATTATTCCTTCTTTGAGGGTTCTAATTCTTTTTGGATGAATATTATTAACTAATGATGACAGGTTAATTTCCCATTCTAGCAATTTCTTCGAACTCTTCTTTAGTTACCGGCATTACAGATAAACGGTTTCCTTGCTGAATAAGATTCATCTTCTGCAATTTCTTGTTTGCTTTTATCTCGGCTATTGAAACCGGGTTACTAAACTTTTTCACAAACTTAATATCAACCATAAACCATGCGGGAGAATCCTTTTTACTTTTTGGATCGTAGTGAACGTCTTTAGGATCGAAAGCGGTGAAATCCGGATACGCTTCTTTAACGACTTCGCAAATTCCAACTGCTGCCGGAATTTCTGTACTGCTGTGATAGAATATCACTTTGTCGCCGGCTTTCATTTCATCTCTAATAAAATTACGAGCCTGGTAATTGCGGACTCCGTCCCAATATGTTGTTTTGTTCTTCGCAAGATCATCAATCGAAAAAGTTTCCGATTCCGATTTAATAAGCCAATATTTCATAATGATTCTCTTCGAATAAGTCTTCTGTGATAATTTATCTGTCCAAGATGATAGCTGAGATGAGCGAGCAGATGGAGAAGCATATAATTTGTAGAAAATATTTCGCCCTGTTTTTCTAGCGGAAATGGTTTTTCAAAATCTTCTGTCTTAAGATTTGATAAAGCATTTTTAACAACAGAATTTGTTCTTTCAAGTGAGGTTAGCAATTCTTTTCGCGGAACCATTACAGTGTTGAACTCTGCTTCTCTTTCTCTTTTGTAACCCGTATTTCCTAATGCAAAACCAATAAAGTGGTTCAGATTACCGATGAGATGCAAAGTTAAATTTCCTGCTGAATTTGCAATTGAACCCTGCTTGATCCACAGATCGCTTTCATTTTTATATAACTTGATCTCTTCAATCAGTTTGTTCAAATCTCGCTCAAACAACTCTACTAAAGTATCTTTAAGCATAATTATACCTTTATAAATTTTTTTACATGACTGGATTAAAATTATCTTTCAATTATTTCTTTCATCAAATTCAGAACTATCAACCAATTTGCTTCGGAGTGTTCTTTAGACTGCAGATTAGGAACATTATCTTGAGTTAGTGTAAGAATTGTTTTATCCCCTTGGCTTTTAAGATTAAATGTGATTTGCTGATAATTTTCCGGTACATCTTCCAACTTGGAAAACGAACTCCAATAATTATACTTAAGTTTTTGTTGGGGAATAAACTCGAGTATGGTTCCTTTATCTTTATATTCCACTCCCTCCCAAACACCTTGAAAAACGATTGGCCTGCCGACTTTCCAATCTGTCACCGTTTCTGTTCCAAAGAGATATTGTTTTATAATTTCCGGATTAGTAAGAGCATCCCACACTTTAGATGAAGGAGCGTTTATTTCTTTATTTATTACAATAGAAAACTTATTTGTCAAAGGAATCCTTCTTTAATGATTGATTTTTATAATAACAGAAAATCCTCAAAAATAGTTTTCAAATACCGGGTGTAAACGGAAAATTCAAACTCTCGTAATACTCAAGAGGTTTATCCGGTTTCATCCTATAATTCTGGCAAAAGATAGAATCATGCTAGTTAAAATTCAATACACTAATGTTAGAAATTGAATTTGAGATTCATGTAGGGTAATTTCAAGGCAGGTAAACTAATTGTGTATTTTAATGTTTACATCCAGCATCGAACTTGGATAACTCGCATCCCGTGCATCCGCCGCAGCCGTTTTTAGTTTTCTTAGTCAGTAAATTCTTTATGAAAGAAAAAACTGTGAGGCTTGCTGTCAAACCGATAATTGCAAATACTGCTAAATCTTGATTCATAATTTTGTCCTAAAAAATATTTCCAATATGATAAACACTAAAAGCAATAAACCACGCCAGTACAGTAGTATATACCATTGTGAATGATGCCCATTTCCAGTTTGCCTCTTTTTTGATTGCCGCTATTACTGCAACGCAAGGAAAATAAATAAGTATGAACAACATCAGCGAATATGCTACCAGCGGTGAAAAAACTTTCTCTCCTATCTTAGGCCCGCTTGTAAATACCTGTTCCTGCAATCTGTTCTTAAGATTAACCGAATTATCGCCGGATGTAATTTCAGATTGATAAAGTACGCTCATCGAACCGATTACAATTTCTTTTGCTGCTAGACCGGTAATTATGCTCACTCCGATTTTCCAATCCCAGCCGAGCG
This sequence comes from Ignavibacteriales bacterium, assembly GCA_026390795.1. Lineage (NCBI taxonomy): Bacteria > Pseudomonadati > Ignavibacteriota > Ignavibacteria > Ignavibacteriales > Ignavibacteriales bacterium. The sequence continues at coordinate 1,880,809 of JAPLFG010000003.1, forward strand.
GCTGAATTACGGGAACAATCAAATGTCCGAGCCTGCCGATATAAGAATTTTCCATCCGTTCGGATTCTTTATTTATTTCAATCAGAGCAATCTCCTTTTCTTTTTCTTTGCTTGTTAAAGAAGAATTGGAAGAAATTTGATTGCTCATTGTGTTGTAATCTTTTGAATATTTTATATCGCGTGGAAAATAACCGAGCGCCCAAATAATTATTGATGCTGTTAAAATTACAGTTCCCATTTTTGTAAGGTATTGAACGCTTTTATTCCACATGTGAATAGTTGTATTTCTTAAAGTCGGAATCCGGTATGGCGGAAGTTCCATTACAAAAGGAACATCTTCCTTTGCAAAAAATATTCTTTTGAAAACCAGCGCCACTAAAATCGCGAGTGCTATTCCAATTACGTAAATGGATAAAAGAACAAGCCCTTGATTCTTTGGAAAGAACGCCGAGATTAGTAAAACATAAACCGGCAACCGTGCGCTGCATGACATGAACGGAAGAATTAGCATAGTCAAGATTCTATCTTTTCTATTCTCTAGTGTGCGTGTTGCCATGACCGCAGGAACATTGCATCCGAAACCCATTATTAAAGGAATAAATGATTTTCCGTGCAAGCCCATTTTATGCATCAGCTTATCCATAATAAAAGCCGCCCGGGCCATGTAGCCTGTATCTTCCATCAGAGAAATACAGAAAAAGAGAATTAAAATGTTCGGAAGAAAAACTATTACGCCGCCAACACCGCCTATAATTCCGTCAACAATTAAATCGTGTAAAGAACCTGCCGGAATTACATTACCTAATAAATCGCCAAGCGCGCTAACACCTGAATCGATCCAATTCATCGGGTAGCTTCCGAGCGAAAAAGTTAATTGGAACATTACCCACAAAAAGAAAATGAAAAACGGGAAACCCAGGTATTTGTGCGTTAACATGAAATCAATAGAATGACTTGTCTGCCTCTTATTAATCTTGTGTTGTTTAAATGTGTCTTTAAGAACTCCGTTTATAAATCCGTATTTCGCATCGGCAATGATTGTGTCGGATTTTTCTTTGTATTCGCGCTCTAATTCTGTTTTTTCTTTTTGAGCCAGTGAAAGAAGATTTGCTGTACCTGGTACATTTGATATTTGATCAGTAAAACTTTTATCGTTTTCGATTAGTTTGATAGCAGTATAACGCGGGAAATAAAGATTACCAACCTCTTCGTTCTTATTGATTTCCGATTTTAAAATATTGATGGCTTCTTCAATGTTTGTTCCGTAATTGATGTGAACCTGCCTGGCGATGGGATCTGTGTTTTCATAAACATCAATTATTTTTGAAAACAAATCCTTGATGCCTTTTCCTTTCGAAGCAACTGTTGTAACAATGGGAATACCGATCATTTTTGCGAGTGTTTCGTGATCAAATTTATCACCTTTGTTTTCCAGTTCATCGTACATATTCAATGCTATAACAACCTTTATGTTCATATCCATCAACTGAGAAGTCAGGAAAAGATTCCGTTCGAGATTAGAAGAGTCGATGATATTGACAACTACATCAGGCTTCTTTTCGGTAAGATGACGACGCACAAAGAGTTCTTCGGGTGAATATTCCGAAATTGAATATGTTCCGGGTAGATCGGTAACATTTATCAAGTATCCGTTTTGATTTACAAAAGCTTCTTTCGTATCGACTGTTACACCGCCGTAATTTCCAACTCTTTCATGTTTGCCGGTTGCAAAATTGAACAATGTTGTTTTACCTGAATTCGGATTTCCAACAAGTGCGACATTGATTGTCTTACTTTGTTCAACGATTGTATTCTCAATCATACCTTCGTCAAACATTCCTTTATAAGACGACTGGAAGAGTTGATCATATTCATCTGCAGGAACAACTTCTATCAAACGAGCTTCGCTTCTGCGTAGAGATACTCGGAAGTCCATTACTTCATATTCGATCGGATCCTGCAATGGAGCGTTTTTGATGACCTTTACAGATTTACCTTTTACAAATCCCATTTCTGTTATTCGTTTTCGAAATGCACCGTGTCCGTTTATTTTCGTAATTATTCCGGTCTCATCATTCTGAAGATCGGAAAGAAGGATTGCCGTTAATGTTTGAGTTGTCATATAATCTTCTTAAAAATTTATTCTGGATCTCACAGTTATCGCTAAGCTGTTGTCGAGTTTAATCACAATACTTTTATCATTGATTCATAATTCGGTAAGAAAATTATGGACAGTCCGATCTTCTTACAATCGCTAAATAAGGTGAATTATTGAGGTTTGTATCCCAACTAATAGGGATATCTTACGGGAAATTAGCCTGAAAAGTCTTCTATCTGAATGATTTTATTCAAAATGGCGTAAATGGTCAATCCGGCTTGACTTTTTATTCCGGTCTTTTGAGAGATATTCTTCCGGTGGCTTATTACTGTGTGAATGCTTATGAACAACTTATCGGCTATTTCTTTGTTTGATAAACCCGCGGCAACTAATTTTAATACTTCTATCTCGCGGTCGGAAAGCTGCTCGTGCCCCGCAGTGGGTGAAGCCGACGAATTGGATTCATTTATTTTATTAATCAAACCGATAATTGAATCGGGCGTGTCCGTGATATGGATTGTCTTATCGAATAACGACAACATCTTCTGATTGAAAAAAGTATAAACCAGCGCAACCCAGTATGTATCTGTCTGAGCATTTTTCAATGCAGTGAATTCTTTGTCCTTGTTTTGAATTTGAGAAGGGTTGATGATTATTACATCAAGTTTCTTCTTTCCAAAATAATTTTCCAACTCGTCAAAAGTGTCTATCCTGAGCATTTGAAAATATTGCCCCGATTTTAAAAATATATTCGAAAGTCCTTCGTAAATAATCTGAGAAGGTTCAAGAACCGCAATATTAATATGCCGGTTATTCAATTATAAACTTTTCTCCAATTTGCCGATTAAAGGCATTAATACAGTCTCTTCAATTATTGAATGAACATTTAAATCATACTCAAGTTCGAATAAACTGACAACAATTTTTCTTCTGAGTACTCTGTCATTTTGAACCGGAACGTACTTTAATAAAAGCTCTTTCAAGTCGGTTAGTTTCGATTCTATATCCGTATGATGTTCGCTGTACTCGTCCACTGAAAAATTGGTTTTTTGCCGGTCGGCTTTTTTCTGATTTCCGATTCGCAGAAGTTCGTTAAAATAGGGGAATGCAATTCTGTTCTCGTACGAAAGATGTTCTTTCACTTCTTCAAAATATTCGTTAAAAAATTTGTCTATCAGTTTTATTTCGGGTGAAGTGTTTTTTGAATAAAGCTCTTGAATGTATTTTTTAATCTCCGGGTACTTTTCATTCTCATAATAGTTGTGAGAGTTTTTCAAGTATGTTATAATATCGGCTATATCATTGTTAGAAAAATTCTCTTCTCCTGAAAGATTAAAACCGTTGTACAAATTTGCGAATGTGACAAAAACTTTCTCGCTGATCTTGTTCTCTTCACACAATTGCATTACGGTTTTGTCGTGAACAATGAAATCCAATCCTGAATGTTCCATAAGCAAAAGGATCAACGGATTGTCGAAAATCAAGGCGGACATTTTCATTTCGGGAGTTATATATTTTCTATCTGTCTGGTACATATCAGTTCCATAATTAAATTCTATTAAAATTAGATTAATACGTATAGAACAAAGTACAATTTATTTTAATTCAATATCTCTCTTAGTTTAAATAGCTTTTAAGAAATCTTCCAGTGTGCGATTTTTCATTCTCGGAAATCTCTTCTGGAGTACCAACGGCAACAACCTCGCCACCTTTATCTCCGGCTTCGGGACCAAGATCAATTACATGATCGGCACATTTAATTATATCTAAATTGTGTTCAATTATAACAACCGAATTTTTGTTTTCTATTAGCATCTGAAAACATTTTAGAAGCTTTCCAATGTCGTCGAAGTGGAGACCGGTTGTCGGTTCGTCAAAAATAAAAAGTGTATGCTGATTTTTCTTCTGCTGGGAAAGATGCAAGGCAAGTTTAACACGCTGTGCCTCTCCGCCCGAAAGTGTAGTTGAAGGCTGACCGAGTTTTATGTAGCCCAACCCAACATCTGAAAGAACTTGAAGCATTGAAACTATTTTTGTGTTGTTAACAAAGAATTCGATTGCTTCGTCAACGGTCATGTTCAAAACATCAACAATATTTTTCCCACGGTAAGTAATTTCCCTTACTTCTTTTTTGAATCGTGTACTTTTGCAATCATCACATTCAAGATAAAGATCGGCAAGAAATTGCATCTCGATAGTTATGTATCCTTCGCCCTGGCATGTCTCGCATCTTCCGCCCGGGACGTTGAACGAAAAGTAACCCGGCTTGTAACCGCGCGAACGTGCTTGCGGTGTATTTGCAAAAAGTTCGCGTATTGTTTCATATCCTTTTACATAACTGATCGGATTTGAACGGGGAGATTTTCCGATAGGAGACTGATCAACAATCTCTATTTCATCTATGTAACGGGAGCCCTCAATTGAATCATACTTACCAAGCTTACGGGGATTGCCGCCGTTTATTTTTATTATGCCGCTGTAAAGAATATCATGAACTAAAGTTGATTTACCCGAACCGCTAACCCCGGTAACTACAACAAATTTTTTAAGAGGGAACTCGACATTAATATTTTTAAGATTGTTCTCTCGTGCACCGATAATTTTTATTGATTCTGTTTCCAAAGTGTTTCGATTTTTAGGAATCGGAATCTGAAGAGTACCGGAAAGATATTTTCCCGTGAGTGATTTCTCATTTGCTATTATCTCATCGCATGTTCCCGATGCCACGATTTCCCCGCCGTGAATACCAGCGCGTGGTCCCATATCAAAAATCAGATCGGATTCATGCATCATATCTTTATCGTGTTCTACAACTAAAACTGTATTACCAAGATCACGAAGCGATTTTAAAATATTAATCAGCTTAGCATTATCACGCGGATGTAAACCTATTGACGGTTCATCCAGAACATAAAGCGTTCCCATCAATGCGGAGCCAAGAGAAGTCGCAAGATTGATCCGCTGAGTTTCGCCTCCGGAAAGTGTGCTGCTCAAACGGTCTAATGATAGATAACCAAGCCCTACATCATTTAAAAATGCGAGACGTTTTACAATTTCATCAAAAATTCTTTGTGCGATTGCCTTTTCGTAATCTGTAAGAGATAAGAGTTTGAAAAAAATCTGGGCGCGTTCGATAGACATTTGAACAATTTCGTGTATTGATTTTTCATCAATCATAACCTGAAGAGCTTCGCGGCGCAGACGTGAGCCGCGGCATGCTGCGCAAGTTGTATACCCCCGGTATTTGCTCAACAAAATCCGGATTCCCATCCTGTAAGTTTTTTCTTCAAGATGTTTGAAGAATCCGTTTATTCCTACAAATCCTTTGAATCCATCTTTGACGAATGTTAATTGTTCTTCGGATAAATCTTTGAATGGAATGTTCAAAGGAATTCTGTTATCATTGTTTCTAATCAAGTCTCTGAGATATTTGCTGTTCTTCACAGTGCGCCATGGAGCCACGGCGCCTTCCATCAAACTTAATCTTGGATTAGGAACGATGAGATCCATCTCATATCCCATCGTTTTGCCGAAGCCCTGGCAGACCGGGCATGCACCGAAAGGATTGTTGAATGAAAAAAATCTTGGTTCGGGTTCTTCATAACGGATTCCGCAGCATTCGTAAAATTTTGTGAATTGCTTGGACTGGTTAGTCTCGGCATTTATGATTGCAAGCCGACCTTCTCCTTCTTTAAACGCCGCCTCAATTGATTCCGCAAGAGTTTCCCTTACTTTTCCTTTCTTGATCTTGAAGCGGTCGAGAACAACAAAAATATCTTTTTTCGATTTAGGAATAGTTTTAGTTTCATTCAGGTCAATTAATTTTTCTTTCAAGAAGATTCTGAAGAAACCTTTTTTCCTAAGTAAGTCAATTTCTTCTTTAACAGTTCTTCCTTCATGCGAATGGATCGGGAATCCGAGGTAAAATTTCGCTTCTTCATCTTGATCTTCCAACCATTCGGAAACGGTTGCAACCGTATCTTTCTTAACAACTTTACCGCAGCTAAAACAAATTGTTTTTCCGATGCGGGCATAAAGTAGACGCAAATAATCAAATATCTCTGTGCTTGTTCCTACTGTTGAGCGCGGATTTCTTGCGCCGGTCTTTTGTTCAATTGCAACTGCGGGAGAAATTCCAAAAATAAAATCAACATCCGGTTTGTTCATCCGTTCAAGAAACTGGCGCGCGTAGGATGATAAACTTTCTACATAACGCCGCTGACCTTCCGCATAAATTGTATCGAATACGAGAGAGGACTTTCCGCTGCCGCTTACACCGGTAAACACAACTAATTTATTTCGTGGAATTTCTAACGAAACGTTTTTAAGGTTATGCTGCCGTGCTCCTTTGACAATTATTTTGTTCTCTTGTGAGACTTTATGTTTTGATTTCATCCCGGGTTTTTCTTTTTCCAAAAATTAAAATACAAAAATTCTTAGGGAGACACATAAGTAATTGAGACTGGAAATCCTTCGCGATTATTTATTGTTCGAGGGATTAACGTTTTTTAGAGCACTTTTATGATAATCAAAGTCATATCATCGCTTTGATTTGTATGAAACGTGAATTGTGTTACGTTCTCAAATATAGCTTCTTTGATCTGTTGAGCCGAGAGTGAATGTGTGTCCATCAATTCGAGAAGAGTTATTAATCTGCCCGCTCCGTATAATTCTTTCTCTTTGTTCTGTGCTTCAGTAATTCCGTCTGTGGAAAAGAGTAAAATATCTCCCGATGTAAATTGATGCTTCTGCTCTTTGTACTCGGTAGTTGGAAGTCCGCCCAGAGGAAATTTAGGTCCTGAACTTTCCAAAGAAAAAACTTTACCATTGGTTTTTACCAGCGGTGGATTCAAGCCCGCATTTGTAAAAATTAATTCTTTAGTTCTAATATCAAGCATTGAAAAGCATAAAGCTGTAAACATCTTTCTGTCTGTTTTTGAAAATAAAGATCTGTTTACACGTGTCATAATTTCTTTTACTGTAAGATTACCGTGAATAAGAGAAGTAATCATTCCGCTGCACAGGAGAGCATTCATGGCAGATTTCATTCCTTTACCTGAAACGTCGCCAATGATTATTCCAAGTTTCGTTTTCTCTTCGTCCATCCAGATATAGTCGAAGAAATCACCTCCTACTTCACTTGCAGGAATGCATAAAGCTGAGAAATCGAACAATTCAATCTCGGGATCTTTATTGGGCATAATAGACATTTGAGTTTCGTGAGCTGTACGCAGTTCGGTTAGTATTCTCACGTTCTTCATTCTTCTCTTTAATGAAAAAACAAATAAACCGCCGGTAAGCATTAAACAAATCGCAATGAACCACCACGTTTTCCAGAAAGGAGGCAGAATAATAATGTTAATTGAAGTTCCGGTTTCATTCCAGATTCCATCATTGTTGGAACCTTTTACATGAAACACATATTTACCCGGCGACAAAGTTGTATAAACAGCGTATCGTTTATCTGCAGTTGTAGTGATCCAGTTTTCATCAAGTCCTTCCATTTTATATGCGTACATGTTTTTAGGAGGCGAGTTGAAATCGAGTGATGCAAATTCGAATGAGAAAAGATAATCCTCGTTAGAAAGTTCGATCTCGTTTATGGTATTAATCGGTCTTTCAAAAGTAACTTCCCGATTTAGTTTTTTGAAGCTGGTTATTACAACTGGAGGAATATGAGTGTTATCTTTAATTTCTTTAGGATAAAAGGAATTAAATCCTCCAATGCCGCCAAAGAACATTTCGCCGTTTTTGCTCTTGAAAAATGATCCTCCGTTGAATTCATTATTCTGCAGACCATCGCTGACATTGAAATTCTTAAAAGTTTTTTTGTCAGGATCGAATTTGGCAAGACCGTTATTAGTACTTATCCAAAGAAAGCCGTCTTCATCTTCCAGCATTCCATAAATAGCATCACTTGGTAAGCCATTTTTTATTGTATAACTTCTGAAAGTTTTATTCAGTACATCAAATTCAATTAGTCCGCCTCCCCAGGTGCCAAGCCACAATCTATTATGTGAGTCTTCATAGATAGCAAAAATATAATCATTGTTGATGCTCTTTATATCACCGCTTTTTGCGCGGTAATGAGTAAAAATATTTTTTTCTCTGTCAAACTTGTTTAGTCCTCCTCCTTGTGTTCCAATCCAAAAGTTTCCGTTATGATCTTCAAAAATTACACGTACAAAATCATTGCTAAGGCTATTTTGATCATCAGGCGAATTCCTGTAAGTAATAAATTTTGGCGAAGATTTTTTGTTATTATCAAAAATCATCTTGTTAAGTCCACCGCCGTTTGTTCCTATCCATATAGTTCCCGAACGGTCCTGATAAATTGATCGCAATTCATTATAGCTGATACTGTAAGTATCATTTTCTCTGTGGGTGAATGATTTAAAATTTCCCGTCGCTTTGTAGAATAGGTTCAATCCTCCTCCGTTTGTGCCTACCCAAAAATTGCTCTCTTTATCTTCAAATACTAAGCGAACAATATTATGGCTCAGACTATTTGTATTATTCGGGTCATGCAGATAATGAGTATAAAGTTTTTTTGAACGGTCCAAGCTATTCAATCCGCCGCCGTGAGTTCCTATCCAAATTATACCGGAATTATCTTCGTAAATAGACCAAACAATGTTTTCGTTTAGACTGTTAGGAGTGTTTGGAATTTTACTATAAAGATTAAATTTTTTTCTTCCCCTATTAACCAAATCAATTCCCCCTCCGTAAGTGCCAATCCATATAAGACCGGATCTGTCTTCAAAAATGGACCTGACTTCATTATAGCTTAGACTGGCAGGATTCAACGGATTATGCAGGTAATGTCTAAATGATTCTGTCTTCCTGTCGAAAATATTTAGTCCGCCTCCGTTCGTTCCAATCCAAAGTGTTCCGTTCGTATCCTCGTAGATAGCATAAACCTGATCATTATTGATGCTGCCGGGGTTGCCAGGTACATTTTTATATCTTATGAAAGATGAGAGTGAATTATTTTTTGTAGGAGGAATTAATTTGTTCAATCCGCCGCCGCGTGTACCTATCCATAAAATTCCTGATCTGTCGCAATAAATAGAATAAATTTCATTATGGCTAATACTCTTTGAATTTCCCGGCTCATTTAGAAATACTGTAAAAGAATCATTTTTTCTATCAAATCTATTTAAACCGTTATCCGTTCCTATCCAGAGATTTCCCTCCTTATCTTCGCAAATAGATCTTATAATGTTATGGCTCAGACTCTTATCATTTTTGGGATTGTTCTGGAAACGCGTGAACTTACGTGTTGTTTTATCGAATTTATTCAATCCTGCATCTGTGCCAATCCACAGGTATCCTTCCTTATCTTCATAGATTACATTTACGTTATTATTGCTTAGTGTTGCCTCATTTTTCGGATCGAAACGATGATGAGTAAATTTATTCTTTAAAGGATCATACAGATCCAAGCCACCGTAAAAAGTACCTATCCAGATTCTTCCATCTGTGTCACCGTAAAGAGCGGTTATCTGATTGTAGGAAGGACTATTTGTATTATTCGGATCGTTTCTATATACCTTGAATTCATATCCGTCAAATTTATTCAAGCCATCTTCTGTTGCAATCCAGATGAATCCCGTTTTATCCTGAATAATATGAGTTACGATGCTCTGTGAAAGACCATGCTGCAGAAAAATTTGTTCGAAAATTGGATTGTTGTTCTGGGAATAGTTGTTTGTATACGAAGTGAGTATGAATGATAATACTAAAAACAGAATTGATTTTACATCTTTATCGGAAAATATAAGATTAAAAACAAATTCAATATATTCTCTAACTTTCAACACGTTTTTCAGCTGTATCTATTTTGAAAAATAGTATGCTTATCGTGGTGATGTGCAATTAAAAAGATTGAACAACCATCTAAATATTATTTATAATTCAGTTCTCTATAATGCTATTTTTTAGTGTTTATTTTTGACTCGAGTTCTTTCAGTTCCTTCATTTTATTATCAAGAATTGCCTGCTGCTTTTTCAGTTCTGTAAGTTGAAGATCAATCGCTTTCTCATATTCGGATTGGTTCCAATATCCACGTTCTTCAAAATAACTTTTAAAGAGCCAGTTATGCTTAAGAGCTTCCATATTTTCCGCTAAACTAGATGTTGCAATACGTGCATCATCAGAAGTCTTAGCCAAATTCTTGATTATTATTTTAACAGAGTCTGCAACATTGTTGTCCACAATTAAAGAACCAAGAGCACCTTCACCGCGTTTAACTTTATGTATAAGATTGCGAACGTCAACCGTCGCGCTGTCTATATTTCCGATAATTGTTTTCAAACTAGTGCTTGTACTTACAACGATGTCGGCAATTTCATCCAGACGCTTTGTAATTACACTCAAACTTTTATCGGCGGATTTTGTTGCGTTCACAGCCGAAGTATAAAGTTGATCATCGTTGACAAGTTTGCCGACTGAACCTTCTCCTTTGTTTATCTTTGTAAAAATTTCTGAAAAATCTTTTGTAAGATTATTGATGTTGCCCATTATTGATTTAGTGTCTTCCATAATTGCGGAAATGTTAACCGGATTTTTGGAACGGATGACTCCATTGTCACCAACTTCAGAAGTTTCTGTACTTCCTGCAGTTATTGTAACTATTTTTTTACCGACCAAACCCTCGGTTTCAATAGAAGCTTCACTATCAATGTGAATGAAATGTTTAAGTTCATTATCAATCCTCATTTTCACTTCCACGTTTCCTGTTGAATCGTTTGAAAATGAAATTGAACTTACGCTTCCAATATCGTAACCACTTAATCGAACTGGGGCGCCGCTTTTCAATCCTTCGATCTGCGCAAAGTATGCTTTTAGCTCAGTAGAGCGGGTAAAAAGTTTTTCTTTGCTGCCCAATAGAAAAATGGAGATTACAAATAGTACAGTTCCAAAAAAAACAAAAATTCCGAGACGAGCGCCTTCAAGTTGTTTTAACATCTTTTACTCCGCTAAACTTTTATAATTTCATGACTGAAAAAATTTTTCAAGAAAGGATCATTGGACTTGATCAATTCATCAATATTTCCTTCGTAAGCAACATGGGCTTCTTTCAAAAATATAGCGCGGTCGGCTATAATTTCCGCGCAGATCAGATCGTGTGTTACAACAATTGAAGTCATATTCAATTTTTTCTGAAGATTGAGTATTAGTTCGCTAATTTCTTTCGATGTAATCGGATCGAGCCCGGTTGTCGGCTCATCATAAAGCATCAGCGCCGGATCGGTTATTATTGAACGTGCAAGCCCGATTCTCTTTTTCATACCGCCGGAAAGTTCGGAAGGCATTTTATCAATTGCTTCTTCAAGTGAAACAAGTTCTAAAGTGTATTTAACTTTATCATCAATTTGTTCCGGCGTCATCTCATCGAAGTGGCGTTTTAGCGGGAATGCCAGATTTTCACGCACCGTCATTGAATCGTATAAAGCCGCGCCTTGAAATAAAAATCCGATATCCTTACGCACTTTGTTCAATTGTTTTATTGATAATTCTAAAATGTTTTCATTGTTGATGAAAATATTTCCACTGTCGGGTTTCATCAGACCGATTATACATTTGAGCAAAACGCTTTTACCGGATCCGCTTTTTCCAAAAACAATAAGATTCTCTGCGCGGAGAACTTCAATGGAAACATTTTCGAGAACAAGAAGTTCCTCAAAACGTTTTGTAAGATTTTCAACTTTAACTATAGAGTCGGCCATAACCACAACGTAATTTTAACTAAGACCATATCAAAAACTAAAATAAGCAGAGAGGCAAGAACCACGGAAGTTGTTGACGCGCGTCCGACGCCTTCTGTTCCGCCTTCGGCAGAATATCCTTTATATGAACCTACAAGCCCAACTATGTATCCAAAGATAAATGTCTTTGCAATACCGGGAATAAAATCTCCAAATTCAACCGATTGAACTACCGAGTTTTGATAATATTGAAAACTCATCGGCTCGACAATAACTATTGCAAGGTAAGCGCCCATGACTGCAATTATAACAACGTAGATTGTAAGAACAGGAAGAATCATTGTTGTTGCAATAACGCGTGTAACTACAAGATATTTGAATGGATTAATTGCCGAAACTTCCATTGCGTCTATTTGTTCTGTAACTCGCATCGAGCCAAGTTCTGCGCCAATACCGGAACTGACACGTCCGGCAAATATTAAAGCTGTTATTACGGGACCGAGTTCACGTACAACAGAAAGAGAAACCATTCCCGGAAGAAAATCGCCTGCGCCGAATCTTTGCATTACCGGCTGACTCTGCATTGCAAGTACAAGTCCAATTATAAATCCGGTGATGCTTACAATCCCAAGCGTTTTAACACCTAGCTCGGTCATATGTTTTTTAATTTCCGATATTTCGTAAGGAGGCATGAATGCCTGCTTAAGAAATTCCCAGTTGAATATGGTTAAGCCCGTTAACGTTGCAAAAAAATTATAAAGGTAATCCCCGTAAGTTAACCGGCGCCCGTATTTATGTTTTGGAAGATTCATTCGAAATTATTTTTATGACAGTAACAAAATAGTAAAAGAATCGAATACTTTGAAGTAACACCGGAAATATTCCATTAAATTTCAGAAAAACTCAGTCATGTTGAGCCCCGATTATCATCGTGATAAACTCCACGAAACATGAGCGACGCAATACATCCATTTCTCGACTTCGCTCGAAATGACTTTGCATCTCCGATCGGAATGGCTTAGTATTTTTATTGGCAACCTAATTCACAAATGGATTCCCGATTTAATCATGAGGGAATGACAAATGGGATTAAAATGCGTTCTTGATATGATTGATCTTTGGTTTTTCATCTTTTAGATGAAGGATAGCAATCAAATCTATTCGGCAATTCTGTTCGCTGATTTTTTTGTCAAAAAGATAAGCTTCGGCTGTTCTTCTGATCAGTTTTTGCTTTCCTTTTGAAATGGACAGTTCCGGCGGTCCGTATTCATCATTAGTTCTGTATTTAACTTCAATAAAAACTAACTCGTCTTTATCCTTGACAATAATATCAATTTCGCCATGCCCGTAAAAATAATTCCGTTCAACAATTTGGTAACCAAGCTGTTGTAAAAATTTACAAGCAAGGTCTTCGCCGTAATTGCCGGTCTTACGTTTGTTCGTATTCAAGTCAGTTGTCAATAGTCAAACCCAATTTATCAGTATGCTTAGGCACTCAGGCACTTAGTTACTCAGGAACTCAGCTACTCATTTTCTATTGCCTGAATTCTTCAGTAAAAAGTTTTTCTTGTACTTCTTCTAAAATATTTTTCAAAAAAGTTTTACGGTGAATTGGCGAAGCTCCGAATTTCTTTACAGCTTCTCTGTGAGCAAGAGTAGCGTAGCCTTTATTCCGGTTCCATAAGTATTCCGGAAATTTATTGTGAGCTTCCTTCATAATTCCATCACGTGTTACTTTTGCAATAATTGATGCGGCTGCTATTGAGAATGATTTTGCGTCTCCCTTAACCACTGTTTTTGTTTTAATATCAGAGATAAAAGATTTGTTACCGTCAATTAAAATTAAATTTGGAATAAGGGAAAGCTTGGACGCAGCATGTTTCATTGCTTTAAGTGACGCTTGTAAAATATTTATCTCATCAATCTCTTCGTGTCCAATAATTCCAATTCCGTACGAAAGACAATTTTCTAAAATCCACACATAAAGTTCTTCCCGTTTCTTTTCAGTAACTTGTTTTGAATCGTTGATCTCTTTATGAAAGGTGTTTTTATCAAATATAACCGCGGCGGCAACAACAGGCCCGGCAAGCGGACCGCGCCCAGCTTCATCAACTCCGGCAATAAGTTTAATTTTTGGGGAGAGGAATTTGTTGTCAAAATCTTTTAGTGTGCGCATCAAAATTCATTTATTATTCCAAAATGTATTTTTCCATCACCGAAGGAATCTCCTTTAGCAAGAGCAAAACTTACACCCAGAACACCAAGACCGGTCTCAATATTCAGACCAAAGCCGTAACCGATCTTAAAAGAAGAAATCTCCGGAATGTTTTTCTGTTTATCCTCGTTGCGTAAAAAATATCCGCTGTCGAGAAACAGAAATGTAAACGAACGTTTAGAGAGAAGAAATCTGTATTCAAGATTAGACCAAAAAATTCTGTTGCCTTGGAATTGCTTCTCTCTATATCCGCGTAAAGTATTTGCACCGCCGAGAAAATACAAATCACTTAAATCTGTGTTGTCTCCTCGTAATTCGCGACCGTGAACACCTATAGCAGCAACCTGTTTCTGAAAGAGTTGACTGAAAATAGTAAAATCGAATTCCAATCGCTGCAGTGAAATATTCAATTTTGTATCTGGAGTTATAAATCCGGTCGGACCGTTTATTCTTTTCGAAATGAATTTGTAACTATTATTTAAATAAATTCCTTTTGTCGGAGCGTAAAAATCATCGCGGGTATCAATTCTAAAATTAACTCCGGTTGTGAAAGAAGTGGAATTAAATACGGTAGAGTTTTGTGAATTCAGTTCTGATGGAATAGTGGATTGTGTACCGATAATAATTGAAGCGGAAATTTCATCTGTCGCCAAATATTCCAAACTTCCTTCGAGGTTGCGCTGAACATAAGTTGAATCCTGTTTTCGCTGCAGTAATGAGCCTTCAATATTAAACGGGAGATCAAAGAGCCAGGGTTCAAGATAATGCAGCTCAAGTTCTTGAGAAGAACGGTTCTCCTGCTGCCATCGGAATGATGCCGCGCGGCCTGTTCCAAATAGATTGCGCATGTTAACATTTATAAAACCCGTTAAATAACCTCTCTCTTTATCATTTACTGCGGGCACATATCCAAGAATTCCGTCAAAATAATTTGTCTGCTTTTCTTTTATAGATATTTTTAAGACACCTTCTTGTTTGGAGTTAAAATAAAACTCCGGCTGTTCAACCGGTTCAAAGAAACGTAAACGGTTTAAACGGTCCGGTATTTCATCAATTTTTTTTTGAGAATACTCTTGGCCTGTTTTTAAATGTAAAGCACGTGTAATTACAAAATCTTTTGTTCTGTCATTGCCCTGAATTTCTATCTTGTCGATTTTACTTTTAACGCCTTCATCGATGTAAAGAATAAGATTAGCAAAGCGGTCTTCATTTGTCTCTTCGCCGGAAGGATTTGTAAGTTCAACGGATTCAATTCTTATTGAAGAAAACGGGTAACCAATATTTTCATAATAATCTAGAACTTCAGAAAGAGCGAAGCTCATATTAGCGTTTGTTAACGGTTGGTTTTCAAGTTGAGAGAGAATTTCTGCTATCCGGGTTGAATCTTTAACTGCTCTACCAAATTTTATTTTATTGATGAGAGTTGGCTTACCTTCAGAAACATTTATAAAGAGCGAAGAATTTACCGAATCAATTTTTTCAATCACAATTTTACGAATGGAAGAGTTAAGATATCCTCTCTCTTCCAAAGCGGAAGTGATTCTAGATTTTACCGAGTCTTCCAATCCGGCAAAATATTTAGAGCCCGTTGAAATTTTAGACCAGCTCAAATAGTCATTTGCCGAAAATACTTTTTCTCCTGTGATCTGGATTCTTGAAATTGTTTGAGAGAATGAATTTATGATGATTATGAAATAAATAATGAAAGTTAGATTCGTAAAAGAACGCAGGTGACGCTGATTATTATGAGTAACGAGAATTAGATCATGAATAATCTTAATTATCTCCATAGGAGTCCTTCGGACATAATTAATCCGCGTTCCATTTTCTATTTATAATTCGGAGTGTCATTGATGATCTTCATCTTTTTACCGATTGTACTTAATTCCACATCGAGAGCCAATCCTTCCATAAGTTCAGAAGTAACTTCGCACGTTTCAAATCGTGTAGCATTTAAAGCACCAAGCGCTGCGGCTCTCTTAACAAATTCGTCAAAGACAAGAGCATTTTCCAATCCGTATGCAACACCGGCGACAAATGCGTCGCCGCTTCCGGTCGAATCTAACACATCAACCCGCGGCGGAATTATTTTATAATGGAAATTAAATTTGCTAGCATAAATTGGATTGGCGCCGTCCGTTAAAAAAATCAGCTTGATATTTTTTGAATAGAGTTCATGCAGAAAATCTAATTTATCTTTTTCGGTACTCAACGAAATATTCAGAGATCTTTCTACTTCTTCTACATTATTATGAATTACTGTGGGAGAGGCGGATATACAATCATTAAGATGATTTCCGTACGTATCTAATATCGAAATTTTATCGTGTTTATTTGCAAGCTCAATTCCAAAAGGAAAGATATCATCGGTCTCTTTGCAAGGTGAACTTCCTGCAAATACAACTATGGAACAGTTCAGAATCATTTTTTCAAGTTTGTTCTTGAATTCCGAAGCTTCCTCTGAAGTAATTATGCTATTCATTCCAAAGAAAGTAGAAACGCGGTTATTGTTTTTTTCGATAATTAAATCGGCAATTCGAGTCTCTGATTTTGCCGATACAACGGAGAATTCAATTTTATCATGAGTTAAACAATGACGTAAAACTTTACCATTGTTTCCCCCAAGAAAAGTGAATGCTGAATTTTGAACGCCGAGGAAATTTAATTGACGGTTTACATTAATTCCTTTTCCTCCAGCATAAAAAATCTCATTTGTACTTTTATTTGATTTGCCGAGTTCTACGGATTCAAAAAATAATCTGCGTTCTAATAGAGGATTAAGTGTAATAGTGAGAATCATTTATCAATAAGTAGTTTTTAGTTTTCAGTTAATAGTGAATGGTTATTATATGATTGTTGATAAATATCAATTTATGTACTCAGGAGTGAGAACCCATAACTCATCATTCAAAACTCGCCACTGTTATTGTCTGTATCCCGGCCACCGGCTGTAATCAGGATCCAACAAACGGTAATCGCCAAAGCCAGTATGATCCAGGAACACAAATGATCGGTTCAATTCGTAATATTGCCATATTTCATAAGGCTTCGAGTCCATATCCATAGGATGTCTCTCAACTGAACTTGGCGGACCGAAAGTGACAAAAACCATCCCCATATCACTTCTCCATCCATCACCAAGCCCTTTGAAGTGTTTGTTGGCGTAATCAATACGTCTGTAGTATTCATAAAGAATTGGATTGTCATCTTCTTTAGGGTTTGGTTTTTTCTTATCCCAAAACGTTAGGAAGCGGGCCATTTTTTCGTCGTAGGCTTTTCCATCCTTTATATAATCTAGTTCTTCTGGAGAAGCTATGTACAACATCTGATTAATCGCAATGTCCAGATCAATTATTGTAGAAGGTAGACCGCCGATTTTGGCGTGTAATTTTTTGTCGACTGAAGTAATCGTTTTCCTATTAATATCTTTTAAGGTAACGGTCAATTCAAAATCACCGACAGTAAAATTTGTATTTTTTATGGTATGTGTAATTGTATTAACACCTGGTTTTAGGGTCCGCGGATCTTCCTGCTTTAAAGAAGTATTTTCTTTAATATCATTAAATGTGTATTCAAGAACAACATCCTGTTGCTTGCTGGAATAAAGATCGAAGAAGAAGGAGAGTGATGTATTCTTGCTTGTAACAGTCGAAGAAATATTAGGTACAATTCTTTCCCCACCTGCTTCTTTAACAATTTCCGAGATAAGCATTATGTCGCTCACTCCAAGTGAATCTGTTATTTGACGAACATTGAGCGGTAGTTCTTTAGATGAAATTCGTCTTGAATCGGAATCTTCCACTACACATTTTAAAAAATATTTGCCGGGTGAAAGATCAAATGATTTATAACTTAGATAAAAATTTGATTTGGACAATGTATTTGTAAAATCTTCCGAACTGACTTTTTCTTTCCAGTTACGTTCAAAGATGATATTATTCTTCTTCTCATCCATAAAAGTTAAGGTAATATCAAAACCGCCGCGGAATCCGTCATCTTTCTTAACAAAGGAGATATTTGAATAGGGGACTTGAACGAAAACATCTATGCGTGTTTTATTAGGTACGGCGCTCATGTATCCGGCGTAATCAAGAAAGAAGTTACCTTCCCTGTTAAATGTATTGCTGCTGGATGAGGATTCAACCTGAGCAAACAAAACAGATGCGAAAATAAACGATAATAAAATTATTTTTTTCACTTATAACACTCCTTTTCCCGAATTCAATTTACTTGCCGAATAAATCATACTCATTGCAATCGTAAATATCAACATGATAAAATTCACCTACTTCAAAATTTTTATTTGCCGCATTAATTAATACTTCGCCGTCAACTTCTGGAGCGTCGCGTTCCGAGCGGGCAATGTAATTCTCACCGTCAAGTGAATCAATTACAACCTTTATTTTCTTGCCTATGTAAACGCGGTTTTTCTCTTCCGAAATTTCTTTCTGAATTTCCATTAATGTTGCCTTCCGTTCCTCTTTTATTTCCGGAGGAATCGGATCACCAAGTATAAAACTAGGCGTGTCCTCTTCAACAGAATATGTGAACACTCCAAAACGATCGAATTTTATATCGCAGATAAACTGACAAAGTTCCTCAAATTCTTTTTCGGTTTCATTCGGGTAGCCGACAATAAATGTTGTGCGCAAAGTTAGACCCGGAATTCTATCTTGAAGAGTATTGAGAAGTTCTTTTGTCCGCCGTTGTGTAATTCCGCGCCGCATTGATTTTAATACAGGATCGGAAATGTGCTGGAGCGGTATGTCAATGTATTTACAAATTTTCGGATTGCTCACAATCTCATTTATCAGATCATCCGGAAAGTGTGAAGGATAAACATAAAGAAGGCGAATCCACTCGATATCGGAAATTTCGGAGATTTTATGAAGCAGTTCAGCAAGATTTCTTTTTCCATAAAGATCAATACCGTAGTCTGTTGTATCCTGACCGATAATAATAATCTCTTTTACACCTTGATTTGCTAATGAAGTTGCTTCAGCAATAAGTTCATCCATCGGTTTTGTTTTATGAAGTCCGCGCATTAATGGAATCGCGCAGAATGAACAAGGATTATCACATCCCTCACTTATCTTCAAATAGGCAAAATGTTTTGGTGTAGTAATGATGCGTTCGCCAAGCAGTTCGTATCTTAAATTACCGCCAAACTCTTTTACAATTCCTTCGTAAGCTTCCGTGCCAAAGAATGCATCAACCTCGGGAATTTCTAATTTGAGATCATTCATATACCTTTCGGAAAGACACCCGGCAACTACAACTTTTTTAATTTTTCCTTGTTTCTTCAACTCGATTGCGGAAAGAATCGTATTGATAGATTCTTCTTTTGCAGCATCTATAAATCCGCATGTATTAATTACAATTGAATCTGCCTGGTTTGGATCGTCAATCAAATCGAACTTATTGAGTTTGAATTGACTCATCAAGCGTTCGGAATCCACAGTGTTCTTCGAACAACCGAGGGTTATAATAGAAATTTTATTTTCGTTCATGAAAACTTTCTAATGGCAAACCGGTTAATAAAAAAGTTTATGATTATTAAAATCATAAACAACCTTAACAATCTGCCGTTTTATTTCGTAAAAAAAGTAAGGTAAAGATAAACAATTGGCGCCGTGAATAGTAACGAATCAAATCGGTCAAAAATTCCACCGTGACCCGGAATTAGAGATGATGAATCTTTTACATGAGAATCGCGCTTCAACAGGCTTTCAACTAGATCTCCAAGCTGTCCAAAAATTCCAACTATAACTCCAATTGCAATAGCATCTTTCATAGTTAAAAAAGCAAGTACAAGCTCACGGGCGGCAATCATTCCTACAATTGCAAAGAAAAAACCGGCAACTGCTCCTTCCCAGCTTTTATTGGGACTTACACGCGGCATTAACTTATGCAGACCGTATGCACTTCCAATAAAATAAGCCGCAGAGTCACAGATCCAAATGGAGACAAGAATTGAAATAATTAAGTATCCGCCCTGCGCGTATGTAAAAGCAGAATCATTATAGAATTCGCGTAAATCTAAAATTGCCGCGGAAAAAAAACCGATATAAAAAATCCCAAGCAATGTAGTTCCAAGATTTGCAATTGCGGATTCTTTATTCCTAAAGAGTTCGAAGAGAAGTAATAATAAGATTAAGCAGATGAAGAAAATGCGGTAGTCGAAGAAATTTTTATATTCATTAATTATAATTAGGGCAACAGCCAGATAACCGATAAATCTATTTGTATAGCTGTGTTTATTTCGTACCATTTTGGAAAATTCGTAATAGGAAACAAGTCCAATTCCAAGTGTAAATATTAAAAAAGGAATTTTTCCAATCAGACTGAGAATAACAATCAACGGCACACCAATCAAAGCAACTATAACACGCGTTGATAAGTTGTTCATCTTTTTAGTCATTTATTCCTCATCGTCCATTTTGGCACTATTAATATCATTGATAATTTGTAATGTGGCTTCTGCATCTTTCTTTTTTACAAGCAGTTTAACGCCGGCCTGATCTCCTAGAAACGGATAGCTCCGGTCTCTTCTGGAAATTATTATACTGTCGATCTCCGCACCTTCGAGATTTGCTTTCAACATTTCTGCCATATAAGGATCTGTTGAAACGAATGCTACAATCCAATCTTTAGGGTGGAGTAAATTTTTTTCAAATTCATCATCTGGAATTAATTCGGCACCGCAATCGGCGCAGTATTTAATTCCCTCAAAATATTCATATTCACATTTCGGACAGATCATAATACCTCCTATTTATTGGAGACTATTCTATTATAGTTAGTCTTAATAAAAATAATATAAGCAAAGAAAAGAGTGGCAAACATTGCAAAGCTGATAAGTTGCGGTATAATATATTGGGTTTTTGTCACAGTAGTTTTTATTAATTCCTCGTTCCCCAGAAAAAGAAATGCAAGAACGGCTACAAGATTATTAAAGAAATGCAACGCCATAGGGACAAAAATAGAATTGCTCATGTACGCGGCAAAGCCAAAATAAGCACCGAGTGCTATAAGAGTAACTAATCCGTACGGATTAAAGTGATATAATCCAAAAAAGACTGCCGTGATTAAAATACTCCAAAACGGTTTCAGCTTTTGTTCAAAACTTTTTTGAACAAATCCCCGGAACAATGTTTCTTCGCAAAGTGCAGGAATAACCGCTACAACGAATATGATGAATGATGATTCATACACCGAATGAGATGTTAGTAAAGTGCTATAAGTACTTTCAACAAGTTTATCGAGCTTATCAAGCATATCCATTATGTTTTTGACGAACGGGCTAACTGCCGCCAGTTTTTCCAATGCATAAGTTTGCAATGATAGAAAATTCTGAAGAAGCGGAGTCAGAAGAATCAAACCAACTGTAAATACTCCAACTTCCTTAAAGGAAGGAAATTTTACGCGAAGAATTAATGAAATGTTCTCTTTATAAATATACTTTGCAAGCAAAAGAGTAGGAAATAACATTAAGAGTATTTGTCCGCCCATTGTAAGCAAGCGTGCCATATTCACGTCGGCTTTTTCAAAATTGAAACCGAAAACTGCAATAGTTAAAATTGCGCCGCCGAATTGATAAAGAAGGAAGATTCCAATAAGCGCAATAAATGCCGCTGTAATTGGAGGAATTGTTGAAAATGGTTTTACAATTTCAACTTTCGGCTCTTCTTCTTTTGGTTCATGTTGATCTTTAAATTCTTCATTCATAGTATTTACAAATTATAAAAAAGGTGAGTGAGTTGCTAATTAAAGAGAAAGTGAAGATGGTTGATGATTCATGGAAGATGGTTGATGGATTATGGTTGACGGAAGATGGAAAATGGATGAATTGAGAAAAATTATAAATCCATAAGCCGTGATCCATTTCTCCCAAGAAATTATTTCCTCTTCGATTTAAGTTCACCGGCAAGACCGGAATAACTGCTTAGTTCGGCATCAATCGATCCAACTAGTACTTTCGTTTTTACTTTTACAGGAATTCTTAATACATCGTCGGTGAGCCAGATAACAATACTTCCTTCGTTTTTAAAGAGTCCGCCTTCCCGAACAAGAGGTTCCAAAATAATGCAGTCAAACTTTCCAGCCAAAACAGAAACCGTTTCCTTTCCTTTATAAAGAATTTCAAGAGGATAAGTTCTGTCCTTATAAAAATTTTCAAGATGAAATTTATCGCCCTCTTTCAACTTCGAATAATCAAAAGTGCGGGCGAGATATAATGCAGAAACAATATCGTTTACATATTTCGGAATATCGTAAGAGCCTTCGGAAGTTTTAGCTTTATTTTTTCGCTGATCGAAGAACGCGGAAAAATCGCGCGAGTATCCGCCTTCTCTAATATGCTGTTCGAAACGCCACGGGAATATTCCTTGAACATCAATGAATGTTTCGTAATGATCGCGTACTTTGTAAAAGGAATCGAATGTTGAAACAGAGCTAACGTTAAATGTTACATTGTAAACATCCCGTCCCGCGATCTTTACAATTCTTGGAATTGAATATTCGGCATAACCAGCTGTAATAAAACCATAATTGACTTCAAATGTAAGTAACTCGCCAACCTTGAATGCTTTGTTCTCAATTTTTCGGAATTCACTTTTTTGTGAATATAAGTTCCCGGAAGAGACGAGTAAGATCAAGAAAAAGATTAGGGAATTCCTCAAAACCGAGTCATGATTCTTACTCTTGATCCTGCTCATAATCATGATCTTCTCGTTAAAATTTATAACCCAAACTCCAAACTTCATTTTTTCTCCAATGAAACTTTAGCGAGAATTTCTTTTGCCGCACTAACAACATCTTCTACTATTATACTATCCATACAATTTAGATTCTCACACTGTTTACGCGTGCAATTATTGCAATCAATATTTGGTGAAAATATTTTTTTCTTAGTCGTATATGGTCCCCAGCGTTTAGATGACGCCGCAATGAATTTTGGATAAAAACCAATAATATATTTGCCTAATGCGGCGGCAATATGAATCGGTCCGGTTGAGTTTGCAATCAATAGATCCGCTTGATCAATCAATGCCGTCAGTTCGCCAAGATTAAAAATGCCCGCCAAATTTTTTGTAGAGTTATTAACAACAAGAGATTGGCAAAGTTCTTTTTCGGGACCGCTTCCTGTGATGAATATCTCAACTTCTTCCTTTGATAAAGATTTTACAAGTGATTTCATTTTCTCTACCGGAAGATCAACTGCGCTCTTGCCGCTTCCGGGATGAACAATAACGATTCTCTTCGAAAAATCAATTCCGATAGACGCTAAATGATTTTTTATCTTTGCAGTGTCTTTCTTAGAAGAAGAGATTCCAAAGGAAACATTCTCTTCATTTACGGATTCATCAATACCAAGCTGTTGAAGCAATCTAACATTGTACTCAAGTTCATGCCTCTCGCCAAACTTGCGATGTTCGTAAATTTTCCTGTTGAAGAAAAACGAATACCATCTGTAACCGGTTCCAATTCTTTCTTTTATATTGGAAAGAAAAAGGATCAGTGCTATTGAATACGTTGGATTAGCAACGACACTCACATCAAATCTATTTTTGAGCTGGGAAACATTTTTTGAGATGGAAGGTTTTCCATTTACCTCGATTAATGTAATAACGTCATCGATGTAAGGATTATTTTCTGCCAGCGGTTTTGTATACTGGCGAAGCAGAAATGTAACTTTGCATTCCGGAAAATATTTTTTAATAATTGACGCCATTGGGAGAGAAAGAACAACATCCCCAATACGGTCGGTCCGAACAATTAAAATGTTTTTTGGTGACTTCATTTTTTCGATACGAACAGATTGTCCTTTATATAATAGCGCCAGGGCAAATCTACAGATTTTTTAATACCGATTCTTGTAGTAGCCGCAATTTTGGAAAAATTTAGTTTAGGCGAATTGCGAATAAAAATCTCACTGCCGGTTAAATCTGTTCCGTTTTGTGCACGTTCAATTTTAAAAGCTTTGCATAATTTTGCCGGACCGTTTGTGAGATTTACAAATTCTTTTTGCGTAATCTCTTTCTTGTTAAAACGGTTCTTTGTCATCAGATCAATTCCGTCAACCGGCTCAAGAGCGCGGATTAAAACAGCTTTACTTTCATTTTCTTTTCCGGCTACGACGTTTGCACAGAAGTGCATTCCGTAAGTAAAATAAACATATAGCAGTCCCCCATTCTTAAACATAACTTCATTCCGTTTTGTCTTTCCGCCGAATGAATGTGATGCTTCATCAATAGAACCGTCGTACGCCTCAACCTCAACAATTTTACCGGAAATTATTTTTCCCCGAAACTTTCGCACCAATAACTTTCCAAGTAATTCCTTTGCGACAATGTGAACATCGCGCGTGTAAAATTTTTTAGAGAGTTTTTGCTTTATGTACATTGTTTAAAGTAGAGACGACCCGGTGAGTCGTCTCAGATTTAATTTTAAATCAAAGTTATACTGAAATATAACTTAACATGTTGTGTGAATTAAGAAATGTTTTTCAATAAACTGTTAAAACAGTTTGAAAAATCATGTGCAACAATAAAACCGTTTTAACGGTTTACATTCTAATTCATACAACGAGTTAATTTAGTACAGCTTCAAAGAATTTATGTCTGATATCTTTTGAAGATAGATTCCGGCTTTTTCCGGTTTCTGTCGCAGCAATTCGGCGTAGATTGAAAGCGCTTCGGTATAATTTTTTTGTGATAAAAATATTTCTGCCATCGTATCGGAGACAATTTTCTTAATAGGGGCCGCAGGTGAATTAATTTCTGCCGCCGGTTCATCAATTCCCTTAGGAATTATTTTTGCTTTACTCAACTGTTCTGCAAGAAGATCAAGGTTGTCCTCAATATTCTCGTCATTGTTTTCGACTGCCGATTCTTCTTCTTCGCTCGAAATAAATGTAGGTCTCATTGCTTCGCTTAAAGAATTTCTCTCGGAAATTATTTCCAAAATTTTATTCTCATAATACTTTAATGTTTCCGGTGAGCCGAGAATCTCACCACCGATTGCGGCAGAACTTTTTGCTTCGTCTTCAAGCCCGGCATATGCATTTGCAATAGCAAGCATAAAATAAGCGGTTGGATATGACGGATGATTTGTAATTCCGTTCTCAAGTAATTTAACGGCATCATTTACATTACCAAGTTCAATTTCAGAAGCGGCGACACGCGCAAAGAGCGGCGAACTATCATTGAATTCGAAAATCAACTTAACTTTTTCTGTAGCTATATCTCTTTCTGTTCCGTTCACTCTGGCAAAAGCTCTTTTTTAGTGAATGATTGTTTTAACGACATTATTGAAACAGTAGCAAATCCGAAAAAGAACATCAGCTGAAATGGAAGAGCGGCTATTTCCATAAAATAGATAGCTGCGCCAACGCCTATTAAACAATAAGCGGCAAGAAGAAGCTCAACATATGTTGACGATTGCACTTTTGTCTTTGCTAAATATTTATCCTTTACTACCGTATGTTCCGATTTTTTTTCTGTTTTGAATTTCGGAGTACGTACAAATTCGCTTTTCCTGTTCATCAATCCTTCAATTACTGCGCGTGTATTGTTTAGTGCAAATCCCATGCTCCCCGCCATGAACAATGGAAACAATGTAATCTTCTTTCTCCAATCCGCATGAACATCTTTTTGAGCGAAGAGATAAAATAAAAATGTGCTGATGAACGCAACTACAAAAATTGCCATGAAGTTGAAGAAGTTCCAGTAAGGTCCGGAGTTCTTAATAAAGATTAGTGGCACATTTAAAATTCCCGCCATTAACGTAAAAGGGAAGACAAGGTTATTTGTCAAATTGAATGTTGCTTGTAATTTAACCCGAAGAGGAATTTTTCCTTTCCAAACCATCGGAAGCAATTTCATTCCGGTTTCAATTGCGCCTTTGGTCCATCTAAACTGTTGAGCTTTTAACGCATTCATTTCCGTAGGAAGTTCTGCCGGTGTTGTAAAGTCGCGGAGATAAATAAACTTCCATCCTCTAAGCTGAGCGCGGTAGCTTAGATCCAAATCTTCCGTTAAAGTATCTGCATGCCAGTTGCCGGCATCTTCAATACATTCTTTCAGCCAAATTCCCCCGGTGCCGTTAAATTGAATGAAGAATCCGGATTTATTACGGACTGTCTGTTCAATTACAAAATGTCCATCGAGAGCGAGCGCTTGAATTTTTGTAAGAATTGAAAAATCTTCGTTTAAATGTTCCCAGCGGGTTTGAACCAGACCGATTTTATCATTTGTAAAATATTTTAATGTTTTATGAAGGAAATTTTTCTTTGGAATAAAATCCGCGTCAAAAATTGCTACATATTTTCCTTTTGCGGTTTTTAATCCTTCCTTAAGTGCGCCGGCTTTGAAACCAGAACGGTTAGTTCGGCGAACATGCTGAATATCAAATCCTTCATCCTGCTTTTCCTTTACTATCTTTGCAACTATGTCTACTGTTTCGTCATTCGAATCATCCAGCACTTGAATTTCCAATTTGTCTTTCGGGTAATCTATTTCACAAATAGCATTTATCAATCTTTCAGCCACATACATTTCGTTGAACATCGGAAGCTGAATTGTAACCAGATCGTTTTCGTGGGATTCTTTTGGCTGCGGATTGTTTTTCCTGTACTTGTGATGATAATAAATCATGATAAAACCATGACTTCCAAAAACCAAAATGATTGACAAAGAAAATATGTATGTAAAAAGAACTATTTCATCAAATATCATTTAAGCGCCTTAAATTAGTTACCAATTTGAAACTACACCCAACAAAATATCTTCTGCGATTTTATCAATTGCTGTTTGGATTGCTACATTGCGGACAGATGTTATATCGCCACTCACAATATAATCCCCATAGTTGGAAAAATTTTTGTCGAAAATTTGTTGTTTTTTTACCAGGTCTTTATAAACTGCGTGTACCGTAATTGTAATTCTTCTTGATGTAACCCTTTCCCCGCCAGATACAATATTCGGAGCGTCACTCAATGCTATGATTGTTCCGTCTAAAAATGAATCGGAGTTCAGTTTGTCGCTTACAAGCAATGTATTATCATCAATAAATTTTTGAATAAGCTGAGTTGTTAATTTTCTGTTCAAATCAAATTCACCGGATCCGCTTTTGTCGCTGAATACCGGGATAGAAATTGATTTCAAATGAGAAGGAACAGAGGATCCCGTAAATGAATAACTGCACGATTGTAAAATTATAATCCCACTAATAAGTGATATGAATACTAAAAAAAGTCTCAGGCACTTACGCACTCTTTTACTCAGGCACTCTTTATTCAATTCCATAATCCTTCAATTTTCTATAAAGCGTCCGTTCGCTTATTCCCAGCATCTGCGCGGCTCTTCTTCTGTTATATTTTGTAAAATTAATCGCATTTAAAATTGCATGCTTCTCAACTTCCTCTAACGGAATAACTTCATTTACGTTTTGACTGATTGCTGAATTGTTTATATCACTTTGATTTTT
The DNA here is from genome assembly GCA_026390795.1 of Ignavibacteriales bacterium. Classification (NCBI taxonomy): domain Bacteria; kingdom Pseudomonadati; phylum Ignavibacteriota; class Ignavibacteria; order Ignavibacteriales; species Ignavibacteriales bacterium. The sequence goes on from JAPLFG010000003.1 coordinate 1,908,321, forward strand.
ATCAGCGATCTGCTTTAAATCATTTAAATCTTTTTTGATCTCAATCAGCGCCCTGTAAATCATTTCCCGGTCAAGTGATTCGGCTGAGCGGTTTAGATGAACTGGAAGATTCCTAAGTTCATCATCAATTCTTTTCTCAGTCAGAAGTGGAATGAAAGAATCAACATCTAGCGTGCCTGTCCGGTTTAATGCAATTGAAGTCTCAATTACATTTTTAAGTTCGCGAATGTTACCGGGCCAATTATAATTGATAAGAAGCGTCTCCGCTTCCTGTGTAATCTGCGGTGGAGTTCTTCTATTATTAGTAGAATAATTTTTTATGAAATGAGAAGTCAATTCTAATATATCTCCACGTCTCTCGCGTAATGGAGGAATATTCAAAGTCACTGCTTTTAGTCTGAAATACAAATCATTGCGGAATTTTTTTGAATCAACTTCTCTCTGCAAATTTTTATTTGAAGCTGCAATAATCCGCACATCAACTTTTGTTACCGTTTCACTGCCAAGCCGCATGAACTCTTGAGTTTCCAATACCCGGAGAAGTTTTACTTGAGTAGTGAGCGGCATCTCTGCAATCTCATCAAGAAAAAGTGTACCGCCGTCTGCAATTTCAAAATATCCTTTGCGATCTTCGGTGGATCCGGTGAACGAACCTTTTTTATGACCGAACAACTCGCTTTCTAAAATTCCTTCCGGGATAGCTCCGCAGTTTACACTAACCAATTCCTTGTTTGCCCGACGGCTGTATCCATGTATTGCCTGCGCGAAAACTTCTTTCCCAACTCCACTTTCACCGGCGATTAATACGGAGATATCTGATTGCGCCACTTGCATGGTGATATCTACCAGATCGCGTATCTCGTGGCTCTTACCGATTATTCCGAATTTTTTCTGAAACTCTTCTATCTTCATTCAATAATATAGTTAGAAAATTTTTGCCCTTTAAAATAGCGGTTTTTATATCAATATAATGGAGAAATTGGAATTAATGGTTTATAGGAACAACTCTTCCTTTTAAATTAAATTTACTTTCGAGAAAATTTAAGACCGGTTTTGTTTCCTCTTCATTGGCAAATCTGCCTACGTTTACTACATTTAGAATACTACCTCCAACTTCCTTCGAAGTGATTTCGGTAAAGTAATTTTCTTTCTTTAATTGATCGCTTAACTTTTGAGCATTTTCAACATTTAAAAAAGCGCCAGCTTGAATTGTAAAGTTATACTCTTTTGTATCAACTTTTTTTTGCTGTACCACAAGCTGAGGTGCATTTTCCGGAATTGTACTTGGCTCTTCAATGTCGGGTATTTTCCTATCGGCTGTTTTGATGTATGATGATTCCGGGAAATCTTTTTTTAATCTATCAAGATAGGATTCTGCTTTTTTATAATAGCCCAGAGAATAGTAATAAGAAAAAATTCGGTAGAGAGAGGCGTCCGCGTATTTACTATCGGGGTATTTTTCAAGAATGACAGAATATTTCCGAAGTGCTTCATCGCCATCTTTAGTTAGTACTGCATCAAGATAGATTACTGACGGATCGTTAACACTTTTCGATTTGAGTTCCAGTAAAATCTTTGAAGCATTTTGAATGTTTCCGCTTTTGATTTGCTGAAGAGCTGGAGCTATATCAACTTCTTGTCCGAACATCGGAAGTACGATTAGAAAGAATAAAATGGCTAAAAATTTAGATCTCATTATCAAGGTTATTACCCAATAATACGTTTTAAATCTCTCTCTTTTGTATGATTTATTATTTCAACAACCTCGCCAAAGAGAGTTCCCGAAGTTGCGCGATTGATTTTTACTTTAATATAATCACCTACAAATATTTCTTCACTGCGAGGAAAAACAACAATTTTATTTGTATCTGTTCTTCCGGCAAAAAAATCATCCGATTTTTTACTGTTCCCTTCAACAAGAATAATTTCTTCGGTATCAATTTGCGATTGATTGATCTCGAAAGAAATTTGGTGTTGCAGATCAATAATATCATTCAGCCGTTTTGCTTTGAGCTCTTCAACAATATCATCCTTCATCTCAAATGCTTTTGTCCCTTCACGAGGAGAATATTTAAACATGTAAGCGCCATCGTAGCGTACTTTTCTCATAACATCAAGCGTCATCAAATGATCTTCTTCGGTTTCTGTAGGAAAGCCGGAAATAATATCGGTAGAAAAACTTACACCCGGAATAATTGTTCTTGCGCGCTCCATCAAATTAAGATAGTGTTCGATTGTGTATGTTCTATTCATTAACTCAAGAATTCGATTTGAGCCGGATTGAACCGGAAGGTGTATGTAGTTGCAAATATTAGGATGTTCGGCAATGGTGTAGAGAAGCTTATCAGATAAATCATGCGGATGAGAGGTGGTAAAACGGACGCGTATTGAACGATCAACAACAGCAGCAGCGGCAAGGAGGTCGGCGAAATCATTTCCATTATCTCTGTATGAATTTACATTTTGACCAAGAAGAGTTACTTCCTTAAATCCTCTTTCGGAAAGTTGTTTTATCTCATCTATGATTGAATTTAATGCACGGCTTCTTTCCCGTCCTCGTGTGAATGGAACCACGCAGAAAGTGCAGAACTTATCACATCCGCGCATGACGGAAATCCATGCGTTCAGTCCATCTTCGCGGTAGGGAATGATATCGTCATAAGTTTCTGTGCGCGAAAGTTTAACACCGATTCCTTTTTCACCTGCAAATGCCGAATCAATAAATTCCGGTAAACGCCGGTATTCGTCCGGACCAACAACAAGATCGACAATTTTCTTCTCTTCAATTAGATTTTTACGGAGACGCTCCGCCATGCATCCAAGAATTCCGATAACAGTTCCGTTCCTCCTTCTTTTAATTCCGCGCAGATGTTCAAGCCGTGCATAAATTTTCTGCTCGGCATTATCCCTAATGCTGCATGTGTTAAGGAGGATTACATTTGCATCAACAATCTCTTTGGCTAATTCGTAACCTTGATTTTTCAAAATGCCCATTACCAATTCAGTATCGGCAAAGTTCATTTGACAGCCGTAAGTTTCAATATATATTTTGTTCTTGCTCATTTTCTAACCTTTATTCTTTTTCATAATCATGCTCATGAACTTATTCTGGCACTTGCTTTCTTAAAAGATGATTAAGATTATGATCACGAATATGATCATGATTATTCCCTTCATGATCTTGCTCTTAATCTTGCTCATGATCTATTTTGCAATTGTTTACTTTTTCATGCTCATGATCTTGTTCATCTTCATGATTTTGATTTCTTATAAGACGATTAAGATTATGATCACGATTACGATTATGACAGTTTCTTTCATAACCATGCTCATGATCTTGCATTCTTAAAAGCTGAATAAGATTATTACCATGATTACGATCAAGATTTTAGTAATATTATTACTCGTAATTTCCTTGAGTTTCATATACTCTATCAGAATTACTTTTTATTAATCCCATTAACATATTAATAACATCTTTTAAAATAACTTTACCCTCTTCTCTATCTTTATAATCAATTAGATTCCTCGCAAATAGAACATCCAGGCAACCCGCACATTCCATAGCTGAACCTCGGGAAATATCAAAATATCTGCATCTGTCTTTTGGTAGAAATTTTCCATTTCCCTCGGATATATTCAATACTATTGATTCAGATGCTCTTTCTAGTTGATCTTTGGTTGAACTCCTGATCTCGATTTTTTTTAACAGCGAATCGGTCCATTTTACAAATTCGATAGCTCTTTGATATACACGTAATTTTTCATGATCGAAAAAGTATTTTTCAGTCTCTTCCATTTTTCAACCTCACACATATTCTTTCTTATGATTTTACTCTTTTTCATGATCTTGCTCTTAATCTTAATCATGATATTTCTTAGAAGCCGATTAAGATTATGATCATGATTACGATCATGACTATTCGTCTCATGATCATGTTCTTGATCTTAATCTTTTTTTAACATCCCTATAAATCATCCTCAGTTATTCATGAATAAAAGGTAAAGTACCACATTAATTATAATCAACGCTAAGGTGAAAAATATAACCGTAATCCATATCCGTTTTCTTTTATTATGCTTTTTAATATCAATTTCGTACATACATTTTAGCTCTTTCTTAACAATATAAAACAGGAATAGAAAACTTTATTACCGAAAGGGGATGAAAAATTATGAAGAATGAAACTGATATACAATATTATATGAAGAGTATAAGGATTATGATCATGCTCTTGATCTATATAATTGCCTACTCATTGTGAAAATCTGAATTCCATTAGTTTGTAAGTGATATGAAGCTTAATTAATTTGGAAACAATAATTGAGTAAAAATGTTATTATGATTAACCAGCTCAAAAAACTTGCCGCTGAAAAAGCTGTTGAAGAAATCTCATCCGGAATGATTGTCGGACTCGGTTCCGGCAGTACATTTCAATTCGCTCTTGAAAAAATTTCGGAGAAGATAAAAAATGGAGAGTTAAAAAATATCGAGTGCATTCCAAGTTCTGTTAGAACGGAAACTGAGGCAAAGAGGCTCGGAATACCGTTAATCAGTTTTGGAGAATTGATTAAGAAACGTGAAAATGAAGAAGTGAAAAGTGAAACGGAAGATGAAAAACCACAGACGAAATTAGATCAAACAAAATCACCAGCACCCCGTTTCCCGTCTTCCGTTTCCCGTCTTCCGTTTATAGACATCACTATTGACGGCGCCGATGAAGTGGATGAAGAACTCAATCTTATTAAAGGTGGCGGAGGTGCTCTTCTTCGAGAAAAAATTTTAGCTCAGGCAAGTAAAAGGTTGGTCATAGTTGTTGATGAGTCAAAACTTTCAAAACATCTTGGTACAAAATGGGCGGTGCCGGTTGAAGTAATTCAATTTGCTGCAGATGTAGAACAAAAATTTTTAGAAGCACTCGGTGCTGAAGTTGTAAGAAGAAAAAATGCTGAGGGAAAAGATTATATAACAGACGAAAATAATTTTATACTTGATGCAAACTTCGGTTCGATAAAAAATGTAAATGAACTTTCATCCTTATTAAATCAGCGTGCGGGAATTGTTGAGCACGGTTTATTTGTTGGAATGACAAGCGAAGTTATATGCGCAATGAATGACGGGACTGTAAGCGTGAAGCAATCAGCTATTAGCCTTTAGCTATTAGCTTTTAGTTGTCGGTTGTCAGATTTCAGTTATCGGTTGTGGATTGTTAGTTGCTAGCTGGAGATTCTAAAGTATTGGTAACCTGAACAGAAAAAAAACTCATAAAGCAATTGAGAGCAGTAAACCTGAACGCCTCTCTTGATTCGTTCCAAGAAAATTACTTTTGAAACTCAAGCAATGTCGTTTGATCATTTAATAAAATACATTTCTATCAAATTGAATAATCTGAGCAAATCATAATCGATCAGCGTAATCCGTGTTCTATTAAGCACTATGAATTGCACGGCGACTATGATCAAGATTATGATTAAACACTCTATAAACTCTATCCGAAATTCTCAATTGGCAATTATCAATTCTCAATTGCTTTTTCTGGCATGATGATTGAATATATGGGCTGTCGGAAAAAAGGTAAACAGAAATAAAAAAAATATTTCATTAATAAAGTGTTTTTATTCGCTTAAAAAGCGGAAAACATCTTGTTTAATTCTTTGGAGATTATAACTTAGTGCGAATAATTCTACAGAACTGCGAATATTTTACGTATCAAACCCCCATCAGCCGTCAGCTATCAGCTGTCAGTTATCAGCTCATTTACGAAAAGCTAAACACTAAGTCTTTATTGATCGAAGGCAACTCACATTTCACTAATTATGATTCTGTTAATTGTTTTAAAAAAAGTTGACAAGATTAAGATGAATAACTATCTTTTAAATAGTGACAATGAAAATTTCCTAACACACAAGGAAATTTCTCTTTTTTCAACAAAAAACTTTCTTAAACAAAGTAAAGGATTTTTTTGTTTGAAGCTTGCTTTTTTTTACTCTAACAATTATCTTAAAGTAAATTTTTACAATAATTATATTAAACGTATAAAAACATTGAACTTAACTTTCAAAAATCTTTATTTTAATTCTAAAACTAATTCATCTATTATTCTAAATGATAAGGAGGAACTACATGCAAACACGCCTACCGACCTAGGGGGCAATTTAAATTTTATATTTTTGTGTGTATGTAACATTTTTTTATTTTTTATTTATTTAACTAACTAGGAGATTCAAATGAATCTGAAGAATCTATTAAAATTTAGCACGATCGTTTTTCTTTTTACGATCATGCTAAGTTCGCTCTCCTACGGTCAAAAGTATCTGAACTCGACCGATGGTGATGACACATATACGGGAGCGAATCCTACAAACAATCCTTTGGGTACTGGTCCAGTAAGAACCATCGAAGGTGCGTATTCGGCTTTTGCAAGTGGTACTACTGTGTATATGGCTGCTGGGCAGTACAATTATGCAGGCGTTGGTGCTATTAGCGATGCTAATGGTTACAATTTTAATCCTGGTCCTCTCAGCAAGAGTATGACATTTGTAGTCCAAACATACCTTGGTAATAATACAGTGACCTTAAACGGAAATGGAACTTTTACTCTAGACGCAGGCAGTACTGGAGTCATTGCATTTCAACCTACGACTGCTGGTGTTCAAAATGTAGTTTTGAACCCTACCGTCGGACAAACGATGAACCTTGTAAGCGGTACTCTTGATGTAAGTGCTATGGGTGCCGGCGGTTTTACAATCGGTGTTAACTATACAACTATTAACGTAACTGCAGGGACTATAGTAGGAACTCCGACATTTACTAAAGCAAACAGAACATTGAATTATATTAATGCTGTTTCTCTTACAGCTGGCGGTGAAGTTCCTACAGAACTTGGAACTTTAAATCTTTCCGCAACAGCTACAAGTAAAACAGTCACTTTCAACAACCCAATTAATTTTGGTTATGTTGGCGGTGGAATTTTCCGAACAACTAATACAAGCGGAACATTTAGAGGGTTAGTTACTCTTTATGATCAAGACGGTGAAACAGATTTAGGGACTAAACAATTCACAGCAACAATTGTAAATGCCGGTACTGGTACATTTACTTTCTCAGGCGGAGTTGCTGTTAGATCAACATTAGCTGCTAACGGTACTGTAATTGACAATCAATCAACAGGTGCTATTGTTATTTCTGGACCCGTTACTTATACTCAATTTGATGCAGCTGCAGCCGGTTATGGTGTTGCATCAGCTAATAGTGCCCATACATCTTTATTTTTAAATTCAGGTGGAACAACAGGAACACTATCTCTTACCGGTGGTGTAAGCCAAGTAAATACAGGTGATACTTTTGATACTGGCGCTGGTACTTCAGATTACACAACTGGATCAGGGGGTGGCTTCACTCCAATACTTAATGTGCAGAATGGCAGCACGGGTACAATGAACTTAGGTGGTACAAGTGTAGTTACAACAATCAGTGGTGGATTAACTACTGCAGCAGCTGCAGGTACCGTTAACGTAAAAGGTCCCGTTACAATTGCTGGTGCATTAATAAACAACGCTGGCCATACTATCGCTCTTGCTGCAAATACTTTAACTTTAACACTTTCTGGTGCTGCAGTTCATACAAATGAAGGCAATATCACAAGTTCCGCAATCGGTAGCGGTCTTTTAGTATTCAACGTTTCTGGAGCAACAACTCTCCGAGAAACTGCTGGTACTGGAAATATTCCGAATCTTCAAAAAGACGGTGCTGGATTGTTAACCCTTAAAGGAGTGACTGTTAATGGTAATATCACATCTAATAAAGGTGGAATTACATTATCACCTTGGACAGGAACAGATGTTACTGTTACAGGTCTATTAACAATAAACACACCTGCAACAGGAACAAATGTTGTTACTTCAGCTCCTGGTACAACTTTTTATGCTGGTGTTAATATGTCCGGTGGTCAACTT